>JAYFPQ010000114.1:0-36236 GCA_034927595.1 Christensenella sp.
AGTGCATCCAGAAGCACTTGAGAATCTCCTTGCCGAATTCGCGGCTCATGCCGTTTTTGATCGATTCCTGCCAGTAGGGCAGCAGATATTGGTCGATTCGTCCGAAGGAAACGCCAGCGCCGGGATAGTTCTCGTCCGTGAGCACAAGCATATGCGTCAGCCAGAGCGACTGCAGCGCTTCGTAAAAGTCGCGCGCGGGCAGGTTTGGCACGCGGAGCAGGTTTTCGCGCATGTCCAGCAGCTCCTGCCGGCGAACGACGTCGCTCTCCTCGTCCGCAAGCGTCTGGCAGAGCGCGGCGTATTTACTGGCGAGCTCAACGGGCATGTCGCAACTTGAGATCATCGCGCGGAGCTGACCGCCTTTTTCGCCTTGTTGCTCGGCGGGGGTTAGTGTGTTGAGCTTTGCTTCGAGATCCGCCTTGACGCCGGAGAACCCGTCTTTTAGAATGCGCGGATAGTCGGGAATCAGGTGCCCGCTGGTCGCGCCGCAGTTGCCGTAGCCGCGGTCCTGAAACTCAAATGTCGCTTTGCGAATACCCTCTTTGGAGAGCAGCAGCTCGTTTCGCCGCTTTGCTTCCTGCTTGGACCAGCAGCGCGAGGCCATCACGTTGAACCGCCCGCCCGCGATCAGATCGCCGGGCAGAATCTCCTGCGGAACGCGGTTGACAATCGCTTCCTTCATCAGCCAGGCGCGCCGCTCGGCAATGCTGAGCGAATAAAAGCCCTTTGGCGGCTCAATCGTTCGCGCGGCCATTTGAAACGACCTGCGGAACGTTGGAAAGAACGAATATACCTCCGGCACGATCAGAAAGCTGGTCTCGTCGAACACCTCGTCCCAAGGCTCGCCCGTGGTAAACGCGGAGAATTCGTTGTTCCAGTTGCGCTGATCGCCTTTGAAGTAATAGTTTCGCAGCCATTCGATGCGTTTTGAGAGATTAAACGGTTGTTTTACGCCTGGTTTTTTGACGGCTTCCATTGCGATATGCTCCTTTCAGATCGGAACGATAAAAAGCAAGAACAGGTGACTTTATGAAATGTATCGCACTTATTATACACCATTGCTTTTTTCCCGGCAATTGCCTGCAAGCCAACCGTATGCTAAAATAACGACCATGAGGATTCTACAGATCAATTCCGTCTGCACCGGAAGCACGGGGCGCATTGCCGCGGGCGTTTCGCGCGTACTCCAAGAGTCCGGGCACGAAAGCCTGTTGCTGTTTGGCCGCGGGGAACCGGCCGCCGGAATTGCCTGCGAGCGAATCGAAAGCACCGCCGAATTCTATGCGCATACGCTCTTTGCGCGGCTGACCGACCGGCAGGGGTTCGCGTCCACGCTGGCGACGCGGCGCATGATTCGCCGAATCGAAGCGTTTCGGCCGGACGTGATTCAGCTGCACAATCTGCATGGTTACTATCTGGATTGGCGCGTACTGTTTCATTATTTACGATTTACGGGAATCCCCGTCGTATGGACGCTGCACGACTGCAACGCCTTTACGGGACACTGCGCGTTTTTCGACGCGGTCAACTGCGAGCGCTGGCGCAATCTCTGCGGCAACTGTCCGCAAAAGAGAGCCTACCCAAGAAGCTGGTTTGCGGATCAGTCCGCGCGAAACCTCCTCGAAAAACGCTCGATCACGACGGGGATAAGCAATCTTACGATTGTGACCCCGTCCAAATGGCTGAAGAATCTCGTAGAACAGACGTTCCTGAGCGAATATCCCGTTCGTGTGCTCTACAACGGCATCGACCGAAACACGTTTCATCCCGTCGAGAGCGATTTAAGAGAGCGGTACCAAATCGGTAATCAAAAGCTGGTGCTCGGCGTGGCAAACGTTTGGGAGCCGCGAAAAGGGTTGCACACGTTTGTCGATCTGTTTGAGCGACTTGGAGACGAGGCGGTTGTCGCGCTGATCGGTCTTTCCAGCATGCAGCAGCAGACGCTGCTCAAGGGAATGATCGGGCTTGGACGAACGGCAAACGCAAACGAACTCGCGGCGTGGTACACCGCCGCGGACGTATTCGTTAACCCGACGCTGGAGGATAATTTTCCAACCACGCAAATTGAGGCGCTCGCCTGCGGCACACCAGTGGTTTGCTACGACACGGGCGGCTGCGCGGAGTCGCTGGACGACAGCTGCGGCGTCGCCGTGCCGAAGGGGGACGCTCCCGCGCTCGCGGACGCGATTTTTCGCGTCAGTTCGCTCAAGCAGAAGCATTGCCTGCGTCGCGCGGCCATGTTTGACCAGCGCGAGCGGTACTGCGACTATGTTTCGCTCTACGAGCAGATCTGCAAGGGAGGCAAGGCATGAAACCGCTCAGCGTGCTCTATGTCAGCGGCGGCTCGCTGGATCGCGGCGGCATCGCGAGCTGGATGCTGAATTACGCCGCGCGGTTCGACCGCGAACGCGTTGCGGTGGACATTCTCGTGCACGGGCTGGAGCTCGGCGCGCGCGAACAGGAAGCGCTCGCACTTGGCGCGAAGGTGGTGCACGTGCCCTACCGGCGGAGCGATCCTTCGGGAAACAAAGCGGGGCTATGCGACTGCATCGGCGCGGGTTATGACGTTGTACACGCGCATATGGACGGCATGAACGCCTATCCGCTTGGCATCGCAAAACAGTTTTGCGTTCCCGTTCGTATTTCACACTGCCACAACACGGACTTTCTTACGCAGAACCCGATTCGGCGCGCGGCGCACGAGCTGGCGCGGCGGCGGATTCCCGCCGTGGCGACGAACCTGCTCGCCTGCTCGGCGGACGCGGGGCGGTTTCTCTACGGGAACAATCGGATGCAGTCTGGTGAAGTTCAAATCGTGCGAAACGCGATCGACGGCGCGCGGTATCGCTTTGACGAAACGGCACGAAACCGGATTCGAGCGGAATTGGGTTTGACAAATCGCTTTGTGATTGGCCACATCGGTCGATTTGATCTGCATCAGAAGAATCAGCTGTTTCTGTTGGACGCGATTGCCAAGGCAAAGAGGGAACGAAGCGATCTGGCGCTCGTGTTGGTTGGCGACGGGGAAGATCGAAACAAGATTGAAGAGCACATTGCGCGGCTTGGGTTGGAACGGGACGTGGTATTGACCGGCTTTCGCGAGGACATCCCCGCGCTGCTTTCCGCGTTTGATTGCTTTGCGTTGCCCTCGCGCTTTGAGGGGCTGGGCATCGTCCTGATCGAGGCGCAGGCCAGCGGTCTTGGCTGCGTCGCTTCCTGCGCGGTACCGCGCGACACCCAGATTGTTTCTTGTGAGTATCTGCCGCTGAACGATTCCGCTCTTTGGGCGGAGGTCTTCGTTCGTGCATCCGTAAACGCGAACCGCGAGTTGCCGGAGCGGGCGCTGGCGGAGCGCGGCTACGAAATTGCGTCCGCGGCGGCGGAACTGCAAACATTCTACGAAAGGGCGGCGGGGCGGATATGACGAAAAAAGTGCTGTTTCTCACGAACATTCCCGCGCCGTATCGAATCAACTTTTTCAACGAGCTTGGCAAGCTGGTTGATCTGACCGTGTTGTTTGAGGCGAAGACGACGCCGTTTTCCGACTTTAACTACAATCTCGATCAAAAGCTGAACTTCACCGCAATCTTTCTTTCCGACGGGGATATCCACGAGCGCAAGGTGGACTGGAAAGTGCTGCCGTTTCTCAAGCGCGGGCTGTACGATCACGTCGTCGTTACGAACTATGGCTACGCAACCGAAGCGGCTGCCATTCTCGCGCTGAAAGCAAGGCGCATTCCCTACGAGATGGAGCTGGACGGCGGCGTGCTACGAAACGAGAACATTCTCGCAAGAGCCGTCAAGCGCCTGCTCGTCGGCGGCGCGGCGCGTTACTGGAGCACGGGAGCGCAGACCGACCGCTTTTTTGAAACGCTGGGGGTGCCGCGCGAGCGGATCGTTCGTTATCCGTTTTCGTCGATCTATGATCGGGAAATCCTTTCGCGTCCGCTGACCGAAGAAGAAAAACAATCCGCAAAACAGGAGCTTGGCATTCCGTATCACAGGATGGTGCTCAGCGTCGGGCGCGCGTTACACCTCAAGGGGTTCGACCTTCTGATCCGTGCGGCGGCGCGCTTGCCGGAGGACACGGGTGTGTACATCGTCGGCGGAGCGCCAAAAGACGAATGGCTTAACCTCGCCAAAGAAGTTGGCTTCGACCGGCTGCATTTTGTCGAGTACGCGCCAAAGGACACGGTGCAGGCGTATTATCGCGCGGCGGATGCGTTTGTGCTCGCAACACGCGGGGATGTTTGGGGCCTCGTGGTCAACGAGGCGATGGCAAACGCCCTGCCGGTGATCACAACGGAGGGTTGCGTCGCCGGCTGCGAAATGATTCAAAACGGGCAGAACGGGTATCTGATTCCCTGCGACGTTTGGGAGCCGATTGCGGAGCACCTGAACGCGCTGCTCACAAACGACGTCTTGCGTGAGCAGATATCGAACGCCGCGTTGTCGACCGTTCGCGGCTACACGCTCGAGGCGATGGCACGCGCGCACGCCGATCTCTTTTTGCAGGATTAACCCATCGTAAAGGCAAAGCAAAACCCCGCGTGAGCGGGGTTTTTTGTTACCGTAACAGTTTCATTTCCTCACCGTGCTCCGGCGGCTCGTTTGGCGTTTCGAGAATCATTGGCAAGCCGGAGAACGCTTCGTGGTGTGCAATCTTTTTCAGCGCCTCCAGCCCGATGAACCCCTCGCCGATGCGCGCGTGGCGATCCTTATGGCTGCCGAGGTCAAACAGGCTGTCGTTGATGTGCAGCGCGCGTAAGTATCGCAGCCCGACGATCCGGTCAAACGCGCTCAGCACGCCGTCGAGATCGTTCTTCACGTCGTAGCCCGCCGCAAAAACATGACAGGAGTCGAGGCAAACGCCGATTCGGCTCTGCACGTGAATGCGCGAGAGCAACTCGGCAATCTGCTCGAATGTGCCGCCAATCTCCGACCCGCCGCCGGACATGGTTTCGATGAGCACTATGGCGGATTGCGCGGGGGACATCACCTCGTTGAGCAACGTTGCGGTCTGCGCGATGCCGGTCGGAATCCCCGTGCCAACGTGGCTGCCGGGATGCAGGTTATACACCTGATTTGGAAAATACTCCATCCGCACAATGTCCTCGCCCAGGCAGCGATAGGCAAAGTCGCGCACCTTCGCGTCGGAAGAGGCGGGGTTGAGCGTATACGGCGCGTGGGCAACCAGCGTGCCAAACGTGTGTTCTTGGCAGAGCGTGAGCAGCGCTTCTGCGTCCGCCGGGTCAATCTCCTTCGCGCTGCCGCCGCGGGGATTGCGCGTAAAGAACTGGAACGTGTTCGCGCCAATCGAGAGCGCAACGCGACCCGCCGCCGCGTAGCCTTTCGCGTTTGATAAGTGACAGCCGAGGTACAGGGTTTTCGGCTCCATGCGGCTCCTTTCCGCCGGTTCGCATTGCGCGAACGGCCCATGTTTGCTAGAATGATGCGTATGAAGCATACGGTATTGGTAACGGGTTCCTCGCGCGGCATTGGCGCGGGCATCGCGCGGCGATTCGCAAAAGAAGGGCACCGTGTCGCGATTCACTATCGCGAGCGGGAAGACCTAGCGCGCGCATTATATGATGAACTTTCGGGCGCGGGCTACTCGGTGCTGCTCGTTTCGGGCGATCTGACTGTTCCGGCGGACGTCGCGAAGATTGTGAAAGACGTACGGGAGTCGTTTGGCTTTATCGACGTGTTGGTCAACAACGCGGGCGTTGCTCTGCCGGTGCAGCTCGTTACGGAGACCTCGCTTGCGGACTGGAACCGTGTGCTCGAAACGAACGTCACGAGCATGTTTCTAGTGACGAACGCCGTGCTGCCGGAGATGATCTCCGAACGTTCCGGGGTAATCGTAAACATTTCCTCCATGTGGGGTGTAACAGGCGGCTCCTGCGAGGTGGCGTATTCCGCTTCCAAGGCGGCGGTCATCGGGTACACGAAGGCGCTCGCCAAGGAGGTTGCGCCAAGCAACGTTCGCGTGAACTGTATCGCGCCCGGCTTTGTGCTCACCGACATGACGCGGACGTTTCCGCAGGAGACCATCGACGCCATCTGCGAGGAAACGCCGCTGCTTCGCGCAGGCACGCCGGAGGATATTGCCGGAGCCGCGCTGTTTCTCGCTTCGGACGACGCCGCGTTCATCACGGGACAGGTGCTCTCGGTCGACGGCGGGCGCTGCATCTAGCGTGAGGATGCGGCGGTTCTCTCCATTCTAACACAACCCGTTTCCGGGCGAGAATGCAAACTCCAAAAATAAACCGCTTCGAGTTCGCCGGAAAGGGTTGACAACTCATTGCCATCTGGCTAAAATGATAAAGCACGTGAGACGTGAAATGCGCTTGTAGCTCAGTGGATAGAGTGCCCGGCTACGAACCGGTAGGTCGCAGGTTCAAATCCTGCCAGGCGCGCCAAACAAGACATAGCTTTCCAGTTTGGGAAGCTATGTTTTTCGTTTTTATCGAGTATGTGATGCATCACGAATCGATTTATAAATTACAGTTGAAAAGATTGAATTCTGATTTGAATTTGTTATAATGGCAGTGCTGTTGAAGAACAGCGGTGTTCGGGAGTACCCCGAATTGAGAGTAACAGAAGAAAGGGGACTCGTTTTTTGAAGAAAATGAAACACACGGTAATTGTTGCAAACCGGGAGGTTTGCGGCAATTAAATAGAACGCATTCCTCCCAAAAGGAACAACAATTACTTTTTGGAGGAAAGAATTTATGAATCGCGAGAACAAGCGAAAGCAATACGACAAAGGTTACTACAAAACACACGCCTGCAACGATGCATTCGTCTGCAAAGTCTGCGGAAGGCAAGTCGTTCCGTCCGGTGCGGGCAGCGACCATCGCAACCACTGCCCCAACTGCCTGACCAGCCAGCATGTCGACGTTGAACCCGGCGATCGGGCTTCCGACTGCGGCTCGGTGATGGACCCTGTGGCGGTCTGGGTGCGCAAAGGCGGAGAATGGGCAATCATCCACCGCTGCCGACGCTGCGGCGCGCTGTCTTCCAACCGCGTTGCGGCGGACGACAACCCGATGAAGCTCATGAGCATTGCAATGAAACCGCTATGTGATCCGCCGTTTCCGCTGGAGCACATTGAGGAAATGGTGTCGCTGATGGGCTGCGACGGGAGCCTGCGAAACGGGCACTAAATAACACCAGAAACAAATTGAGAGTCGATTACATTTGTAGTCGGCTTTTTCTTTGGAATGTGTTATGATGTACGGAAAAAAGCTTTGGGGCACACGTGGGGACTATGAACGCAACCTTTCGAATGGCAAATGAGCAGGACACCGCACTCTTATTGACGTTTATCCGTGCGCTGGCGGAATATGAGCATATGCTCGATCTCGTGGTCGCGACGGAGGAATCTTTGTACGATTGGCTGTTTGTCAAACGGACGGCGGAGGCATTCTTCGTTCTCGAAGACGAAAAGGAAGTCGGGTTTGCGCTGTACTTCCATAACTTTTCCACGTTTCTGGGCAAGGCGGGTATCTATCTGGAGGATCTGTTTGTGCTGCCGGAGCATCGCGGCAAGGGGTATGGCAAGGCGATTCTCATTCGCCTCGCGCAGATCACCCGCGAGCGCGGCTGCGGGCGGCTGGAATGGGCCTGCCTCGACTGGAACCAACCCAGCATCGATTTTTACCGTTCTCTTGGTGCAGAACCGCTGAACGAATGGACGGGTTATCGCCTGACGGGAACAACGCTGGAGCGGCTGGCGCAAGCGAAATAATCGCATCGATGCTCAACGCAAGAAGCGGAAACGGAGGAGGAAGGTAATGAACACTTGTATTTACTTTTTTTCCGGTACCGGGAACTGCCTTGCGGTCGCAAACCGGATTGCTCGTCAAATCAACGCGCAGGTATTGCCCATTTCAAAGGCGATTTTGCAGGAACAGATTCGATTACCATTCGAGCAAATCGGCATTGTGTTTCCGGCATATCTCTCGCCGGTGCTGGGCGTGCCAATGATCGTAGAGCGGTTCCTTCGAACGATAATCTCCTTTCAGAACGTGCGAGTCTTCGCGGTCTGCACCTGCGGCGGATATCCGTTTGCCAACGCGTTTTCTCCATTGGAGAAGATGCGACTGATGATTCGCGAGCGCGGCGGAACACTTTACGCGGAGTATTCCGTTCGTATGCCGATGAACAATCTGGATTACGATCATATTCCGGTTCCGATTTCTCATAACATACCAAAGATCATTCGCAGCGCGGAACAGAAAACGGATTCGATTGCAAAGCGAATTTCACAAGGGAAGAAGACCCGATTTGTTTGGCTGAAGTGGATGGCTTGCCGGTTTGTTTGATTGATTTATCGCGCGTTTCGCAGGCAGACGATGAACGTCCTCCTGGATAAGGCAAAACTGGAGTCGGATTTAATTCTGCCGGTGGAGGACATTCTTTCGTTGACGGATCGAAGCATCGTTGTTCGGGATACCTGCATCGGCTGCGGCACTTGCGCGAGGGTATGTCCCGTGCAGAACATTGTGATTAAAGAGGGCAGGCCGGAGTTTCTGCATCACTGTGAAATATGCTTTGCCTGTGATGAGTGGTGCACGACAGCGGCGATTCAACACTGGAGCCGGAGTGAAGGGATAAAATATCATTGTCCGGATATTCAATGGGCGGATTTGCTATCAACAAACAACAGGTAACAAGACACAGGAGTTCGAAAATGATTACGGATACGTTTGACACAATGACGGAAGCGATTCTATCGCCCGAGCAGTTATACGGCGTTCAAAAGACGCCTTGCGACGTATGCATCGTTACCTTCTCACAGCAAAACATCACCGATATTCTCCATACGTTTCCCTGCCAGACAATCGCAAGAATCGAAAGCATCAATGGATCGATTCCATGCTATCAACTCCATTACAAGGGCAAGGAGATTGCTTTCTATATGACCATGGTCGGCTCCGCCGGTGCCGCCGCCTGCATCGAAGATGCGCGCTGCCTCCTGGGTGCGACAAAATTCATTATGTTTGGCTCCTGCGGTTGCCTGAATCAGGAGCTTACCGCCGGGAAGATCATCGTTCCGACGGACGCCTATCGGGACGAAGGGCTTTCCTATCACTACGCAGAACCCGCGGATTACATCAAACTGAAAAATGCAGATTTCGTGGCCAGATTTCTTGAAGAGAATGAGATTCCCTATGTAACCGGAAAAACGTGGACCACCGACGGGGTGTATCGCGAAACGCGCGGAAATATGGAGAAGCGTAAGGCCGAAGGATGCATTGCCGTCGAAATGGAAAGCGCAGGAGTTCAGGCGGTGTGCGACTATCGCAATCTGGAATTCTATCAGTTTTTGATTGGCTGCGACCTGCTGGATTCGCCCGAATGGGATCGAAGGATTCTGGGAGAGACCGGTGAGCATGCGCACCAGTTGAAGGGATTCTATCTGGCGCTGGAACTGGCGTTGAAAATCGGGTAAGCACTCGATCGATCGAAGATAGCTTTCATTATTCCGGAACGGTTCAAAGGAGGATCAACACATGAAAACCATCGGACTCATCGGCGGCATGAGCTGGGAAAGCACGATTACCTATTACCAGCTGCTTAACGAAGCGGCAAAGGACGTTCTCGGCGGCCTGCATTCCGCAAAGATTCTGCTCTACAGCGTGGACTTCTTCGAGATTGAAGCGCTCATGTCCAGCGGGGATTGGGACGCTGCTGCCGATCTGCTGGGCGGAGTTGCCGAGCGGCTGCAGCGCGCGGGCGCGGACTTCGTGCTCATCTGTACGAATACGCTGCACAAGGTTGCCCCACAGGTGCAGGCGCGAATCACCGTTCCGCTCGTGCACATTGCCGAGGCGGCGGCGGACGAGCTGCTGGCAAAGGGGATTCACCGCGTCGCGCTGCTCGGTACGAAATACACGATGACGCAGGAGTTCTATCGCGACAAGCTCGTCAACCGCGGCATCGGGGTGCTGATTCCGGAGGGGGACGACATTGACCTCGTCAACCGCGTGATTTTCGATGAGCTTTGCCTCGGCATCGTCAAGCCGGAGTCGAAGTCGGAATACCTGCGTGTGATCAAAGAACTACAATTGCGCGGCGCGGAGGGCGTACTGCTCGGTTGTACGGAGCTGGGGCTCATCGTCTCGCAGGATGACGTAGCGCTGCCGTTGTTCGACACAACCGTGATTCATGCGAAAAAAGCCGCGCAGCTCGCGCTGGAAGCATAACAAAATGCGCCGGATCATCCGGCGCATTTTTTTCTTCCTTCGTGCCTACATTATAGAACCTGTTGCAGATAACTCGCAATCGGCAGCAGACCGACCAACGCAAACATGCAAATGCGCACCCAAATGACGCTGCGTTCGATTCGATTGTCGAGCGATTGCGAAGCGAGCATACGTTTCGGCGTGTTAAAGATCAGCAACGCAGCCGCGCAACAGAGCATCAGCGCAGAAAGCCCGGTCATAACCGGAGCGGCTAAATTCAAATAGTAGAAGGTAGTGCCGATTCCTTCGGCGGGCGTCACGTTGATCCCAAGCAGTTTGCCCCAGAGCATCGGCATCAGCAGATAGTTGGAGAAGCTGAAGGAGTAGAAATTCATCTGCTGAAACACGAGCGAAAGACCGAATCCCATCTCCAGAAACAGATTCAACTTTAACCGCTCGCGATTGGAAAAGACGAGCAGAACGAGGAACGGCGTGACCAGAATGCTCCAGTACGGGTAGATCTGCGTCAGTGCGACAAAGCTCAGCATCGACGCGGCGGAGATGTAGAGCGCAGTTTTGCCTTGCTGTGCGGGTTCGTCGTTTCGGGAGTAGGCAAAGATGCAGACGGCGATCACGGCGACAAAGAACAGGGACGCGGGGTAGAGCCCAACGGCCTGCGTGTTGACGGTCAGCGTCGAAAACAGTGATTCCGCGAGCGAAGGTTGACTCAGCGCGCCGCTCGGCGCAAGCAGGAACAGCGCCTTCCAGAACAGCGTCAGCGCAAACGAACTAACCGTGAACGACAGAATCTGCCAGACCTTTTTCCAGCGCAACAGCACGAGCGGCAGAAAAATCAACAGCGCGAAGTACTTACAGCTTGTCGCAATCGCGAAGAACAGCAGGAACTTTTTCGTGTCCAGCTTTAGATACGCTTCAAATCCGAGAAGAATGAAGAACAGGCTGAAGATATCGTACTGCGAAATCATCAGCAGCGAGCTGCAAACGAGCGCGGAGGAGCACCAGACGAACGGCGCCCAACGTTCCGCCGTTTCCCCAAGGTCGAGCAGCCGCGCAATGCGCTTGATCGAGCCTGCGGAAAGAAACGCCGCGAGCACGAGCAGCAGCTTCGGCCAGATCAGGCAGAAGAAATTGTCCGTCACCGGAATTTGAAGCAGTTTTTCCAGAATCCAGAGCGGCAGATTCCACAGCGCGAAGATCAGATAGACGGTGAAGTCGTAAGACGCGCTCTGCGGCGTGTTGAACACGCTGTTCTGCGGAAGCACAGCCGAGTTATAATTATAGAAATCGAGGAAGCGACCCTGAAACAGGCAGTCCCAAAGACGCATGCCGTGCCGCGTTGTGATGATGATATCCCCGTAGGTGTAGCTGATGAGAAACAGAAAAGCGAACAGACCGAGCGCGATCCATTCGATTCGGAACGGGCGTTCTGTCTTACGAAACCACGTTGCAAGACGGGTATTCGGCGCGTCTTTCATGGCGTCCTCCAGATCGATTTTATAGATGATTGAAAACGAAGAAATCGGCGTTTTTTGCCAAGTCATACTAACATATCGCAACTGTTGTGTCAATTTTGACCATCCGTCGACCGAGAACGACCGTTCATGCAAAAACGGTCGCGTGAGGCACTCGATTTTTGTATACTGCAACTGCAACGGGGAGGTGTAACGGTGAAGATTGAAATTCAAGTGGACGAGACTCGCAAGGAACCCTTGGTGGTCGTCTACACAGACAAGGTGAACGAGGAGGTCCATGCGCTCGTGCGCAGGCTCTCGCAGGACGCGGCGCAGGTGCTCGTCGGCTTCCGGGAGGACGAGGCGACCATTTTGCAGGAGGACGCGATTCTTCGCGTCTACGCGGAGGGCGGCAAGGTGCTCGCCGAAACGATGGACGAGGTTTATGCCCTGCGGCTCCGGCTCTACGAGCTGGAGGAGCGGCTGGATCGAACCAGATTCGTACGGATTTCCAATTCGGAAATCGTGAATCTGCGCAAGGTGAAGGGGTTTGACCTGAGCTTTGCGGGGACCATCTGCGTGCGGCTGCAAAACAACGCGGAGACCTTCGTCTCGCGCCGCTATGTCGCAAAAATCAAACAGGTATTGGGTCTATAGGAGGACAAACAGCATGAAGAAAGAAATCTTAAAACGAAGTCTCTTTGGTGCGCCGATCGGCATCGCCATCGGGGTCATCATTACGATCATCATCTCCCTTGCGATGGGGGATGGAAAGTTTTACGCCGTGGTGCCGGAGCTGGTCAACGACATGGGCAGCGAGATCAACGCGGTGATGTTACAAACGGTTCTGAGCATGGTCTACGGCGCGGCATGGGCGGGCGCATCGGTCGTTTGGGACGCGGAGGGCTGGAGTCTGCTCAAGATGACGCTCGTGCACCTTGCCATCGCGTCCGTCGCGACGTTCCCGATTGCGTACTTTGCGCGCTGGATGCCGCATACGCTGGCCGGTATTCTCATGTACATCGGCATCTTCCTGTTCATCTACGCGGGCATCTGGTTTTCGCAGTATTCCGCGATGAAGAAACGGGTGAAAGAACTAAACGAAAAGATCAAGCAGTAAACATACAAAGACGACCCCGCTGGAAAACCGGCGGGGTTCTTTTGTTTTACCGAGGAAAAGATTGACTACACCAACAAATATAGTATGATGTTTCTATCGAAAGGGGGTAGTATTATGGATTCAACGTTTCTGACCGACATGCAATATCTCATGGCGAACTTCTGGTATCTATGCCTGATTATTCCGTTGCTGCCCGCGATCATCATTGGCATTCTGACCTCGAAACTCGCGGCAAAGAAGGGGTACTACGGCTATTTCTTCACCGGATTCTTCTTCAACTTGATCGGGCTGATCTACGTGGTCGGCCTGCCGTTGGCGAAGGATTGCGCGGTGCCCGTGCGCAAGAGAACCCAACCGTAACCGACAACTGAACACGAACCGAAATCATCCGGCATAGATTCTGTGCCGGATGGGTTTTTACATGTTCTCACCTTGCAATTCCAATCAATCGTGCTAAACTGAACGTAACCACGTTTTTGTATCGTACAAGAGGATATCATTCGTTCAGCAGATCGGTTGAAAGGAATTTTTCGCATGAAACCAGTTCGTTTAATCGTTCTTGGCGCGGGTGCGCGCGGCATGGACGCCTACGCGCCCTACGCGCTCTATGCGCCGGATCAGCTCCAGATTGCCGCCGTTGCGGAGCCGCGCGAATCGCGTAGAGCCGCCTTTGCCGCGCGATACGGTCTGCCGCAAAGCGCCGTTTTCACACACTGGCGTGAAGCGCTGCATGCCGGAATCGATGCGGACGCGGTGCTCGTCGCCACACAGGACAATCAGCACGTTGAACCCGCATGCCTCGCAATGGAGCGCGGCTACGACGTGCTACTCGAAAAGCCGATTGCCAAGACGGAGGCGGAACTGCGGCGCATCTACGATACGTCGGTTCGCACCGGCAAGCGCGCGGCGGTCTGCCACGTGCTGCGCTATACGCGCTTCTTTGAAACGCTCAAGGCGATTATCGACAGCGGCGAAATCGGCGACGTCGTCAACATTTCGCACAGCGAGAACATTGGCTACTGGCACATGGCGCATTCCTTCGTGCGCGGCAACTGGCGGCGCGAGGACGAGACCAGCCCAATGATTCTCGCCAAGAGCTGCCATGATACGGATATTCTACTCTACCTCGTCGGCAAGGACTGCAAGCGCGTTGCCTCCTTTGGCAGCCTCAAGCACTTCACCGCCGAGAACGCGCCGGAGGGCAGCGCGGAACGCTGCCTCGACTGCAAGGTCTCCGCAACGTGCCCTTACAGCGCGCTTCGGCTCTATATGATTCCGTTTCTCACGACCTGGCCGGTCTCGGTCATTACGGACGACCTGAGCACGGAAGGTCGGCTCAAGGCGCTGCGTGAAGGGCCGTACGGCCGCTGCGTCTATCACTGCGACAACGATGTCGTCGACCATCAGTCCACTGTGCTCGAGTTCGAGGGCGGCGTGACCGCGACGATGACCGTCTCCGCGTTTACAGATTACCGCCACGGGCGCACGATCCACATTATGGGTTCCCACGGCGAGATCCGCGCGAAGATGAGCGACGAGACGATTGAGGTCACGAACTTCCGGGACGGGTCTGTTCGCACGTCGGAGTTTCCGCCTCCGGGCGGCATGGGCGACGGACACGGCGGCGGGGACATGGGGCTGATCGCCTCGTTTGTCCAGATGGAACGCGGGCAGGATGGCGCGGTCAAGAGCTCCATTCGGGACGCGATTCAGAGCCACCTGATCTGCTTTGCCGCGGAGGAATCGCGCAAGAATCACACCGTGGTGGACATCCACAACGTAGGCTAATCCAAAGGAGTTTTATTTTATGAAGATCAAGAACGCAAACATCTGGACGAAAGAGCACGGGTTTCACCTAGGCGGAATTTCGTTTACCGATACCATTGAGCAGGTCGGCGCGGTCTCCGGCGCGGACGCCATCGATGCAGAGGGCATGTACCTGATTCCCGGCTTTGTCGACATCCACGTCCACGGCGCGCTGGGGCACGATTTTTCGGACGCAAGCGCAGAGGGCAACGAGATCATCGCGCGGCGGCTCGTGCAGCACGGGGTTACATCCTACCTGCACACGACGATGACCGTCTCCGAAGAGCAGATGGTTGAGATCGCGAAAACGGTCGACTGCGACAACCGCGACCCAAACCGTTCGGGCTGCGTCGGCATCCACCTCGAAGGGCCGTTTTTGTCCTACCGCAAGCGCGGTGCGCAGCACCCGGATCATCTCCACGCGGCGGATTATCCGCTCTATTGCAAGGTAAACGAGATCAGCGGCGGAAACGTCCGCCTCGTCGCCGTTGCGCCGGAGATTGAGGGCGGCATGGAGTTCATTCGTATGGCGCATGAAGATACCACCGTTTCGCTCGCGCATACCTGCGCGGAGTACGATCTCGCGATGGAGGCGTTTCGGGCGGGGGCGGATCATGTGACCCATTTGTTCAACGGAATGGATTCGTTTTTGCACCGAGCGCCCGGCGTGGTTGGCGCGGCAATGGATTCCGGCGCGTATGCGGAGTTGATTTGCGACGGACTGCACGTTCATCCCAGCGTGGTGCGCGCGGCGTTTAAGATGTTCCCCGGGCGCATCGCGCTCATCAGCGACGCGGTGCAGAGTGCGGGCATGGCGGACGGAAACTACCTGCTCGGCGGGCTCGCCATCACGATGAAGGACGGCAAAACGACGCTGGCGGACGGTACACTCGCGGGCTCGAACATCACCCTGCTGGACGCGCTGCGAAACGCCGTATCGTTTGGCATTTCTCTGGAGGAGGCCATCGAAGCGGCGACGCTCCGCCCCGCGGTGTCCGTTCGCGTCGATCACCTGGTCGGCTCACTGAAGCCGGGCAAGCGCGCGGACTTCCTCCTGCTGGACAAAGAACTGAACCTGCACAGCGTCTACCACTTTGGACAGGCGGTCACGCTGTCGAAATAACCGGCTAGAATACGAAAAAACATAAGGGGGTCGATTCCATGCAGCAACAACCGAAACCACGCGCGGCAACCTTCCTGATGGTGATGAGCTGGATCTACATTGTACTTGCGCTGGGTATGATCGGGCTCGCGTTCTACAATCTGAAGGAACCCTCCGTTCAGCTGACGTTCCGCGTGGCGACCGATGCGGTGTTCCTGATCCTCGGCGGCCTGCTCGGCATTCTCGCGGGCATCTTCGGCCTGTTCAGCAAGAACCTCAGACGCTGCCGCATCATGGGCGCGGCGTTGCTCGGAATTGCCGCCGTACCGCTGGCGATCAACCTCATCGCCGGTGCGGAGTTCGTGGATTACTGGAAGAACATCGCCGTGATGCTTCTGCCGTTTCTCTATCTACTCGCCGCGCTGATCAAGCGAAGCGAGAAAAAACCATCCGCGCAACCGGTCGTTACACCGGCTAGCGCGCCCGTCAGTGCTCCAGTTGTGGCAACGCCTGCGCCTGCTCCGGAGCAACCGGCAACGCCTCCGGTACCGGAGGAAAAGAAGCCGGAGGACAAGCCGTAAGGGGACAAAAAGCGCTGCCACGCGATCTGAAAAAGACGAAAAATGAGCAGAAAATTTTGCCGAAAAGCTCTTGCATTTTGATAGGTCTTGTTGTATCATAATCAAGCGGCTTGGGGCATTAGCACAGTTGGTAGCGCGCAACGTTCGCAATGTTGAGGTCGGGGGTTCGAATCCCCCATGCTCCACCAGACAACCGATACGCGGGCTCGAGCCAAATGGTTCGAGCTCTTTTTCGTTGTTGAAGAACAACCACTCTGAACTGATATCTGACGAAAGGGGGTATATCGATATGTCTTATTTAAACAGCAACAATCTCATTTGGGGGATGATTCCCCGATAACATTCGGAGGAACTATGAAAACGAAACCAATATCAATCGGTTTGATTCCCGCAATGCTTTGGGGCGAACCAAGCGACAAACTCATTCTGGCGGTGCACGGGAACCTGTCTTCCAAGACGGATGTTCCCATCGAGATATTGGCCCAAGAGGCGACTTCGCTCGGATTTCAGGTGCTCAGCTTTGACCTGCCGGAACACGGCGAGCGCAAGAACGAACCGCAACAATGCAACCCACAGACCTGCAAGCGTGATTTGTCCGCAGTTCTTGCGTTCGCAGCACCAAACTACAAAGAGATCAGCCTCTTTGCTTGCAGCATGGGCGCTTATTTCAGTTTGCTGACGTATGCGAACGAAGCGTTTCATAAGTCCCTGTTTCTTTCGCCGGTCGTCGACATGCTCCATATCATTCAAAACATGATGCACTGGGCGCAGGTCTCCGAGGAGAAGCTGGAGCAAGAGCAGGAGATCGTAACCGCATTTGGCCCAACGCTGTATTGGGATTATTATCAAACGGTCAAAGCAAACGCGATTGCGCGTTGGAACCACCCGACGTCGATTCTATACGGCGCAAGGGACGAGCTCTGCGCAGAGGAGGACGTAACTTCCTTTGCGGAACGGTTCCATTGCGATCTGCAGATTGCGGAGAACGCTGAACACTATTTCCATACCGAAGAGGATCTTGGCGTCTATCGGGACTGGTTGAAACGGCATCTTTCAGCCTGACCAAAAGCAGCAATGCCGTTCGAAAAAAGAGAAGAAGTTGGTTGTGTGCCAACTTCTTTTTCATGTTTCATTGTTTTCAATTCAAATTCTGATATAATACGATAAACTGTGAAGAAGGCTTGAGAATTGTGGCAGAACATACTATGACATTAAGACCCATACAGCAAACAGACCTGCCGTTGTTTCGTTCTTGGTTGGCGTTGCCGCATGTCGCGAAATGGTACATCGAACCGGAGGACTGGCTCTACGAGCTGGAGCACCGCGAGGACGAGTTCCACTGGTTGCACCATTTCATCGCGGAATGCGACGGCGTATCGTTTGGGTTTGGCCAGTTCTACGAGTATCGGCTGAGCGGCGAAACCTGGCACGGATCGTTGCCGCTGGAAGGCGCCTACAGCATTGACTACATGATTGGCGAAACCGAATACCTGAACAAGGGATTCGGTAAAAAGATCGTTCTGGAGTTGATCCGTCGCATTCGTCAGCAGGCGGGGGCAACGCGCGTACTTGTTCAGCCGGAGCCGGAGAACGCCGCTTCCTGTCATACGCTGCTCTCCGCCGGTTTTCGCCTTGACGCGGAAAACGAGATTTATGTACTCGAATTGTAATTGATTTTTGGAACTGGAAGAACGGCTTGGACCGTTTTTCAGGAGGATATATGAACAAGCGGCGGTGGAGCGTGCTTGGCGTCTGCGGAGCAATGCTGCTGATAATCTTTCTGACCACGCTGGTTCCGATTGGGCTGGTTTCCGCATACGATCGCATGGATTTTGACGACTATGATTACAGCGTGCTTACCCATGCAGCCGTGCGGGACGACGGCTCAGCTTTGGGGCTTCTTCGCGCGGCAGGGCAAACCGTTTCGGACACCTATCAAAACTGGCAGGGCACCTACAGCGCGGTGTTTCTCTTTTCGCTCCAACCGGCAATCTGGGGGCAGGGGTGGTATGCCGTGACTCCTTGGATTCTGATTGGCGCGCTGGTGCTCGGCCTCGGCTGCTTTACGTATGCCATATTCGTCGTTGCCTTGCGGCAGGATCGCCGCGTCTGGCTGCTGGTTTGGATGCTGACGTCGATTCTCTGCGTTCAGTTTCCGCGCGATCCAAGCGAAGGTTTCTTCTGGTATAACGGGGGCATGTTCTACACGTTCTTCTTCGGGCTGCTCCTGATTTGGCTGGCGTTGATCGTTGATCTCGCGAACCGGCAACAGGCGACACGGACGGGGGGTTGGCTGCGCGGCGTCGCGCTGGCGCTGCTCGGCGGCATCATCGCCGGAGGGAACTACCCAACCGCGCTGTTGCTTGGCGTTCTTCTGATCGGGTATCTGCTTTGGAGCATCCTGAACCGTAAAGCAATTCTGCCCGTGCTGATACTCTCGCTTGTCGTCTATGGCATCGGGTTTGCGCTCAACGTTCTTGCGCCGGGAAACAGCGTCCGACAGGCGCTGCTGGAGCAGCAAACGCCGATTCGTGCGGTGCTCTCCGCCATCACCGGAACACCGGTTCGCCTGCTGGGGCAGCTCTTGCGGCATCCCGGCGTATTGGCGATGTTGCTGCTCGTTTGGACGCCGCTCAGCGTCATTCTGGTGCAGCGCGTGGAGCGCAGGTTCCGGCTTCCGCTGCTGATTCCGGTCGCTTCGTTTCTCATGCTCGCGGCAATGTTTACGCCTTCGTATTACGCAATGAGCAACGCGGGCTCCTACCGGCTTTGGAACATCGTGATGTTCGCGTTCTATCTGTTGCTGATGCTGAACATTTTCTATTTCATCGGTTGGTGGAAACACCGCTTTCCTGCGAGCTACGGAAAAACACTCGCTCTCTTGCTGCAATGGAAGCAACTTGCCCCCGTATACCTATTACTGACGGTATGTTTGTCGCTGGCGTTCAGCGGCGTCGGCCCGTCGCTTGGCATAGAGCGCGAGAGTCCAACGAGCATACGCGCGCTTGAGGCGTTGCAGGACGGCAGCGCAAAGGCGTATGCCGAGGCGTTTGATCGGCAGGCGGATGCGATTGAACAATGCACATGCGGGGAAGCGCTGGTTCAGCCGATTCCGGAGCCGTGCACACTGCTGCCGGATGGCGACTTGACACGGTATATTCCGATGAGCTATGAACCTTCCCGCTGGTACAACCGCGATTTAAAGATGGAGCGAACCGAGTAAGCTGCTATTCGAGTCAAAGTTCAACCCGTGCTTTCTCTTGCGTAGTGGACATTGACA
The DNA here is from genome assembly GCA_034927595.1 of Christensenella sp. Taxonomy (GTDB): domain Bacteria; phylum Bacillota; class Clostridia; order Christensenellales; family CAG-138; genus UBA7703. Next base: position 19,555 of record JAYFPQ010000114.1, read on the forward strand.
GACGCGCCGGTTCCATGTACTGTATGGGAAACGATAAGAAGATTGACTGACGCAGGAGAACAACATGGGCGTTCGCAGCACGGTAAAGGCGATTGTTCTGCACAACGGAAACGTTCTGCTCAACCGCTGTTACGACTCTAACAATGGAACCTACTATTCGCTGCCCGGAGGCGGCCAGCAGCAAGGGGAGCCGATGGCCGAAGCGCTCAAGCGCGAGTGCCTGGAGGAGACGGGGTATTCCGTCGAGCCGGTGCGTTTTGCCGCGTTGATGGAAGAAATCTGCCTCGACCCGTTCATTCTGGAACACTACGCGGAGTATGCGCATAAGATGCTGCATATTTTCACCTGCGTGCTTGCCTCGGAAACGGTGGTTGCGCCTACGGAGACGGATGAGTCGCAAGTGGCGATTGAGTGGGTGCCGCTTGCGAGCATCCCGGCGATTAATCTTCTGCCCAAGCAAGTGAAAGCGTATTTTACCGCCATCACGGACGGCGTTTGCCCGCAATACCTAGGAACAAGCTTTCTGGAGCACAACCATGGATGAATCAACGGATCGCTGCTTGCTGCTAAAACCGGATGTTTCTTTGATTGAGCAGGTCGCGGGTTACCGCGCGGCGTTTCTCGCGTCCGGCGAGAGCATGGACGGTACGGGCCCGCTACGTCGCATGGAGGACCCGCTGGAGTGGCTGGCGTTCAACCGTCTCGCGGAACAGCTGGAGACCAAGCCGGACAACTGGGTGCCTTCCGAGCAGTTCGCGTTTGTGCGGCAGAGCGACCGAAAGATCGTCGGCATGATTCAGTTTCGGCATGAGTTCAACGATTTTCTGCGGGAGTTTGGCGGAAACATCGGCTACAGCGTGCATCCGGACGAGCGGAGGAAAGGCTACGCCAAACGCATGCTGACCGAATGCCTAAAGGTCTGCAAGGCGTTCGGGCTGGAACGCGTGCTGATCACCTGCCTGGTTGAAAACGAAGCCAGCCGAAGAACGATTTTGAGCTGCGGCGGCGCTTACGAGCGAACGACCTATTGCGAGCGGGACAATGTACATTTGGAACGGTACTGGATCGAGCTATAGCGGGAAAGGGAGAGTTCGAATATGGGCGAGTTGAAAACCCTGCCAAACATTGCGGACAAACTGGAAGCACAGCTTACTGAAGTTGGCGTTTCCAGCATCGAGAAGTTAAAAGAAGCCGGCAGCCGCGAGGCATGGCTTCGCATTGCGGCGATTGATCCCTCCGCATGCTACATGCGCCTCTGCGCGCTGGAAGGTGCAATTCAGGGTGTGCGCTGGCATCATCTTGACGAAGAAACGAAGAAGGACTTGAAGGAGTTTTATGCGGCGCATCATGGAGATGGAGCGTCCGATATATAAATAATATCGATCCAGAGAAAAAGAGGAATAATCTAAATAGTTATTGACATATGACAGTAACAAGGCTATACTTTCATTATCGACATATGTCAATAATGAAAGGAGCATATAGATGCCAAATCACGATGGAACCGGCCCGAAGGAGGGCTGCTGCGGAAATGGAAATCAGAGTGGCGAGCATTGCGGATGTGGAAATGAAAACCACCACCGCCATGGAGCAGGACAGAATTGCAAACAAACGGGAAATCATCGACAGAATTGCCCGCACCGTGAGAACGGGCAGGGAATGGGACATGGAGCCGGAAACGGCTGCTGCCAGAAAAGTTCGAAGTAAATCGGTCGAACAATAGCTTCGCGCGATTTGGAATTTGACTCCTTTGAGAATTCGAGCCGAAGAATCCAACGAAACAGCGAATCAAACATATTGCGAGGAAAGTGATATGCCTAGACCAAGAAAAGGCAGGCATGTATGTTGCCTGCCAAATCAAACCACGTTTGGTCCAATCGGGCAAACAACAACGTCTGAAGTTGTAGTTATGACCGTGGACGAATATGAGACGATTCGTCTGATCGATGAAATGGGGTTTACGCAGGAAGAGTGCGCGGAACAAATGCACGTCGCGCGAACAACAATACAGTGGATATACAACGAGGCTCGGAAAAAAATGGCGGACATGCTCGTCCACGCGAAATTTCTCGCAATACAGGGCGGAGACTACATACTCTGCGAAGGAACGGAAGAATCGTGTGGCTGTGGAGGATGCCGCAGGCATCGTGGCGGGAGCTGTCGCGATTGATTGTACAAGACTAAAAAGGAACGGTCTTTCGGCCGTTCCTTTTTTCATGCTTCGAGGCGTATTACTCATCGTTTTCCGGTTCGTTCGAATCTTCTTCCTCCGCCTCCGGTAGACCGAGCGTGTCCGCATCCGCGTTTAGAATGGCGCTCGCGCTGTAGGAGTCGATCTGCTCCACCGAGCGCAGGCGCTTGCTGATGGCGCGGGTGCGCGCGCCGATGAGCTTCTCCAGATCGTCGTCCACCTGCTGCAGGTGCTTCCGGGAGTTGGCGAGCACCTTGCCGAAGTTGTCAAACTCCGTCTTGACCGCGCCGAGCACGCGCCAGACCTCGCTGCTGCGTTGCTGAATCGCAAACGAGCGGTAGGCCATCTGCACCGTGTTGAGCAGCGCCGCCATGTTCGAAGGCCCGGCGAGTATCACGTGGCAGCTGCGCTGGAGTTCCTCGGCAACGCCGCGGCTCGTGACCTCGGCGTAGAGTCCCTCAAACGGGAGAAACAGGAAGGCGTAGTCCGTGGTATGCGGCGGGTCGATGTATTTATCCCGAATCTTCGCCGCCTCTTGCCGGATGCGCTGAATCAGGATATTCGACGCGGCGTGGATTGCTTCCTTATTGCCGGATTCGTATGCATCTGCAAGGTTCGAGTAGAGATCCGCGGGGAACTTGGAGTCGATGGGCAGGTAGACCGGCTCGCCGTCGGTCGTTGGAATCTTGACCGCGAACTCGACGTTCTCCTTGCTGCCGGGTTTTACGATGACATCCCGGTCATACTGCTCCGGAGCCAGGATCTCCTCCAAAATCGCGCCAAGCTGGATTTCGCCGAGCATACCGCGCGTCTTCACGTTGCTAAGTACCTTCTTGAGGTCGCCGACGCCGGTGGCCAGCGTCTGCATTTCGCCAAGCCCTTTGTAGACCTGCTCCAGTCGCTCGTTGACGAGCTGGAACGACTGCGCGACCTTCGTCTCCAGCGTTTTCTGGAGCTTCTCGTCCACAATGTTTCGCATCTCGTCGAGCTTCTGCCCATTCTCCGTCTGGAGCGCGAGCAGGCGGCGTTCCACGGTGATGCGAATGGCTTCGAGCTTTTGCTCGTTGGCGGTCTCAAACGTCTTAAACCGCTGCTCGCTCTGCGCGCCGCTCGTGCGCTGCTGCTCGAGAATCATGTTGCCAAGATTGGCAACGGATGTTTGCACGTTGCTGCCGAGTTCGCGGCGCAGCTCAGAGAGTGCGCGGGAGAGGTCGTCCGTCAGCGCATCCTGAAGCGCGCGCTGCCGACGAACGAGATAGAACAGCACGAGCAGAATGACGACGAAGACGCAAAGAGAAACGATGAACAATAATAGTTCCATATGGCCTCCTTGAGCGTTATCCGGCAAACGTAAGGGACGAAACAATCAACGTTTGCGCGGCAATATAGGTGGACATCACGATCACGTTTCGATAGCGAACCGGGTGGTGGAACGCGTCGATGGAGAGCGTGCTGTCGGAAGCGACGAAGAGCAGCCCGCCAACCGCCGCGAGCCAGCGCAGCGGCAGAGCGCCGTAGAACGCAAACAGAATCGCGCTGGACGCCATAGACGCAATAATCAGCATATACAGAAAGCTCGGCGGACGGAGCTTCTTTGGAAGCCCTTTCCAAAGATAGCGCAGCAGCGTAACGGCGCTGAACACGCTGACGAGCCCCAGTGCAACGCAGAGATACCAGGCGGGGAAAACGGTCAATTCGCCAAGGAAACGGATGATATAAAACACGTGCCCTGCGGCAAACGAGAGAATGCCCGCCGGAAATGACCAGCGGCGCGGCCGGAACAGCAGAAACACGTCCCCGACGAACCCGCTGAGAATTGCCGCAACCACGAGATAGGAGACCTCGCCGGTAAACGAAAGGTAGCAGAGCAGCAACAGCGGCATTAAGCAACACTTCGTGATTCGCCGCAGCATCAACCGGTCACGGCTGGCGCAGGCAAACAGGTGCAGCGAGACAACAAGCAGGTACAGGGCAACAGCGATGTATCGCAATGGGGAATCCTCCATTCAACGGCTGTGTCCAGTATAGCATAAGAACACGCCGCGCCAAAGAGAAACGAATGCGAAAAGCGACGGGTGTTGCGAAACGCGAGGGATTGCGTGGCTGGAAATGCACATTCGCCGCAGATATACGCACATTTCCGTTTTTATATGGAGGGATATCGATCATATTATATTGAAACGCTTCTTTTCCGGTGCTATACTGTAACCTGATCGAATCTGGGTATTCTCAGCAAAACAAGGAGGAATTCCACACATGCAGTATTCCAGTGAAGTGGAAGAAATGACCTGCGTCCTAAAAGGCGCAAAGCATGATCCCGCTCCGATTCCCGAAGAGGGCAAGTGGGTTAAGGCAAAGCAAATCACCGATATCAGCGGCCTGACGCACGGCGTCGGCTGGTGCGCACCGCAGCAGGGCGCCTGCAAGCTCACGCTCAACGTGAAAAAGGGCGTCATCGAAGAAGCACTGGTTGAGACCCTCGGCTGCAGCGGCATGACGCACTCCGCAGCCATGGCGGCGGAAATTCTGCCCGGCAAGACCATTCTCGAAGCGCTCAACAGCGACCTCGTCTGCGACGCAATCAACACCGCCATGCGCGAGCTGTTCCTGCAGATCGTATACGGCCGCACGCAGAGCGCGTTTTCGGACGACGGTCTGCCCATCGGCGCCGGTCTTGAAGACCTCGGCAAGGGCCTGCGCTCGCAGGTTGGCACCATGTATGGCACGCTCTGCAAGGGGCCGCGCTATCTGGAAATGGCAGAGGGCTATGTGCTCGCCATCGCGCTCGACGAGGGCGGCGAGATCATTGGCTACAAGTTCGTCAACCTCGGCAAAATGATGGACGCGATTAAAAAGGGCGTCGATCCGAAGGAAGCGTACGAGAAGAACATTGGTACCTACGGGCGTTTCGACCAAGCCGCCAAGGTTATCGACCCGCGCAAAGCGTAAGGAGGCAGCGATGGCTATTTTTGAAGGTTACGAGAGAAGAATTGAAAAGATCAACTGCGAACTGGCCAAGTACGGCATCAAGGGCATTGACGACGCGAAAGCGATCTGCGACGCCAAGGGTGTGGATGCATTTGCCATCGTTCGCGGCATTCAGCCCATCGCGTTTGAGAACGCCTGCTGGGCATACACCGTCGGCGCGGCTATCGCCATCAAGCAGGGCGTAACGAGTGCGGACAAAGCGGCGGAAGCCATCGGTCTTGGCCTCCAGGCGTTCTGCATTCCGGGTTCGGTTGCGGATCAGCGCGAAGTCGGTCTCGGTCACGGCAACCTCGCGGCCATGCTGCTGCGCGAAGAAACCAGCTGCTTCTGCGTCCTCGCCGGTCACGAGAGCTTTGCCGCTGCAGAAGGCGCAATCGGCATCGCCAAGACCGCCAACAAGGTTCGCACCAAGCCGCTGCAGGTCATCCTCAACGGCCTCGGCAAGGACGCGGCGTATGTCATCTCCCGCATCAACGGATTTACCTATCTGGAGACGGAGTATGACTACTACACCGGCAAGCTGAACATCACGAAGACCAAGGCGTTTTCGGACGGCGACCGCGCGAAGGTTCGCTGCTACGGCGCGGACGACGTGAACGAAGGCGTTGCCATCATGCGGCATGAGAACGTGGACGTTTCCATCACCGGTAACTCCACGAACCCGACGCGCTTCCAGCACCCCGTCGCAGGCACCTACAAGAAGTGGTGCATCGAGCACGGCAAGAAGTATTTCTCCGTGGCGAGCGGCGGCGGTACGGGCCGCACCCTGCATCCGGACAACATGGCGGCGGGTCCCGCTTCCTATGGCATGACGGATACGATGGGCCGTATGCATTCCGACGCGCAGTTCGCGGGCTCTTCGTCCGTTCCGGCGCACGTCGAGATGATGGGTCTCATCGGCATGGGCAACAACCCGATGGTCGGCGCGACTGTTGCAGTTGCTGTCGCCATCGCTCAGGCGAAATAAACGAACTGAAGCCTTGAAACACCTTCTGGCAACAGAGGGTGTTTTTTTCATCTTTTTACAGAAAAAGAAGCGGATTGCTGTGGCTATCGCACAGGCGAAATAACCTGACTTAAGCCCCAAAGCACCTTCTGGCAACAGAGGGTGCTTTTTGATTTTTGGTAATTACCGTTTACTTGTATATTCAGTTTCATAAAGATATAATATAGAACTGTATTTCGAGAAAAAGAATTCGATCTTTTGTTGATGAGGTTTTGAAAAAATGCACAAAAGAGCTGTGAATGTGGTCGAAAATCTGGATAGTGATGTATCTGGAGATCAGAATAACCCCCAGATTCCGTTGTTGGACGATCTGTGTGCCGGACGGAGTCCGAAGTTCACCCGAAAGCGAATCCTCCTGATCATCATCTTCTCCATGCTGGCATTGATTGCGATCACTCGACTGCTCACGCTAAGACACGGTTTAAAACTCCACCCGGACGAGATCGTTTTCTTCAGCTCCGCAAGCAGCCTGTTTATCAACAGCCCATATCACGTCTATAAACTCTATCCGGAAGGCGCATTCCTCCTGCAAATGCCCTTTCAAATGGCGCGTCAGCTCGTTCTGCTGCTGATGCACTATGGCGATGGGGCGCAGCTATATGGCGCGCACATGACGGGCAGATTCGCCGCCGTTTTTTACTTCTCGTTGGGTGCCGTACTCGGCTGCACGTTCCTCTATCAAATACAAAAGAAAAACCTGCCAATCATTCTCTTTGCGGGGATGATCGTGTTTTCTCTGTTCCAAATCGAGCAGTCTCGCTATGGCACGGGGGAAGCGCCGTCGTTCTTTCTGATGATGGCAGTCCTGAATCTGCTCGCGCTCTATCTTCGCTCAAACAAGGCATGGCTTTTATATTTCGCAGCGTTTGCAACGGGTGTGTTGGGAGCGGTGAAGTATCCACAGCTCTATTTTATATTGCTGCCCATCGGCGCCGCATGCTTGAATCGACGCTCGAACAAGGCGCTGGCGATCAACATTCCTGTTATCGTATTGTGCACGCTTGCCGGATTGATCTGCTTTTCTCCCTCGCTGCTTAAGCCGGGATTCCTAAGTCAGGTAATCTCCCGCGAAACGAATGCGTATCTAGCGAACCCAAACATTGTTTCCGCCGGAACGCCGCTCGGGCACCTGATCAGCTTGACGATCTATCATCTCTTCTATGCGGATGTGCCGCTTTCGCCGGTTTTTGCAATCGTTGGCGTTATTACGTTGTTCAAGCACAGCGAGCAAAAGAATTCCAGAACGCTGTTTGCGGTCTTCGTGCCGCTCGTGTTCGTCGGGTTCTTTGTTTATAACTTATTTATTACGACTTTGTTTTTCCGAACGTATTATCTATATTTTTGCTTGTTCATGCTCTATTCGGCCATCGGACTTGCCGAGCTGTTTGCGAGAAAACACATCAAAGCGTTCGTTCTTGCCTTGCTGTGCGTCATGGTGCTTCGCGGGGGATATCTTACCGCGCTGTTGACGCAGCCGCAGAAAGAGGCGGGGGCAGTTCTGTATTCACATGAGAACTGGACAGAGGAATCAACCGTTACCTTTGCTGGGCTGGGGTTCGTGAATGGTGATATTCCGGCTCAGGCAACGCAACTTGGCATGAACGACACGTTTATCACAAAAACGCCGTCGCTGGAAGACAGCGAGTTCTGCGTCTTTGGCGGATATGAATACGCCATCGCGAGAAACCGGATTTTCGAGATCAAGGACGCCAATGTGCTCAGCGCGACCAACGGCTGGAATACGTTCAAAGAACAGAACGAGCAATATCTGTTCGATCAACTATACCCGGACTATTATTACTACTTATTCGGGTACTGGCTGGAAGGGAGCATGGGGACACTCTATGAGTTCCCCAGTGTATATTACTACTATATGCCTGCCGATAAGTGAGATGAAACCAGAGACGTACGTATGAAAACGGATGGAACGACGAAGAGCTTGCTGCCCGTTAAGAGCGGGCGGCAAGCCTTTTTTGTTGGCTGATGATTCCTAAAAAACGTCTTCCGGCGGATTAGGTGATGAAACAGATATTGCCAGTTTATTGTGTAAGAGCAGCAGGAATCCAAGATCGTTATAAAGTTTATAAATAATACAATATTTCTGCATAGAGCAATATCTTCCTTGACATCGTTTGCAAAAAAGAATATCTTGGTTCAAACGCCGCTGCGAACAGCGGCTTTTCTTCAAAATTCGGATTAGGGAGAACACTTGTGTCTACGCAAAAGCAGTCCAGCGCGCTATCTTACCTTTCGATCCTTGGGGCGCTCGTCATCTGGAGTTCGTCGTTTGTCGCGATCAAAATCGCATACGAGACCTTTCCGCCCATAACGCTCGGCGCGGTGCGGTTCGTGGTTGCCACGCTGATTTTAGGCGCGTTGACGCTACTGCCGAAAAACCGCGTCAAGCTCGAGAAAAAGGACATCGGAACGGTTGCACTCAGCGGATTGATGGGCATTACGCTCTACGCCGTGCTGCAAAACATCGCCATGCAGTGGACGTCCGCTTCCAGCGCGACACTGATCATCGCGTCCTATCCGGCGATTACGCTGCTGCTGGAGTCGCTGATCTATAAAGTAAAGATGAACCTCTTTAAAATCATCGGTATTCTGATTGCCATCGCGGGCGTCGTCATTTTGTCCTATGTCAAAGCGGACACGCGCCAGCAGGGGGAACTGCTTGGCGTGCTGCTGCTGCTCGTTGCGGGCATCGCATGGGCGTTTTATAACTTTTTGACCAAGAAGGTTGTCAACCGTTATCCGTCGATCTCGCTGCTGTTTTACCAAACACTATTCGGAACGATTTTTATGGCACCACTCGCGCTGTTTGAGCGCGGAGACTGGGCGCCGCCGACGGTACTGTCGTTTTCCATGATGCTGTTTCTCGGCCTGTTCTGCTCGGTGGTTGCGTTTTTACTGTACAACAACGGGCTCAAGAAACTGCCCGCGAGTTCCGTGACCTCCATGCTCAATCTCGTGCCAATCTTTGGCGTGTTCTTTTCCTGGGTATTATTGGGGGAGATGGTGACATTACGAAAAGTGATTGGCGGCGTCATCATCATAGCCGGTGTTATGATCAGCGCGCGGCAGGGGAAACCGAAAGAGATCGAAGTAGTGGAGCTGACCGCCGAAGAGGCAATCAACAAGTAACGGCCACGTTACCGATACAGAATCGGACATATTTGCATTTTGTTGGAATCTGCGTATAATATATAGAAGTTTTCGGTTTGACTCCGACGCAAAGGAAAACCGAATTTCGAACAGGTTTTGTTCACTCGGCGCAGATTCGTTCCCATTCACAGAACCGGAGGAAACATCCGATGAAGGTAAAGTCCACGCAATCCATTCGCAAACTGACCACGGCCGGCGTGCTCGCGGCGGCAATCATTCTGCTGACCACGCTGGTGTCGATTCCCATGCCCGGCGGGCTTGGATATATCAACCTTGGAGACGCGGGCGTGCTGCTCGCGGGCGTGCTGCTCGGCGGCGGCTGGGGCGCGCTCTGCGCGGGCGCGGCATCCGCCATTTCGGATATCCTGCTCGGCTGGGGCGTGTATGCACCGGCAACGTTTGTCATTAAGGGCGCGGTGGCACTGCTTGGCGGGCTGCTGTTTGCGACAACGAAGAAGCAGATTCGCTTTGTGTTTTTGTTTGTTGCGGCGCTGCTGGTTCCGATTGGATACTTTTTATATGAAACACTGCTCTACGGCACGGCGGCGGCGATTCCGAACATTCTGTTTAACGCCATTCAGTGCGTCGTTGGCGCGGCTGCCGCGGCAACCCTGTCGGCGGTTCTTCTCAAGACGAAGCTCTTTGAGCAGAAGGATGAGGGTTCGTCCAAATGTGCGGAAATTCTCCGCGAGCCGAAGAACGGCCCGGACGTGATTCTGATTGCCAGACGCGAGTTTGTGGATTTGATTCGTCAGGCGGGGGACATGCTCTCCGTGCAGGGCGTGATGGCGCGGCTCGTGGTGCTGGACGACGAAGCGGCATTTGACCGGCTGAAGCCGGAACAGCGCGAAACATTTTTGCCAGCGGGAAAGCCGTTCGTGAAGGTGGATAACGCGGAGACATCGCCAAAGGTAATTATGCAGGCGGCACTGGGGGCGATTCACGCATGATCTATGCATCTGCTGCGGAACTGATTGGAAACACGCCGCTCATGCGGGCGGATCGGTTCGCGAAAGCCTATGGAATCGACGCGAATCTGGTGGTCAAGCTGGAGAGCCGGAATCCCGGCGGCAGCTCGAAGGATCGCATTGCGCTGAACATGATCAGCCGCGCGGAGGAGCGAGGCGAGCTCAAACCCGGCGCGACGCTGATTGAAGCAACGAGCGGGAATACCGGCGTTGGACTTGGCGTGGTCGCCGCCGCGCGCGGCTACCGCGTGGTACTGACCATGCCGGAATCTATGAGCTTGGAACGGCGTAAGATTCTGGAAGCGCTCGGCGTTTCTATCGTTTTGACGGACGCGCAACGCGGCATGGCGGGCGCGAACGAACGCGCGGAAGAACTGCTCAAAGAGATTCCCGGTAGCAAACGGATGCTGCAGTTTGAGAATCCCGATAACCCCGCCGCGCACGAGGCTACGACCGGCCCGGAGATATGGCAAGACTGCGAAGGTCGCGTGGACGCTCTGATTGCGGGTGTTGGAACCGGTGGAACGGTCTGCGGCGCGGGACGCTACCTCAAGAAACAGAATCCGAAGATTCGCGTAATTGCCGTACAGCCTGCGGAGTCGCCGGTGCTCACCGGCGGGCAGGCGAACGCGCACGGCATTCAGGGGCTCGGCGCAAATTTTGTTCCGAAGAACTACGACGCATCCGTGGTGGACGAAGTGATCTCCGTCAAAACGGAGGACGCACTCGAAGCCGCTAAGCTGTTTATGAAGACCGAAGGAATCCTCAGCGGAATCTCCTGCGGCGCGGCGCTCGCGGGCGCACGCGTTTATGCGCAGAAGCGCCAAAAGCCGGGCGAGACGATTGTTGTGATTCTGCCGGACACCGGCGAACGGTACCTCTCGACTGCATTATTCGACTAAACAGTTGATCAAGCAACATCAGCACGTCTAAATCAACACTAGACGTGTTTTTTGTATCACATCGTGTTCACAATCGTTCTTCGAAATCGCGATTTCAAAGTAACAAAGCCACTACATATTGTGGTATACTCGGCTAATATTGAACAATGTATTACAATATTTAGTTTGCTATTGCAAAACGTCCGCGCTTTCCGTAGAATTTTGCATTAGGAGAGTGCTATGGACTATACGGATTACGGATCGCTTCAGTCGAAGAATTCGTCGAACAGTACAGGCGCATATACAAACGGATCGCGGGTGAATGCCTACGGTTCGTCGATGCAGGGCAGGCCCGTGGCAAACGGGGCCTACTCTCCGTATACACAGCCAGATTCAAGTATAAAACCAAATCGTAACATCTCCTATTCCAGCTATGACGCTTCGAATCAATCCGGCGGATACAACGGCGGCGCTGCGCAACCGCGCGGTGTCACTAGCGCGCCAGGCGGATATCCGACCGGCGCTGTTCCTATGCGCGAGAACAGCGGATACGCAAACGCCGCTCGACCGGATAGCACCTACGATCGAACCGTACGCAGCGGCAGTCCCTCGCCTGCGAGCACGGGTTCCACAAGAGAGCCCTCCGCAAACGGATATGGCTATCGGTCGGATACAAACGGTTCCAACGCCAACGGCAACAATACGAGCGTAAACCGGCCGAATGGCAACGGAGCAACCGGAAACGGTCCGACGAAGAAGTACACGGATTACACCAAATATGAATACACCCCGACCGTAAGCAATGGCGGCGGAAAAGGCAACGGAAACGGCGCAGGTTCCGGCAACGGTAATGGCTCCGGCAAAGGGAGCGATTCCGGTAACGGCAACGGCTCCGGCAAAGGGAGCGGTTCCGGCAACGGCAATGGCTCCGGCAAGGGGAACGGTTCCGGCTCGAAAAAACCGCAAAAGAACCTGACCTTCTCGCAAAAGCTGCTCGTGGGATTTAAAAAATTCCTTCGTTCAATTTACCTCATGGGCAAACCCATGCGAATCTTCGTCCTTTCGGCGGCGGGGTTTGTTCTGGTTTGCGTCGTGTTAATCTTTGCGGTTTCCGGCAGCCAGCATAAGAAAACGGAAATCATGGCGGCGCAGCTTGCGCTGGCGACGACGCCGTCGCCAACCATCGCTCCAACGGCAACGCCGGTGCCGACCCCAAGCCCGACGCCGGAGGTTCGAATTGAGAAGGGCGCGGAGGGTGAGGACGTCATGGCGCTGCAAAAGCGCCTGATGGAGCTCGGCTACCTCGCCATTGACGAACCGACGAGCTATTTCGGCAACGCGACCAAGTATGCGGTCAAGCTCTTCCAGCGGCAGCACGAGCTGCAGCAGGACGGCATCTGCGGAAATGACACCATCGCCTTGCTCTATTCGGAAGAGGCGAAGAAATACGTCATGACCGAGGGCGCGGAGGGGGACGACATCGAGTCCTTCCAGGAGCAACTCGTAGAACTCGGCTATCTCGACGACAATCAGGTGACCGGCTATTATGGCTCGGATACGGTCGAGGCCGTCAAGAAGTTCCAAAATCGAAACTACATTACAAAGGACGGCAAGGCCGGCACGCAGACTCTTGAGGAGATCAACTCCGCCGACGCCCGTGTTTCCTATACCAAAGAGAAAGAGATTGCGGCGGAGAAGAAGAAGCAGGCCGCGCTGGCGCGCGCTTCCTCCGCGGAAGGCCGCATCGATAAGATGATTTCCATCGCCAAGAAACAGCTGGGCGACACCTATATTCTCGGCAAGAGCGGGCCGGATTCGTTCGACTGCTCGGGATTGGTGTACTATTGCCTGCGGCAGGTCAACGTGTATACGCGCCGTCTGAACGCGGCGGGCTTGTCTAAGACGACGAGCTGGACGAAGATTTCGGACATCGACAACGTGAAACCGGGCGATCTGCTGTTCTTTAAGTCGGACGACAGCAGCACGGTTGGACACGTCGGCATCTATATCGGCGGCGGCGAAATGATCGACGCATCGTCCGCCAACGGCAAGGTTGTTCGCCGCGGCGCAAAGACCAGCTATTGGCGCAGAAACTTCGTCGTTGCGCGGCGGCCGATTGAATAGTTTTCAGAAGAGTGTCAAACACGCGGGAATGGCGGTGCCAAACGGCATCGCCATTTTTCGCGGCTCGGTCATCGGATCAATCTTGCATTCCAACCTTGGATACAGTATGATAAAACCCGAAATACGGGAGGGAACCATATGGCATACCCCAATGAACTGATTCGAAATTTTTCCATCATCGCGCACATCGACCACGGCAAGTCGACCTTGGCCGACCGCATGATGGAGTTGACGGAAACAGTTGCCCATCGAGACATGACGGAGCAACTGCTCGACTCCATGGACATTGAGCGCGAGCGCGGCATTACGATTAAATCCTCCGCGGTGCGCATGTTCTATACGCATACGGACGGAAAGCGCTATATGTTTAACCTCATCGACACGCCGGGGCACGTGGACTTCAACTACGAAGTCAGCCGCGCACTGGCAGCCTGCGAAGGCGCGGTGCTCGTTGTGGACGCGACGCAGGGCATTGAGGCGCAGACGCTCGCAAACGTGTACCTCGCCGTGGACAACGGTCTTGAGGTCGTTCCGGTGATCAACAAGATCGATCTGCCGAGCGCGGAGCCGGAGCGCACCGCGCAGGAGATTGAGGACGTCATCGGCATCGAAGCGCACTCCGCGCCGAAGATCTCCGCAAAGAACGGCACCAACGTGGCGGACGTGCTCGCGTCGGTCGTTTCGATTGTTCCGCCGCCGAAGGGCGATCCGGACGCGCCGCTGACCGCGCTCGTCTTCGACTGCGTATATGACAACTACAAAGGTGCGCTTTCCTATGTTCGCGTGTTCGACGGAACGGTGAAGGAAGGTATGCGCATTCGCTCCATGGCGACGGGGCACGAATTCGACGTCACCGAAGTTGGCGTGTTTACGCCGTCTCCGCTGCCGGTGGACGAGCTTACCGCGGGCGAGGTTGGATACATTGCCGCGTCGATTAAGAGCGTTGCCGAAACCAAGGTTGGCGACACAATTACGCTGGCCGACCGTCCCGCTCAAAAACCGTTGCCCGGTTATAAGCAAGTGAACCCCATGGTGTTCTGCGGCATCTATCCCGCGGACGGCGCGCAGTACGAAGACCTGCGGGACGCGCTCGACAAGCTCAAACTCAACGACGCGTCGCTCTCGTTTGAACAGGAAACCTCCAACGCGTTGGGCTACGGCTTCCGCTGCGGGTTCCTGGGACTTCTGCACATGGAGATCATTCAGGAGCGGTTGGAGCGCGAATTCGACCTCGACCTCGTCACCACCGCGCCGAGCGTTATCTATAAGATCAAACTGACCACCGGCGAAGAGGAAATGATCGACAATCCCTCGAAGCTGCCGCCGGTCACCGAGATTGAGTATCTCGAAGAACCGGTTGTCAACGCAACGATTATGACACCCTCCGAGTACGTCGGTTCCATCATGGAAATCTGTCAGGAGCGACGCGGCATTTTCATTGACATGAGTTACATCGAGGAATCCCGCGTACGGATTCACTATGTACTGCCGCTCAACGAGATCATCTACGACTTCTTCGACCAGCTCAAGAGCCGCAGCCGCGGGTATGCCTCCTTCGACTACGAGCTAAAGGGGTACGAAAAGAGCGATCTGGTCAAGCTGGACTTCCTGCTCAACGGCGATCCCTGTGACGCGCTGTCCACGATTGTTCATCGTGACCGCGCCTACGCCAAGGGGCGCGCCGTCGCGGAAAAGCTCTGCGAGGTCATTCCGCGTCAGCAGTTCGAAATTCCGGTGCAGGCCGCCATCGGCGGAAAGATCATTGCGCGCGAAACCGTTCGCGCCGTCCGCAAGGACGTGCTTGCCAAGTGCTACGGCGGCGACATTACGCGCAAGAAGAAGCTGCTGGAGAAACAGAAGGAAGGCAAAAAGCGCATGCGTCAAGTCGGAACCGTCTCTCTGCCGAGTGACGCGTTCATGAGCGTATTGCGCATCAACTAGCGCGATGGCAGGCATCTATCTGCACATTCCGTTCTGCGTCAAGAAGTGCGACTACTGCGATTTTACGTCGTTTGCGAACGCGGGCGCGCTGGATGGCTACGTCGAAGCGCTGCTGCGCGAAATCGAACTCACCGCTAGAGCGGGGGAGTACCCCGCGTCGTTCGACACGGTCTTCTTTGGCGGGGGAACGCCGTCGCTGCTTTCCGGCGAACAGATGCAGCGAATCATGGACACGCTTCGAACGAATTTTCCGATTGCGGAGCAAGCGGAGTGCTCCATGGAGTGCAACCCCGGCACGGCGTCGCTTGAGAGCCTCGCGGCCTATCATGCAGCGGGGATCAACCGCCTTTCGATTGGCTTACAGAGCGCGGATGACGCGCTGCTCCAAAGCGTCGGGCGAATTCACACCTTCGCGCAATTTCTCGATACGCTGAACTGGGCGCGCGAGGCGGGGTTTGCAAACATCAATGCGGACGTGATGCACGGCCTGCCGGGGCAGACGCAGGAGCAGTACCTCGACACGCTGAAGACCGTTTGCGATCTGGAGCTTCAGCACATCTCCAGTTACGCGCTGACGCTCGAAGAGCATACGCCGCTCTACGCGCGCGTTGCCGACGGAAGAACGGTTCTTCCGGACGAAGAAGTGGTTGCAGACATGCAGGACGCGGGCATCGACTATCTCGAATCACGCGGATACCACCGCTATGAGATCAGCAATTTCGCGCGCGAAGGGTACGAATGCCGCCACAACCTGACCTACTGGCGCAACGGCGAATACATCGGCCTCGGCATCGCGGCGCACTCCGCCGTCCGGCAAAAGATATGGACGCGGTATGCGAACACCGTTTCGCTGGAGGAGTACTCCCGCTTGCTGCAAAAGGGCAGGCTCCCGCGGACGGAGACGATTCGCCTGCAGAGCGGGGAAGAGATGTTTGAGAGCATCATGCTCGGTTTACGGCTTACGCGCGGCATCGACCGCGCCGCGTTTATAACGCGCTTTGGGTTGGACGTCGTCGAGTCGTTTCCGCGCGCGATGGAGTCCCTGCGCAAACGCAACTGGGTCTCGGAATCGGCGGATTTCGTCGCGCTTAACCGCCGTGGGCTGGATATGCAGAATGAGGCGCTCGGCTTCTTCATGTAATACAGAACGATTCGTGCAAAAGGCCAAATTCACTGGAATGTCACATTTTTGATACAGCACTTACTTGACACAAAAGCTCGTAGGTGCTAAATTTTTCTCATGGGTTAGCACTCATCAAAATAGAGTGCTAATAACAAATATTCCACTGAAATATGGGTCGGTTCGACCCATAAATCTTGCGGTCGGCAACGGAGAGGAGGCGGAACAGATGGAACTGGATGCCAGAAAACTGGGCATTCTGAAGGCGATTATCGACGAGTACATCTTGTCCGCG
>JAYFPQ010000126.1:0-19681 GCA_034927595.1 Christensenella sp.
TTGCGCCAAGCGCGATCATGTTGGTGTCGTTGTGGTCGCGCGTCATGCGGGCGGAGTATTCGTCCGTCACCAACGCGCAGCGAACGCCGAGCACCTTGTTTGCGGCAATGCTCACGCCAATGCCGGTTGTGCAGATGACGATTCCGCGTTCGTATTCGCCGCGAACCGTCGCCTCCGCAACGGGGAACACATAATCCGGATAGTCGATGCTACTCTTGTCGTAGCAGCCGTAGTCCTTGACTTCGTGCCCCTGTTCCTTTAAATACGCGATCAAGGTCGTCTTGAGATCAAATCCGCCGTGGTCGCAGCCAATTGCCAGTTTCATCTACATTACCTCCCAACTATATCCGAACCGTTTCCGGTTTTTCTCATTCCCCTTTGCCAGCGTCGATGACTTGGAATCCCGCCGCGCGCAGAAGACGGTTCATGTAGGCCAGTCCCTCGTCCTCTGCCGGAATCCCCTCGGCAAAGATCACGTCCGCGCGCTGATCCATCTCGCGCAGCGCGGAAAACAGGTTTGCGCAGAGCGTCACCGGCTCGTTTCGATCTCCGAGCACCAGGTGCTTCTTTCCTTTATAAAATGACTTGGTCTGCTCCGTCGCGGCGATTTCGCAGGTTTTGCCCTCCTGCTCTGCTTCGCGAACCAACGCGTTGATCTTTTTCGCCGCCTGTTCCGGCGAGCCGATTACGACGACGACCTCCGCGTTCGGCGCATAATGTTTATACTTCATACCCGGCGAGGCGGCGACTTCGCCTTCCCGCATGGGCGTTAGAATGCTGTCCGCAACCTTGACTTCGCCGATGAGCGCCGAGAGCATCTCCCGCGTAATCGCGCCGGGACGCAGAATCGTCGGCTCGCCCGCGAGCGAGAGCACCGTGGACTCGACGCCGTATTTGCAGGGGCCGCCGTCCAGAATCAGCGGAATCCGACCGTCCATATCCGCCAGCACGTGCTGCGCGGTGGTCGGGCTCGGTCGCCCGGAGCGGTTTGCGCTTGGCGCCGCAATCGGCACGCCGGATTTTTGAATCAGCGCGCGAGCCGTTTTGTTCTGCGGCATTCGCACGGCAACCGTGTCCAGCCCTGCCGTCACTTCCTCCGGTACGCAGTCGCTCTTTTGCGCAATCAGCGTCAAAGGTCCCGGCCAGAAGGTGTCCATCAGGATTTGCGCCTGTTTCGGAATGCGTCGCCAGAGTTGGCGCACGTCGCTCTTCTTAGCTACGTGCTCAATCAACGGGTTGTCCGCCGGTCGGCCTTTCGCCAGAAAGATCTTTGCGACCGCTGCGCCGTTTAGCCCGTCCGCGCCGAGGCCGTAGACCGTTTCGGTCGGAAACGCAACAAGCTCGCCCGCCTGAATCAGCTTTGCGCCCTGCGAGGTTCCCGCCTCGTCCTGTCGGATGGTGTTGATCACCTGCGTCTGAAACGCAGGCTGCTCCTCCGGTTCCTGAAGTTTTCGCATGTTAGTCCGCCTGCCCGGAAAGCATTTCACTGCGCTCCGCGAGGATCAGCGCGTCGATGAGTTCGTCCATGTCTCCGTCTAAAAACGCTTCCAGCCGATACAGCGTCACGCCAATGCGATGGTCGGTCACGCGGCCTTGCGGAAAGTTGTAGGTGCGAATGCGCTCGCTGCGGTCGCCGGAACCTATCTGGCTCTTGCGTGCGCCCGCGCGCTCCGCCTCCTGCTGGGTGCGATAAAAATCATACAGGCGGCTCTTGAGCACGCGCATTGCCTGCTCCTTGTTCTTGAGCTGTGACTTTTCGTCCTGACAGGAAACCACCATGCCGGTCGGCAGGTGCGTAATGCGAATAGCAGATTCGGTTTTGTTGACGTGCTGGCCGCCCGCGCCGCTGCTGCGGTAGGTATCGATGCGCAGGTCGCTTTCCTTAATCTCAATCTGCACGTCGTCCACCTCGGGCAGCACCGCAACCGTCGCCGCACTGGTGTGAATACGTCCCTGCGACTCCGTTTCCGGCACGCGCTGAACGCGGTGTACGCCGCTTTCGTATTTTAACCGGCTGTAGGCGCCGCGCTTTCCGCTCATGGAGAGCACGACTTCCTTTACCCCGCCCATATCTGTCATGTTGTTGGAGAGGTACTCGACCTTATAACCGTTTCGTTCGGCATAGCGCAGGTACATGCGCAATAAATCCGCTCCAAACAGGGAGGCTTCGTCGCCACCTGTCCCGGCGCGGATTTCCAGAATCACGTCTTTATCATCGTTTGGATCTTTCGGAAGCAGCAATAGGCGAAGCTTCTCGTCCAGCGTCTGTAGCTTTTCTTCCAGCTCCTCAATCTCTGCGTGAACAAGCTCCTTCATCTCGCTGTCGAGATGATCGTTCAGCATCGCCTTGCAGTTGTCCAACGATGCCTTCGTGCTTTCATATTCGTCGAACGCGAGAACAATCTCTTCCAGAGAGGCGCGCTCCTTGACCATGTCCCGCCAGAGATCGCGATCATTCATCGCGTCCGGCGCGGCGAGCTTCTCCGAAAGAAGATCGAATCGCTGCTTAATTCCCTGTAGTTTGTCGAACATCGTTCCTCCGTGTTTCGAGCCTCTGTTTCGCTCCGGCTCGCTCCCGTCCGAATCCTTCGATGGCGGGAAATTGCTTGTTACTATTATAGTCTTCTTGCTAATTATAGTTTTCTATTAATTATAGTCTTTTTGTCAATGCGCGTTTATGGCTCAACGATCAACAGGCGCGGATTTCCGGCCAGATCGTTTTGCACGTTTGTTTTCGTCGAAAACAGGCTTGCCGCGGACTCTGCCTGTGTACTTCCGATTTCGAGCAGCAGCGCGCCGCCGTCGTTGAGGTGCTCGCGGTAGGTTGCCGCGATGCTGCGGTAAACGTCCAATCCATCCTCGCCGCCAAAGAGCGCAAGCGCCGGCTCGAACGTGACCTCCGTTTGCAACTGATCCATATCCGTCTGCGATAGATACGGCGGATTGCAGCAAATCAAGTCAAACTTGCCTTCGATCTGCCGAAATAAATCGCTCTCCATGAACGTAACCGAAACCTCGTTGAGTTCCGCGTTCTCCTTAGCGAGCGCAAGCGCGTCCGCGCTGACGTCCGATGCGGTGACCGTGGCTCCCGTATTCTTCGCAATCGAGACGGCAATGCAGCCGCTGCCCGTGCAGAGGTCCAGCACGCTGGCATATCCGCGTTCCTGAATCAATCGGATCGCGGTTTCGCAGAGCAGCTCCGTGTCCTGCCGCGGAATCAGTGCCCGCTCGTCCGTATAGAACGGCAGACCCATAAACGACCATTCGCCGAGGATGTACTGCAACGGCTCGCCTTTGACGCGGCGCTCCAGCAGCTCGCCGATGATCGCAATCTGCTCGTCGGACACCTCCACCCAGGTATGCACCGCCAGCGCACCCGGTTCAACGCCGAGCACAGCGGAAACCAGCTGTTTTGCCTGCTGCATGGCTTCCTCCGCCGCAACAGGCTCCAGGCGGATTTTGACCAGACGAACGGTTTCGGATACGGACATTGGCACGAGAAATCAAACTCCTTCTTCCGCGGTTGCGGGTTCGGACGCAGGTTCTTTTTCTTCTTCTTCTACTGCTTCTTCTTTTGGTAACACGCCGTCATTGATGGCGAGATTAAACGCCGCAATTGCGACCTCGATCATCGCCGGTTCCGGCTCGCGCGTGGTCAGATACTGCAAGCCCATGCCCGGCGCGCGGATGATCCGCGCCCAGAGCGCATCCGAAGAAGCGCCAAGTTTGAGCACCTCATATGCCAGCCCCGCGACGAGCGGCAGAAAGATCAGCCGCGTCAGCACGCGAAGAAACAGGTTCTCCGCATAGGGCAGCATCGCAAAAAACAGAATCGAAACCGCCATCACCAGAAACAGATAGTTCGGTCCGCAGCGCGCATGCAGCCGGGAGTATTTCATTGCGCTCTCCGGCGTCAGCGGCGCTTCGTGCTCATAGCAGGCAATCGTCTTATGCTCCGCGCCGTGATACATGTAGACGCGCTTGATGTCCTTCATGAACGAGATAGCCGAAATATAGCCAAGGAACACCAACAACCGAACGAATCCCTCCGTCAGGCTCTTCCAGATGCGCGGCGCACCTTCCTTCCAGGGAATCAGCTGCGTCGCCAGCGAAGGCAGCAACACGAACAGACCGATTGCGAGCGCAACCGCGAAGACGACCGCAACCGCGATGGCGATGTCCATGACGTTCTTCCCGGTCTTTTTCGCCAGCCATTTTTCAAAGCGGCTCGGCTCCTCGTCGATTGCTTCGCCGTAGAGCTCCGCCGAACGGGTCATCATCTTCATACCGGTGGACAGTGAGTCAATAAACGCGACGACGCCGCGCACAACCGGCCACTTGAGAATCGGATTTTTGTTCGTTTCCTTCTTGGGGGTGTATTCCGTTTCAATGGTGCCGTCGGCCTTGCGAACCGCCAGCGCGATGCCGCCGCTCATGGTGCGCATCATCACGCCTTCCATGACCGCCTGGCCGCCAACCGAACATTTTTTCATTCAATAAATTCCTTTTTCAGGCAGCGCGTTTGCGATTGGAACCGTTCCATCGTCCGTTTGGCCTGTCCGAATATTGTACCATAGGCTTTCCGAGGCGGGCAAGAAAAAACCTCCCCTTGGATTGGGAAGGTTTTCTACGTCTCTTACAGACCGTAACGCTTTTTGAAACGGTCAACACGTCCGCCGCTATCGATGAGCTTCTGTTTGCCCGTGAAAAACGGATGGCACTTGCTGCAAATTTCAACGCTCAGTTCCTCTTTGGTGGAACCGGTCGTAAAGGTTTCGCCGCAGGCACAGCGAACGGTTGCTTCGCCGTATTTCGGATGAATATCCTTCTTCATACAAGATCACTCCTTTAAAACACTACCATCGGTTATTATAACGACTGGCAGCGAAAAAATCAATAGTTTTGCGAATATATTCGCGCTGTTTTCGCATAATGCGGGCTTTTCTTAGGAACAGAACGCTTAGAATACCCTTATTTTCCGTAGCGGCTGGTCGACATCGTCGTATAGCCGTCCTTCTCGTAAATGCCCACCCAGTCGCGGAGTCGCTGTAAAAACTCCTCGTTGTTGTTGGTTTTCTCGAGCATGCCGATCAGGTGTTCCGTCACGTCCGCGGGGTTTCCGCCCGCCAGTACGCGGCGAATCGTGCGCACCGCTTCCAGCTCTTCCGCGCTGAGCAGCAGATCTTCTCTGCGCGTGCCGGATTTGTAGATGTCGATGGCCGGGAAGATGCGGCGTTCGCTGAGCTTTCGATCCAGATGGATCTCCATGTTACCCGTGCCCTTGAACTCCTCGTAGACGTTGTCGTCCATGCGGCTGCCCGTTTCGGTCAGAGCCGTAGCAATAATGGTCAGGCTGCCGCCGTTTTCAATCTTGCGTGCCGCGCCGAAGAAGCGCTTGGGCTTGTGCAGTGCGCCCGGGTCCATACCGCCGGAGAGCGTTCTGCCCGTCGGCGGAATCGTCAGGTTATACGCGCGGGAAAGACGCGTTAAACTGTCGAGCAAAATCACGACGTCCTTGCCCATCTCGACGAGGCGCATTGCGCGCTCCTGCACCATTTCCGCCACGCGGGTATGGTGCTCGGGCAGCTCGTCGAACGTAGAATACAGCACCTCGCCCTTGATCGAGCGCTGCATGTCGGTCACTTCCTCCGGTCGCTCGTCAATGAGCAGCACGATGAGGTGCGAGTCCGGATAGTTCGTCGAAATGCCGTTGGCAATGCTCTTGAGCAGCGTCGTTTTTCCGGCTTTCGGCTGGGAAACGATCATGGCGCGCTGGCCCTTGCCAACGGGCGCGATCAGATCGATGAGCCGAATGGCGAGACTGTTGGTGCCCGGCAGTTCGAGTGTGTAACGCTCGTTTGGGAACACCGGAACGAGTTCTTCGAACGGTTTGCGGTCTACGATGCTCTCCGGTGATTCGCCGTTGACGGCGGTGATGTATAACAGCGCGAGGAAGCGCTCGCCTTCCTTGGAAGGACGCGTTTTTCCGGTAACCATATCGCCCGTGCGCAGGCCGAAGCGACGAATCTGCGCAATGGACACATATACGTCGTGCTGTCCGGAGAGATAGTTTTCGCTGCGTAAAAAGCCATAGCCGTCCGGCAGCACTTCGAGCACGCCCTCGGCGTCCCCGCAATCACCGGTTTGCAGGATTTCCGGCACGGCGGGATTGCTCGTGCCATAATCCTTGTTATAGTACCCTTCCGGCGTGTCCGTGCGGGGACGGAAGCGCTGTCCGCCTTCCATCGCGCTCTGCTCCGCGCCGAAGTTATTGGCCGCGTAATTGTTGGAATAGTTGCTCTGCTGGGAAAAATTATTCTGCTGGTATCCGCCTTGCTGATAGCCCTGCTGATAATTGTTCCGCGAATAGCCTTGCTGATAGCCGCCCTGCTGATACCCGCCTTGCTGGTAGCCGCCTTGCTGGTATCCCGCTTGCTGATAGCCGCCCTGTTGCGGATAGCTTTGCTGATAACCGCCTTGAGGAGAATACGACCTGCGCTGATAGCCGCCCTGCTGCGGACGATTGTTGTCATAATAAGGTTTGTTGTTTTGCTGGTAGGGTCTTGGCGTGTAACCGGAGCGACGGTATCCCCCGTCCGCTTCCGATGACTGCGGCATGCGCTCCGAAGAATCGGTTCCGGACTCCGGCGCTTGCGCCGAATTCTCCGCCTGCTCCGGTTCGAATCCCTCTTCCTCTTCCCCTTCGGACGAGGGAAGATCATCCGGCACGACACCGCCCGCCATGATAATCTCTACCAGCTCGCCCTTTCGATATTTGGTTAAGGACTTAACACCCTGAAGCTTTGCGATTTCGCGCAAATCTCCAAGGCTCTTCGCCTCCAACTGTTCTCTGTTCAACTGTAAACTCCTCTCTACGGTAAGAAACGCTACCTGTTCGAAAATCAAGAAGCTAAAATATTCGATATGACCTCTTGGATGAAGAAATCATATCGTCGAGCGTTCGGTTTGTCAATACACGCCACTCTTTTTTCACACATGCGTGTAACAGGAAGGAACAATTCTCGTTTTCGAGGCTGCTTTCCCCATTTTTCACGTTTGCCTTCGCCAGTATAGCCCGCAAAAATCAAAAACGGATTTGAGAATTGTTTGTTTCGTGTAACCTTTTTGAAAACGAAACGCGCAGCCGCTTTTCTTTCCTATTCGATTATGCTATGATACACATCATGCCAAACAGACCGATTGAACCAAAAAGAACCGGCTTATATATTCGGCCGCGCTATATCATTCTCTTCTTTACCCTGGTCTTCTTCGTACTGGGCGGCGTTTTTCTGTCCCAGCAGACGAAGCTCACCAGCATTGCGGATGAGAAAAAAACGCTCCAGACCAAGTTGGACCAAATGAAGGTCGATGAAGAGCGCCTTGAGCGCATGCTCGAATACATGCAGACGACGGATTATAAGATTCAGTATGCGCGCGAGAAACTCGGCTACGTGTTTCAGGATGACTGGAAGTTCTACGACGACAGCGCGAACGTCGCCGTAACACCCAAGCTCGCGGAAACGCCCACCCCGCTGCCCGCGCTCACGACGCCTGCCCCGTCGGCCGTGCCGAGTTCGACCCCCGCTCCAACACCGGATGATTCCATCCCGATTGTGACGCTTGGGCCATGAAACTGCTCGTATTTGACATTGGCAGCAATACGATTCGCACCGCGCGCGTTACTCCGGGGCCGGATGGCGGCGCGGTGGTTTCCCATAAGCGCGTGTATACCACGCGTCTGGCCGAGGGTCTCGCCGCAAGCGGACAACTGTCCCAGGCGCGTATGCTTCAATCCCTGCTTGTGATTCGCTCGGTGCATGCCGAAGCGAGCGAGCAGGGTTTTCTTTCGTTTGCGTATGCAACCAGCGCCGTGCGCGACGCGGCAAACGGGCGCGCGTTTCTCGATTCGGTGGAAGGCATCATCGGGGCGGGACACGCCCGCATCCTCACCGGCAAGGAGGAGGCGGAGTTCGCGCAGCTTGGCGCCGATCCCAGCGGAAAACGCACCATATTGGACATTGGCGGCGGCAGTACGCAGATCATCCGCGCCGGATTCCGCGAAAGCTGGCCCATTGGCTGCGTGCGCGCCAAGGATCTTGCTCCTTATGCGGAGCTGGACTCGATTCGCGAAGCCCTTCATCCTGTGCTTTCCGGTTTGTTCGGTCTGCCAATGCTGGGCGGGCGCACGGACTTGCCGGATATTCCGCCGGAGAAACAAAAATCACAGAACAATCTTCTCGGCGTCGGCGGCACCATCACGACGCTCGCGCTGCTCTGTGAAGGCGAGCAGTCGTTCGTCCCCTGGGTCGGTGAAAAACGAATCGAGTTTTTAGACCTCTGCGCGACACTCCAAACATTGAGCAACCTTGGCGACGAGGAGCGAGCGAAGATTCCGTTGCTGAAGGATCGACACGACGTTATTCTGCACGGCGGCGTAATCCTGCTCTACGTCATGGAGCAGTTGCACAGCATGAATGTGGACGCAACACTTTCGGACGGTTTGGACGGCTACGCGCTTCACCTATGGGAAACGAAATCCGAATAAACGAAGAATCGCTTGCATACAAAAAGACGCTCCAGATGGAACGTCTTTTTTTATAGCCCCAATCGGGACATCACATTTCGGAATTGCGTTACGGCAGCAACGACGGCATGGGTGTTACTTCCGGGGTTGGCGTAGCGCCAACGACGTCGTTAAAGTCCATATCGGTCTTGTTGCCAACCACAATGGTCAGCTCCAGATACTCGCCGTCACGATAGAGTTTTACCTTTAGCTCGTCCCCGATCATGCAGGTTTTTACGATATTGACAAACTCGTCCTGCGTCTCAATCGTCTTCTCTTTTGCCTCAACGATGACATCGCCCGCCAAAATCCCAGCCTGATCCGCCGGACGTCCCTTCACTACGCTGAGCACGATGGCTCCGGTCGGTATGCCGTTCTCCTCCGCCATGGCCTTGTCTACGGTGGTAACGGTGACGCCGATGCCCGGTCGCTCGACATAGCCCTTCGTGATCAGTATCTCCATAATCTTCTGCACCTGATTGATCGGCAGCGCAAAGCCGATTCCCTCCGCGCTCAGCGCATTGCCCATCTCGTCATATCCGGCGGTTACGGTCTTCGCACTGTTGATGCCAATCACTTCGCCAAGCATGTTGATCAACGGGCCGCCGCTGTTGCCAAAGTTGATTGCCGCGTCGGTTTGCAGGTAGTCATTTGTGTAGTTGTCAATGGTCACCTGCCGCGCGGTCGCGCTGACGATGCCAAACGTAATCGTATTGGCCAGCTCGTCCGAAGAAAGCGGATTGCCGATGGCCAGCACATATTCGCCTACGCGAACCTGGTCGGAATCGCCGAGCTTTAACGGCTGTAACATAACGCCTTCTACTTTGAGTACGGCGATATCTGTCTCGTTGTCGGAGCCGATCAGCGTCGCGTCCCGCTCCTCTGTTTCGCCGAACACCTTCACGGCGACCTTCGACGCGCCGTCGACCACATGCGCGTTCGTCAGAATATATCCCTCGCTTGAAATGGCAAAACCGGTACCGCTGCCATAGAGCACGTCGATATCCTTGCCGAGCGCGCTCTTGCCCACTTGGTAGTTCAGCACGCCGACCACACCGGGCGATACCGCGTCGTAGATATCCGGAATGGGATTGTCCACCAGTCCCGGAACCATCGGCGCAACGCCGTCCAGGCTTGGCATGGTGCGGTCATTGCTGTTCGCTTCCGGCATGGGCGTCGCTTCGGGAACCGCCGTGTCCTCGGCGGTAGGCGGCAGAACCGATCCGTCGCTCGCCTGCGGCGTAGCCGTCGGCGTCGGCGTAATCATTGTAAAATCAGAGTTGGAATCCCCGCCAAGCAGGTTTGGCCAGAACAGACCGACAATCAACAGCGCGAGCAGGATGATGACGATCAGTATGACGATTGTCGTAAAGGCGTTCCCGCCGTCACGATGCCTCTGTGGCTGCTCCGAACTATAGAATCCATTATGTTCCATTTTTCTTTCCTCCGTCCGCCGGAGTACGTCTCGGAACCGGCGCACGTTTGAGTGTAAACGTAAACGTGCTGCCTTTTCCCCTCGTGCTCTTGAGCGTAATGGTCTGGTTGTGCTGGTCGATAATCCGCTTTACGATGGAAAGCCCAAGCCCCGTTCCGCTCTGTGTGCTTGGCGTATGCGCTTTTTCCACCTTGTAGA
The DNA here is from genome assembly GCA_034927595.1 of Christensenella sp. Classification (GTDB taxonomy): domain Bacteria; phylum Bacillota; class Clostridia; order Christensenellales; family CAG-138; genus UBA7703. The sequence goes on from JAYFPQ010000126.1 coordinate 10,197, forward strand.
AGCGGTCGAATACATGCGGAATGTCCGCTTCCGGAATGCCCTGTCCAGAGTCCTGAATGCTCACGTAGATTTCGCGTTTCATCGCGTAGGTCGCGATGCGCAGCTTGCTGTCGTCCGGCGAGTACTTGATTGCGTTGTCAATGATGTTTCGCAGCACCTGGGAGATCTGCGCGCTGTCCGCCTCCACATAATACTGCTCCTGCGCAAACTTGACGTCCACCTCCATGTGGTGTTCGTAGATGCGCGCCTCAAAGGTGATCAGCGTGCGTCGAATGAGTTCGTTGATGTCGAAGATTTCGAGTTTCAGCGCGGTCTTTCCGCTTTCAATTCGCGCCAGATCCAGCAGGTCGTTGACCATGACGGCCATGCGCTTGGTCTCGGAGAGCACGATGCCAATGTACTTTTCGTACTCGTCCGGCCCAATGGTACCATCCTGCATCGCCTCCAGAAAGCCCTTCATGCTCGTCAGTGGGCTTCGCAGTTCGTGGCTGACGTTGGCGACAAAGCTTCTGCGCGTTGCTTCGAGGTCCTTCAGCTGATCCGCCATGTTGTTGAAGCTCAGCGCCAGCTGGGTCGATTCCTCCATGCTGCTGATGGGAATTCGAATGTTATAGTCGCCCTTGGCGTACTTCTGCACAATTTCGTTGATCTCCATGAACGGTCTTGTCAGCCGCGCGGTCGTATAATACACCGCGATGATGGAGATCAGAATCGCAATCAGCGAAACGAGCACAACCTCGGCATAAACCATGCCAACCGCGCTGCGCGCCTGCGTAACATCAATGTAGAACCGGACAACATGGGTCGCCACCCCGTCCCGAACAACCGGTCTGGAACCGACCAGCATCTGGAACGGTTCGCTCATCTGTGTAAAACGCACGCTGCTCGCGTCCAGGTCCGAAACGGCGATCAGCATGCGTGCGATTTCTTCCTCGGTGTAGTGAACGCCCATCACGGCGTTCCACTTGTTGTTCGAGGCGTATTGCGCCATCGCACCGTCGACCGAGATGATTTGAATCAGACCGTCGTAATGCCGCGCAATGGTATTGAGTTCCAGCAGAGCCGCGTTTTCTCCCGCGACTGAGTTGGTTGTGTTAAAGTACAGATCGGTCACAATGCCGATTTCATTCGCGATGGACTGTTTTTCTTCGCGCATGACAAACCCGGACATCAGCGTCCCCGCAATGACGCCGGAGAGCAGCAGCATTCCGAGCGTAACGCTCATGTAGGTTGCCAGCATTCGGGAGAAGAGTGTTCTGAGAAAGTCCTTGCGCATGTTCTCTCATCACTTTTGCTCGAATTTATAACCTACGCCCCAAACCGTTCGGAGCTCCCACTCGTGATTGTCGCCCAGTTTCTCGCGGATGCGCTTGACGTGAACGTCCACCGTGCGCGAGTCTCCAAAGAAATCGAATCCCCAAACCTGCTCCAGCAGCTGTTCGCGCGTAAACACCTTTCCGGGGTGCGACGCAAGAAAGTACAGGAGTTCAATCTCCTTTGGCGGCATTTCCAGTTGCCTGCCGTCCAGCGTGACCGCGTAGTTCTCCAGCGAGACGGTCAAACCCGGCAACGAAATTGTGCGCTCCGGTTCGGAAGGCGTGCTTCGGCGGAGTACCGCTTTGATGCGCGCAATGAGTTCCTTCGCGTCAAACGGCTTTGCGATGTAATCGTCCGCGCCGAGCTCCAGCCCTTGCACGCGGTCGCCGGTATCGCCCTTTGCGGTGAGCATGATGACGGGCGTTTCGCTTTCCATGCGAATGTCGTGCAACACCGCCCAGCCGTCCCGTCCGGGAAGCATGATGTCCAGAACCACCAACGATGGCCGCGTTTCATGGAACGCCGCCATGGCGGATGTTCCATCCGCACAGGTAAAAACTTGAAATCCAGCTTTTTTCAGGTATAACTCGATGATTGCCAGAATATTCCTGTCGTCATCTATGACCAGAATGGTATTGCTTTCCATCCGATCACCTCCGTTAAAAAATGGAATATAGTCTTCTCACATTTGGGTAAAGTATAGCAGAGATTCTTCGGTTTGTCCACGCGCCTGAAATTTTCACAGGAAAGCCGCACAATCTACATCGTGCGGCTTCAACTATCTCCAATGGATTGTTACTTTATGCTTTCAGTGTGACGACGGTAACCCCCGCGTCGCCTTCGCCATACGCCCCGATTCGGTAGGTTTTTACCCGCGGGTGGCTCTTGAGGTAGGCCTGTACGCCCGTGCGCAGTGCGCCGGTGCCCTTGCCGTGCACCACATAGAACTCGTTTACCCCGTTGATGATCGCGTTGTCGATAAAGCGATCCAGCTCCATGCAGGCGTCGTCCACCATCAGTCCGCGAAGGTCAACGGAGAGCGCGCTGCCGCGATCCGTTGCAAGCGTCACCTTTGCCGAAGTTGCCTTCGGTTTCTGCTTTTGCTCGATGGGGCGCAGGTCGTTGAGCGGAATGTTCAGCTTCATGACCCCCGCCTGCACCAGTACCTCGCCCTTTGCGTCCGCAAGTTTCAGCACGGTTGCCTCCTGCCCCAGCGTAATGAGCTTGACCCGCTGACCCACCGAAACACTCGCGGGCGCGTTGCCTGCCAACTCCCGCTGCACCGCATGCTCGTTGAGGCGCTCTTCCGTTTTGCGCATCGCGTCCCGCGAGGATTGCACCGCGCGTTCGAGCTGCTTTTGATCGATGTTCTGAATAGAGCGCAGCTGGGCGATGAGTTTTTCCATGTCCTGCCGCGTTTCCTGCACCATGCGCCGCGCATCGTCCTTTGCTTTCTGTCGCAGGAGTGTTTTTTCGTCCTCGAGTTTCTTCTTTTCTTTTTCCAGCTCCGTTTTGATCTTTTCAATCTCAATGCGGAGTTTATAACTCGCTTCGCGGTCATCCTCCGCGTTCCTTCGCGCCTGCTCCGCTTCGGAGAGCACGTTTTCAAACACGACGTCGCGTTTCTGCAAGAATGCCTGCGCGCGCTCAATCACCTCGTCGCGAAGACCGAGACGCTTTGAAATCTCGAACGCGTTGCTCTTGCCCGGAATGCCGATGAAGAGCCGATAGGTCGGACAGAGGCGATCCACGTCGAATTCCATAGACGCGTTCTGCATGCCCGGGTGCGTCAGCGCAAACGCCTTAATCTCGCTGTAGTGCGTCGTCGCAACGGTCAGCGTCTTTCGTTCGTAGAGCGTTTCGAGGATTGCCTGCGCAAGCGCCGCGCCCTCCACCGGGTCGGTGCCCGCGCCGAGCTCGTCTAGCAGCACGAGCGAACGTGCGTCCGCCTGCTCCAGAATACGCACCGTATTCGTCATGTGCGACGAGAAGGTGGAAAGCGACTGCTCGATGGACTGCTCGTCCCCGATGTCCGCAAACACGTTGTCAAACGTCGAAAGCTCCGTGCCATATTCGGCGGGAATGAACAAGCCGCTCATGCCCATCAGCGTAAAGAGGCCGACCGTCTTGAGCGTAACCGTTTTGCCGCCGGTGTTCGGGCCGGTGATGATCAGCGTTTGGAACGTTTCACCGAGCCAGATGTCGACGGGAACGACCTTGTCTCGCGGTATCAGCGGGTGCCTGCCCTTGACAATTCGAACGCGCCCCTGTTCGTTCAGCGTCGGACGAACGGCGCGTAGATCCCGCGCGAGAATCGCCTTGGCAAAGATGACGTCCAGCGTACCCATGACATTGCAGCTCATATGGATGTCGTTCGCAAACGGCGCAATCATCGCGGTCAGCGCGGATAGAATCCGCTCGATCTCGTTCTTCTCCTCTGCGAGCAGGCGTTTGTTTTCGTTGCCCAGCTCCACGACCGCGGCGGGCTCGATGAACAGCGTCGCGCCGCTGCTACTCTGGTCGTGCACCAGCCCCGGCACCTGCGAGCGATACTCCGCTTTCACGGGCAGCGCATAGCGCCCGTTTCGAACCGTAATGATCGGTTCCTGCAGATACTTCTGCGTGGTCGCGCTCTTGAGCATGGCATTGAGCTTTTCGCGGACGCGCTCGTTGAGAATCTTCATCTGCCGGCGAATCCGGCTCAGTTCGGCGGAGGCGTTGTCCGAAATTTCGTCCTCCGCGAGAATGCAGCGGGAAACCTCTTCCTCTATGGAACGGTGCGAGGTCAGCCGGTTTGCGAGGTTACAAAGCAGGCTCTGCGTGTCGTCGTTCTGGAGCACGTCCTTCGCCTCGCGGGACGCGCGCAGCGCCTGCGCAATGGCGAGCAGTTCGTGCGTGCTCAAAAACAGCGCGGCATGCATCTTGCTTGCCAGTTCGCGCACATCCGGAAAGCCGGTGATCGGCGAGCGTCCGGTTCGCGTATAGATTGCCTCCGCTTCGCTCGTTTGCTCCTGCAGCGTCTCCGCTTCGGTAAATGTTTCCGCCGGGCGCAGCTGCTCGGCAAACTCCTGCCCAATTTCGCAGGAAAGGTGCTGCTCCAGCATCTGTCGAATTTTATCGTATTCCAATGTGTTCAGCGTTTTGGTTTGAATCATAGCTTTTCTCCTTAAAGCATGTGTAGACCCGTAAACAAGTAAAAAGCCCCGTCTCGATTTCCGTGACGGGGCAAAAACAGCTTCGGACTAGCGAATCTCTTTCAGATAATCGCCAATGCGCCGCATCGCTTCTTCGATATCCTCCATCGAAGTTGCGTAGCAACACCGAATATGCCCCTCTCCGGCCTGGCTGAACGCGCTGCCGGGAACGGTAACCACCTTCTTGCTCGCGAGCAGGCCGTCGCAGAACGGCTCGCTGAGTAGCCCCGTCGACTTGATCGACGGGAAGACATAGAACGCGCCTTCCGGTTCGTTGCAGGAAAGACCAAGCGCGTTGAACGCATCGATGATGTAGCGACGGCGCGTTTCATACTGGTCGATCATGTAGCGGGTGTCCGCAAAGTCGTCCTTAAATCCGTCTTCGAGCGCGGCAATTCCCGCCCACTGCGCTGGCGTTGGCGCGCAGAGCATCATGAGCTGATGCACCTTGCGCATAGCGGCGATGATTTCCAGCGGGCCGGCCGCGTAGCCAAGCCGCCAGCCGGTCATAGAAAACGCCTTGGAAAAGCCGTTGAGCACGACCGTGCGCTCCCGCATGCCGGGCAGCGACGCGATGGAAATATGCTTCTTGCCGTTAAACGTCAGTTCGGCATAGATCTCGTCCGAAATCATCAGAATGTCCGTACCGCGAACGAGCTTGGCAATCGCTTCCAGATCCTCGCGCTCCATGATGGCGCCGGTCGGGTTCGTCGGGAACGCAAGCAGAATCGCCTTTGTCCTCGGCGTAATGGCCGCGCGAACCTCGTCCGCCTTCAGGCGGAAACGATCCTCGTGTTTGGTAGACACCGCAACGGCAGTGCCGCCCGCGAGTTCCACCGCTGGTTTATAGGAAACATAGCAGGGTTCGTGGACGATGACTTCGTCCCCGGGATTCAGAATGGCGCGCATGGCCAGATCGATTGCCTGGCTTGCGCCAACCGTGATCAATACGTTTTCAATGGACTCGTAACCGGAGATGCCATAGCGTTCGTCTAAGAAACGAACGATTAACTCGCGCAGATGCGGATCACCGGAGTTCGAGGAATACGGAACGCGCTCATTCTTGAGCCGCTCGGCAACATATTTGCGGATACGATCCGGCGTTGGAAAGTCCGGCTCACCAACACCAAGGCTGATGTGCGAGTCATCCAGCAGGTCAAAATATTTCCGAATACCCGAAGGCGGAATCTGTTTTACGCAATCTGAGATCAAATGTTGATAGTCCATAGGCACTTCCTGTTTTGCAAGAGTAGAGCCATCATAACACGTCCGCGAAAAACCGTCAAACGAATTTTGAGCACTTATCAAATACGTTTTGCGTTTCTTTTAGACGATCCGGCTCGTTCAATTCATCGCGATGCTGCCGAACATGGAGTCAAATCGTTCGTTTGCCAGCTCGATCAGCCGCGCGCCGTCTTCGCCCGGAGAGGCGAGAATTTCGCGCGCCGCCCGGCCCGCCAGCTCCAACGTCCGGCCGTCCATTGTGCCGACAAACGCGCCCGAACCCGAGTCGCCGTGCTGCCGCGTGCCGAGAAAATCGCCGGGGCCGCGCAAGAGTAAATCCTTCTCGGCAATGGCAAATCCGTCGGTCGTCTGCGTCATGGTCTTGAGCCGCTCGTTCTCCTGCTCGCTCTGTACGCCGTAGAGCAAAAAACAATACGCCTGTTTTGCGCTGCGCCCCACGCGCCCGCGCAACTGATGCAATTGCGATAGTCCGAAACGCTCCGCTCCCTCGATGACCATGATGCAGGCGTTCGGAACATGCACGCCAACCTCGATGACCGTTGTGGTCACCAGCGCGTCGATTTCGCCCGCGCGAAACGCGTTCATGATCCGCTCCTTCTCGCTTTCCTTCATGCCGCCGTGCAGCTTAGATAGCCGCGTATCCGGAATCGTTTTCTTTAGCTCCGTATACAGCGCGTCCACGCTTGGAATGTCGAGCGACTCGCTTTCCTCAATCACGGGGCAAACGATGTAGCTCTGGACGCCTTCCTGTGCCTGTTTTGCGATGTATTGGTACATATCCTCGCGCTTGTTCGGCGGGATGATGCTGGTCTTCACCGGCTTTCGTCCGGGCGGCAGCTCGTCGATAACCGAAATGTCGAGATCGCCATAGAGAATCAGCGCGAGCGTGCGCGGAATCGGCGTTGCGCTCATAACGAGCATATCCGGTCGCGTCCCCTTTTCCAGCATGGCCGCGCGCTGACGGACGCCAAAGCGATGTTGCTCGTCCGTCACCACGAACCCCAGATCGTAAAAGCGAACGTCCTCGGAGAGCAGCGCGTGCGTGCCGACCACGCAGAGCGCGGTTCCATCCGCGATCTTTGCGAGAACCGCATTTCGTTGCGTTTGTTTCATGCTGCCCTTGAGCAGCACGACTGACGCGCCGAAGATCTCCCGAAGGTTCAAGTAATGCTGTTCAGCGAGAATTTCCGTCGGCGCGAGCAGTGCACCCTGCTTTCCGTTTGCCGCAGCAACGCAGAGGGCGTAGATCGCAACCGCCGTCTTGCCGGAGCCGACGTCGCCCTGCAACAAACGGTTCATCGGCGCGGATTTTCGCATGTCCGCCGAAATCTCCTCGATAACGCGAAGCTGCGCTTTCGTGGGCGTGAACGCGAGCTTCGAAAGATACTTCTCCAACACGCCGCTCGTGTCGAACGCAAAGCCGTTCTGGCGGACACGATCCGCCTTTTGCAGTTCCAGCAGCGTAAAGTAGAGCAGCGCGTTTTCAAAGTCCAGCCGCTTTCGCGCGAGTTCCAGCGCCTCGCGGCTGACGGGAAAATGCGCGTGCCGCAGCGCCAACGCGAGCGGTGCAAGATCGTAACGCTCCAGAATGCTCGACGGCAGCGGGTCGCCAATGCCGTCCCAAACGTGCTCCAGCACGGCGAGCATGCTGTCCCGCCAGGCGCGTTGGTTGAGTTCCTTGATCGTCGCATAGACCGGCAGAATGCCGGGGAGGTTCTGCGAGAGCGCGGGATTGATCAACGAAACGCCGTTTTTACGGATCACGCGTCCGCAGGCAAACACGGTGTCCCCCGCTTTTACCTGCCCGCTGCGATATGGTTGATTGAACCATTTCAGCGTAACGGTACCCGTTTCGTCCTGCGCGGTTGCGGAGAGAATCGTCATTCCGCCCGTTCGAAAGAACCGAACGCCGCTCATGATTCGAACCTGCACGGCGACGTTGGTCCCGTTGACCAGCTGGCAGACGGGCGTGGCCTTCGAGTAGTCCAGGTAGTCCCGCGGCAGGCGATACAGCAAATCGCGCGCGGACAGAATGCGGAGTTTTGCAAACAACTCCGCACGCTTTGGCCCGATTCCCTTCATGCTTACCAGCGGCTGATCCAGCAAAAACGTCGTCCTCACGTTTCTTTTCGCTCTGGTCCGGTTTCGAAAAAAACCGGCGAACGGAACAAATCGTCCCTTCGCCGGCTGTACGCCCTGGGGTTGCGTTCAGCGTTACTGAACGGCGATGTAGTAGTAATACAGCGGCTGACCGCCCGCGAGCACCATGAACTCCGCGTCCGCAAAGTCCTTCTGAAGCTTGTCGGCAATCGCCTGCGCGTCCGCTTCCGTCTGGCCTTCGCCAAAGTAGAGCGTTACGGTGCATTCGTCGTTGCCGTGCTGGGCAATCATCTGCTTGACCAGATCGATCGTCGCCTGATCCACGCTTTTTCCGGAGACGGAGAGATGGTTGTTGACCAAGCCAATCATGTCGCCCTTTTTGACCTCGTGGCCGTCGAACTTCGTGTCCCGAACGGCATAGGTCACCGCGCCGCTGATCACGCCCGCCATTGCTTCCTTCATCGCTTCCTCGTTTTCCGGAATGGAAGCGTCCTTGGAATAGGCCATGCAGGCGGCGATTCCCTGCGGAATCGTCTTGGACGGAATCAGCACAACGCCTTTTTGCGTCAGCTCGCTCGCCTGCTGCGCCGCGAGAATGATGTTTGAGTTGTTCGGCAGAACGAAGACGTTCCGCGCGTTGATCTTGTTGATGGCGGATGCGATGGAGTCGATGCTCGGGTTCATCGTCTGCCCGCCGGAGATCAGCGCGTCGACGGCGAGCGCCTGAAACAGCTCGTCAATGCCGGTGCCCGTGCTGACGGCAAGCAGACCGAATTCCTTTTCGTTCTTCTTGCGTTCCGCCATGAGTTCGCGGTTCTGCTCGCGCATGTTCTCAATTTTGAGTTTATCCAGCTCGCCGAGACGGAGCGCCATTTGCAGCACCTTGCCCGGTGAATTCGAGTGCACATGCACCTTGATCATGTCCGCGTCGTTTGCTACGACGACAGAGTCGCCCAGACGTTCGAGATGGTTGCGGAAGCTCTCGATTTCCTTTTCGTCGATTTCCGGAGAAAGATGAACGATAAAAAATTCCGTGCAGTAACCGAACGTAATGTTTTCGCCGGAAAAACTGTCCGCATTGCTCGACTGAATCGCCGGTTGTTCCGGCAGCAGCTCTTCATAGCTTTCAATCTCTTCGCCATCCAGCGAGAGCTTAAAGCCTTTGTAGATGGTCAAGAGTCCCTTGCCGCCGGAATCCACCACGCCCGCTTCCTTGAGCACGGGCAGCAGATTCGGCGTGTTGATGAGCGCCTTTTCGCCGCTCTTGAGGATTTCGTCCATCAGGCGGTATACGTTTGCGCCCTGCTTTTGCAGCGATTCCACGTGCTCCGCAATCTCGCGGGACACGGTGAGAATCGTGCCTTCCTTCGGCTTCATCACGGCCTTGTAGGCCGCTTCGCTGCCCTTGGTCAGCGCGGCGGAGAGCAGCTCTGCGTCCACGAAATCCGCGCCCTTGAACGCGCGCGAGAACCCGCGAAACAGCTGCGAGAGAATAACGCCCGAGTTGCCGCGCGCGCCCTTGAGCGCGCCCATGCTCAGCGCGTCCGCAACCTGCGTCGCGTTCGCGTCCTCCGGCAGCGCGCGGATTTCGTGCACCGCGCTCTGCATGGTCATAGACATATTCGTGCC
>JAYFPQ010000029.1:0-39736 GCA_034927595.1 Christensenella sp.
GGGTCTGCGGCCGGAGAGCACGTTGACGGTTCGAAGCAGCGTGTTTCCGCTGAGGAATACTTTGAGCACTTTTTCCTTCTGCTCGGCCGCGTAGGTTTCGTACCGCGCGGGGACAAAGCCCTCTACGCGGATGCGCAGCGAGCGCTTATCAAACGCTTCCAGAATGGCCTGTGCCCTTGCTTCGTCCGCAAGAGCCGAGCCGCCGTGCACGCGAATGATCGGCACATAGGAAACGGCGTCCGCGCCGTAGTCGCCAACCGAGTATTTCACCAGCAGGCCTGTGTCGAAGCTCTCGCCGCCGTCCGCCGCGTCGAAGATGAAGTTGCCCTGCCCGTAGACAATGGTTGCGCCGTTCCACTTTTCGGCGCTGCCGATGCAGTGGCTGTGCTGGCAGACGACGAGCGAAGCGCCGCAGTCCGCGATCTTGCGGCAGGTCTTCTGCAACTCCGGCGAGGGGTAGGCGTAGTGCTCGCGCCCGCCGTGGTAGAGCACGATCAGGCGGTCGCAGTTGCTCTTGATGTCCCGAATGCGGTCGCTCAGGTTCACGAGATCGAGCGGGTTTGCGCCCGCGGTGCGCTCGGTAGCGCAGGAAAACTCGTGTTCGCAGACGGCGTAAACCGCAATGCGCACGCCGTGTTTGGCAAAGACAAACGGTTTGTCCGCTTCGTCGGTGTCCTCGCCAGCGCCAAACGAAACGAGGTGCTTCGCCTTCAGCGCGGCCTTCGTCGAGGCGAGCCCCTCCGCGCCATGGTCTAGAATATGGTTGTTGCAAAGGCAGATTCCGGTGGGGTTGAGGGCGGCGAGCCCTTCTGCGCACTTGGTTGGCGCGAGCAGACTTGGCCCGCATTTGCTTTCGGCGCTCTCGGCGTCCGCCAGCGGCGTTTCGAGGTTAAACACGCGCAGATCCGCGGCGTTCCAAACGTCGCCCAAGCCCCCAAAGAGCAGCTGCGGCGCGCTCGATTGAAACGTGTCCAGATTGGACGCGGTCGGTACCACGTCCGCGCCGATGATGATTTCCAAGCTCATGCCCTAGCCTCCGGTGATTTCGCGATTGCGAAGATTCGATACGTTTTGTTCATGCCTGCGTCTCCAATGTTAAAAAATCGCCCATGATGCGGTCGCCGTCGCCCACGTAGTCGTCGGCAAAGCCGCTCTGGTCGAAGAATGTCAGTTCGCCGAACTTGATGCCCGCTTCGATATCGTACAGATCGACGCGAACATGCGCCATTCCGGCGGAGAGCGTCTCCGCCAACGCGCGCATTTCTTCATAACGCGCGGGCTTGGGAAACACGAAATCCTCCGGCAGGTTCGCCGTTGCGTCGTTGACCGGAAAGCGGTTGAACTCGCGGTCAAAGAAATAGTAGTCCGCGTGCTTTTCCGAGCGGTTCGTGCAGACGCAGACCGCCCGCGCGACACCGCCGAAACAAAAGAACTTGTAGTCGTCCGGCAGACTCCCGTCCGCCCCGCCAATAAACGCCTCGCACAGCACGCGCGGCGGAATGTCCTTGTAGAGCCATTCGCGCCCCTGCGCGTAATAGTTCTGTTTGAGCTGGCGGTTGAGCGACTTCTTAGCGGCTTTCATGTCGAAGCGCGTTTTATCCTTGCAGACGAGCACGCCGCCGGAGTTATGGGTGCACTTGAGCACGAATCGTTCCGGCAGTGCTGCAAAATCAATCTCGTTTGCGTTCTGCCAGCTCCCAAGTAAGTCCACGAGATACTCCGCGCCGATTTGCAGCGCAACATAGTCCCGCACGGCGAGTTTGTCCACAAGGCGGGCATGCTCGGGGTTGCGGTCATGCAGCTTGAGCCACTGAATCTTCTCGTTCATGGTCACCGGCGGGTTCAGGTGCAGTTCCTTGCCCATCCGCGCGCGGTAAAACCGTTTGAGGTACGTTTCGTCGTTCATCCTTCGAAACCAGCCGTGTTCCGCGAGCCAGACAAAGAGCCTGCGCGGATGGCTCAGGTAGCCAAACAGCCGCTCGCCGTCGTTCTGTTTCGCTTCGAGCAGCCGCGTCGCCGCCACGAGCAGCACCGGAAACACCGCCACCGTACGGTCATAGTACGACACCATGCCGACGTCCATCGCCACCTGCGAGAGCACGAGCGTCAGCATGGCTCCCACCATGGCGCGCTCGTTGCGCTGCTCCGCCCGTTTGGCGCGCGTGCGCCAGAGCGCGCGGATCGCCAGAACCGCTGCAACCAGCTGCGCACCGTAATACAGCACAAACATCGGTACGCCGCCGGAGACCAGCAGTTCCGTGTAGTTGCAGTGCGAATAGGTCTCCTCCGCGCCCTCGAGGAAACGGAAGCAATCGATGCCCCAGCCCGTGATCGGCCGCAGACGGAACGCCTCCATCGCCACCGTGGTCAAGGAATTTCGCTCCAGCACGGTATCCGCGCTGCCCCAGCCCATGATCATATAGTGCGCAATGACCTGATAGCGATGGAACGGACCGTTGCTGATGGCGTTATCCTGAAAGATCAAAAAATAGAACGCCACTCCTCCAACGGCCAGCAGCCCCAGGAGCTTTAGATACCAGTATTTCGGATAGAGCACCAGAATCAATACGACAAACAGGATTGCCGAAAGCGCAATCCCCTTGGTGGACTTACTCAGCACCATGGCAGGCGCGAGAACCAGAATCGGCAGCAGCCAGAGCGCCTTTTTGCGCTGCGCCGCCAGAATCACGCAAAAGCCCATCGCCACGGCGGAGAGCATGCCAATCCAGTTCGGGTTTACGCCAATGGCGTTTCCAATGCGATTGTAATCTTGTGCCGTGTTTGGCTGCAGCAGGAGCGCCGTCGCGCAGATTGCGGTAACCACCGCAACGAACGCAATGCAATAGCGCTGCAAGGATTTTTGCAGCAGCAGATATTGCAGCAACACAAAGAAGAACACGAGGTTGATGATCAGCGTCTTGACCATGGAAAGCGACGCACTGCGCTCAATGGCCCATGCAAAGGATACGACAACGCCCCAGAGGATCACGAGCGCACCCGCGAGAATCCACCAGGAAAAGTACAGCCGCTTCCGGCGGAAGACCTGCAACGCAATGACGCCAAAGAACAGCAGCATCGCCAGCTGCGAAACAGCCGTATGCGGCAGCAGAATCTCCGTTGCCAGATACAGCGCAAACGCAAGATCGGAGAACAGCGGCAACCGCTTATCGATCCACAATGGTTTCAAGGTAGCGTCTCCATTCCGCGGCAATGACCGTTTCGTCCAGCCGCTGTTGAATCTGCCTGGCGTTGGTTCCGAGGCGCGCGGCCAGCTCCGGATCGTCCGCAACCGCCGTCATGGCGTCCAAGAGCGCCCGCTCGTCCTCGATTGGTATGAGCAGCCCGTTCTCGCCGTTTTGCAGCAGGGAGCGAACCCCGCCAATCGGGCAGTCCGTCGCGATGCAGCAGAGCCCGCAGGCCATGGCCTCAATCAGCACGTTTGGCATTCCCTCGTAATTCGAGCTGAGCACGAACATCGCGCTGTCGTTGATGTCCGTCAGCAGCGTTTTGCTCTGTCCCGGCAGGTGCACCGCGCCCGCCACGCCGAGGCTGCTCGCCGTCTTCATCAGCGCGTGCTTTTCCGGCCCTTCGCCGTAGATTTCGAGCGAATACTCGTGGTGTGTCTTATAGAAGCGCGCAAACGCGCGAATCAACAGATCAAAATTCTTCTGCGAATGCAGCCGCCCCGCCGCGGTGATCACCTTGCGGCGCGCGCCTTCGTGCGGCGCGGGAATTCGGCTCGTGTCCAGCGGGTTGTCGAGCACGATGCCTCGCTTGCGGATCGATTTGGAAAAGTAGTCGGCTGCATCCTGCGTTTGGAAGATAAATCCCTTCGCAAACGGATAGACCAGGCAGCGCAGCAGCCGCTTGATCCGGTTTTCCGGGTGCCGGTGCGGGTCGTTTCGCTCGCTGACCACAACCGGAACGCCCGTTCCAAGCAGGAACAGCACCGTCCAGACGTTGACCTTCTCCGGCAGGGCGAGCACGAGGTCCGGCCGCTCCAGCTTGACGAGTTTGCGCAGCTTTTTATACGCGCGCGGAATTTTAGAGGATTTGAGTGTGTTGTCAAACGTTAGGTAGATCTGGCGCACGGATTCCGGCAAATCGTAAAACGACGGAACGCCGCACTCGGTCACGAGCGTACAGTCGATTCCCTCGCGCGCAAAACAAGTCAGCAGCTGCGCGATCACTCGCTCGCAGCCGCCGCCGCTCATCTTATGCGTTACGACCATCAGTTTCTTCATTCGAGTTTCAATCTCCTAAAGACTCTGTTCGTTCTTTAAAACGGTTGTGTGCTCTGTTCTGCCCGTGCGCGATTCGTAGAGCTCCATGAGCCGAATCGCGTTCTCTTGTGCGTCAAATCCGGCGGTTCTTACCTGCGCGATGCCCGCGTCGCTCGCGGCCTTCCGCTCGTTTCGCGGTGTGCCAAGCAGCTCGTCGGCAAACGCCCGTTCCGATTCGATTGGGCAAAACGAAACCAACTCGGTCAGCGCCGTTTCGGGGGTGACCCGGTCGGACACCACACAAGGCAGCCCCGCGCACTGCGCCTCCACAATGGTCAGCGGCAGGCCTTCGTGCAGTGAGGGCAGCGCAAATGCGTCCGCCGCACTCAACAGCGCGGGAATATCTTCCCGCCAGCCAAGAAATGATACCGCGTTGGAAATGCCGAGTTGGCGGCAGAGCGCTTCGCAGGATGCGCGTCGATCCCCATCCCCGACGAGCAGCAGCCTTGCATTCGGCCTTTCGGCGAGCAAATTGGCAAACGCACCAAGCAGGAACGCCTGATTCTTTTGCGCATTGAACGCGCCTACATGCAGAACCGCAAACGACTCGTCCGACAATCCCAACGCCGCGCGGGTTTCGGCACGGAGCGCTTCGCTGTAGCGGTAACGCCCGGTCTCCACCGCGTTGTTGAGCACCGTAAACGGCCGGTTCGGAAAGAGCCACTCCCCCGCCGCCTTGGAGCAGGCGATGGCGTCCGTATAACTTCGATAAAACGCGCCGCGCAGCAGCGAGTCCGCAAACTTCATCTTGCAGGTCGTGTTGTGCGAGTGCGCAAAACGTGCGCCTGCGCCGCCGCGAATGCCAGCGCGCATCTCGGTATAGAGCGTCGCGCTGTTGCCGTGCGCATGCAGCACCTCGATCTCCCGCGAACGGACGATGTCCGCGAGTCTGCGCAGATAGGCAATCGGGTTCCTGTTTCGCCCGCCGAGCACAAATACGCGCCCGCCCGTGCGCTCAAACGCCGCCTTCGCCTCCGCGTCCGGCTCGTTTGGCGAAACGAGGTCGCAGCGCACCCGCGCCGGGTCGAGTCGGGAAACGGTGTTGAGCACGCTGTTGGCAATTCCGTTTTTCGCAAAGCGCACCGTGAGTACCATCAATACGCGAACCGGTTCGTTCCCCACGCTCGCGCTCACTTTCCCAGCGCGCGGAGTTCTTCCGCCGCGCGGCCGGTCTTGCGGTATTCGTAGATCTTCGCGTCCACGAGAAAACGATACCAGTAGCTCTCGAAATAGTGGTAAAGATAGCCCTCTTTGCCGTCGAGAAACCCAAGCCGGAAATAGTAGTTGTAGATGAACCAGAGCCATGCGCGCAGGAACATCGGCGCGCGATAATACAGCGTAAACTTCTTTTTGCGGTGGCGGCGGAGCTGCTCGTCCGTATTTGCGTCGAACGACGCGCCGTTTTCGTAGGCGATATAGTCGCTCAGTTCGCGGATGGCGTACCAGTTATACCGCGCAATGTAGCTCGTTAAATCCTTAAAATCGTAGTGCAGGTAGCGCTCGCGGATGGCAATCGTGGTGCCTTCCAACAGAATCGTATGCGCGTCCCGCTTGCGATCTTCAATTCTGCCTTTGCCGGTCTTGAAGAGCATGATCTTGCGCTTTTTGCTGCCGCCGTGCTTCATCTGGCGGCCTAAGAAGAAAAAGTCGCTCTCCATGACGATGCCGTTCACGTCGTCCTCGGCGTGTTCGGCCAATAGTGCTTCGCAGTGCGCGCAGACCGCGGGCGTAAAGCGCTCGTCCGCGTCCAGCCGCAGCGTCCATTTTGTCGTGATGTTTGCGTTGTCCACGCCCCAGTTGTACTGCGCGGCGTAATACGTAAACGGGTGGGAAAACACGTCCGCGCCGTGCGCTTTGGCAATCTCCAGCGTTCGATCCGTACTGCCGCTGTCGATGACGACCACGCGCTTGCAGAACCCCTCGACGGAGCGCAGACAGGCCTCGAGATTCGCCTCTTCGTTGAGCGTCAACACGATTGCCGTTACGTCCGCCATTGCACCGTTTCCTCCGTTTTTTCGGGCGACAGGGCCCGAAGCTACTCTAATATATGCCTATGGTAGTGTACCATTTGCGGGGGTACCTGTCAAACACGCCGGAGCCGTTGAATCGTTTTTTCACGCAAGGTTTACAAGTTCGCCGCGCGGAAAACCGGTTGCCGCAGATACGCCGCTATGGTACAATTTTTGCCATGAAATCGAGTGTTGTTGCGTACCTACTGCGCGATCCAAACAAGAACATCGACATGCTGGAGATTCTGCCGCTGCCCACCGCGCGGGTGCTGGCAGCGAGCGATTCCAGCGTGATGCTGGAGCACAACGGAATCTATCTGCTCTCCTGCGACGAGGGAACGGACGCCGACTATCTGCCGCTGCTCGTCGAAGGGTTGGAACACGACCCGGAACGCATGATCGTGCTGCACAGCCCGGCGTTGAAGGACGCGTTGGTTGCGACCCATGGCTTTCAGGCGTTTCTGGACGTTCGGCACGGCGTATATCGAAAGACGGAACCCGTCGCCTATTCCCTGCCGGAAGGCGCTCAGATTCGACGGTTGGATGAGTCGCATCTGGACTTCGTCGTCAGCCACTATCACATGATGGACGACGAAACGTACCTCCGTGAGCGCATTGACGAAGGCATGTACGGCGTGTTTGTCGGCGGCGAGCTCGCCGGATTCATCGGCACGCACGACGAGCGCTCCATCGGACTATTGGAGATTCTACCGGAATATCGCCGCCTCGGTCTGGCGTTTGCGCTGGAGGCGTATCTGATCAACCGGCTGTTGGAGCAGGGACGCATCCCGTTTACGCAGGTATCGGTCGACAACGAGCCCTCGCTCGCGCTCCAACGAAAACTCGGCATGGAGCTTTCCGACGCTACGGTGCACTGGCTTGTTCGCGGGAGCGTTCACTGACGATTGCCACAAAAAAAACAGGGCGGAGGTTTCTCCGTCCTGTTGTGTCTTTTGGGTTATTTGATGTTTGTTTCTTTTTGAATATAGATCGGGCGCTGCTTGACCTGCATATAGGTGCGCGCGACGTACTCGCCGATGATGCCGAGCGCGAGCAGCACAAATCCGCCGAGGAACAGGATGATGGCCAATAGCGAAGGATAGCCCGCGACGGGGTTGCCCCAGATCATCGCGATGATCACGCGGATGATCATGTAGACCAGCGCGACCGCCGAAACGACGCTGCCGACGGCGGTTGCCAGCTGCAACGGCGCGACGGAGAACGAAATGATCCCCTCGATCGCGTAGCGCATGAGCTTCCAGAACGACCATTTGGTTTCGCCCGCCACGCGCTCCACATTTTCGTATTCGAGCCATATGGTGTCGAACCCAACCCACATGAAGATGCCCTTGGAAAAACGATGGTACTCGCCAAGCGAAAGCACCGCGTCCACCACGCAGCGGCGCATCATTCGAAAATCGCGCGCACCGTCGACAAACTCGGTATCCGAAATGCGGTTGATCACGCGGTAAAACGCGCGGGCAAACGCGCTACGAATCTTCGGCTCGCCTTTTCGCGTGACCCGGCGGGTGGCGACGCAGTCTCGATCCTCGTCGTTCAGGCGGGAAAGCATCTGCTCAACCAGCTCCGGCGGGTCCTGCAGATCCGCGTCCATCACGCAGACAAAGTCGCCTTTTGCATGCTGTAGCCCCGCGTACATGGCCGCTTCTTTGCCGAAATTGCGCGAAAATGAAATGTACTTCACCCGCTCGTCCGCCTTTGCCAGCTCCCGCAGGATCGGCAAGGTACGATCCTTCGAGCCGTCGTTGACGAAAATCAGCTCAAAGTCGTAGCCCGTCAGCCGAGCAAGCACGCGCTCGTTCATCGCCGTGTAATACAACGGGAGCATCGGCTCCTCGTTGTAGCAGGGGCAAACGACGGATACCAGCGGTTTCTTCGCCATAGCCTGTTTCTCCCTTGTTGTAAACGAAGTACGTTGTTTCGCGGTTATTTCGGTTGCAGCAGCGGTACTCCGCTGAGCACCATGATGAGCGTATACCCGAGCAGCCACGCCGCAAGGCCAATCAGCATTGCCGCGCGCCCCTTCTGAATCTTGCGACGAACGCGCTTTTCAATCACGTTTGGCAGCAGCAGCGCGATTAACACGGCGGCAATGGTGCTGAACATGCCAATCGATTCGAAATTCGAAAAATACGTCAGCAACAGGCCGCAGAGAAGACCCAGCGCGCCGCCGGCGATCCGCTGAATCAGCGTCCAGGTCTTTTCCGGATAGTTGTAGACGCGCGTTTGCAGCTCGTCCATGTCCTCCGGCGGCTGGGGCGCGGCGTTTGGATCGACAGTTGGTTGCGTTGGTTCGAGTTGGTCGTTTGGTTTGTTGGTTTCCAAAGTTAGTCTACCTCCGATGTGCAATATGGGCAGCGCGTCGCGTCGACGGCAATCTTTGACTTACAGAATGGGCAGGTCTTTTCGGTTGGCTCCACGGGCGTTTCCGGCTCGCCGCGCTTGCGTTTTCCGCCGAGCGTGCGTGCGGCGTTGATCGCCTTGATGATGGCAAACAGCACGATTGCCATGATCAGGAAGTTGAGAATCGCCGTGATGAACGCACCGTAACCAATCGAGACGCCGCCGATCTGCCAGACGAGGTCGGAAAAGTTCGTGTCCGCAACGAGGCCGATCACGGGCGAAATGATGTCCCCCACGAGCGAGTCGACAATCGTTTTAAACGCCGCGCCAATGATTACGCCGACGGCGAGGTCGATGACGTTGCCTTTGGAGACGAAATCCCGAAACTCGGACGCCAGCTTTTTCATGCGGATTCTCCTTCGTTTTTGGAATGGATGCAGACGCGGGATTCGATTTGCGATAAATCGGTTGAACCGATGGGTTCGTTGTTGAACAGTATACCATTTTGCGCGTTGGGATTCAATCGCGGACTCCAAGCGGAAATCGTTCGTGATTTCGCGCGGCAATCTTGCAAAGCGAAAATGCGTATGCTAAAATAAGCGAGTTGAGCCGGTGTGATGGAATTGGCAGACGTGACGGACTCAAAATCCGTTGGTAGCGATACCGTGTCGGTTCGAGTCCGACCACCGGCACCAAAAATAGGAACCACCTGAATGGGTGGTTCTTTTTTTACGCATAGAATCTGATATAATACACGCAAGTGTGATAGATTCGGAAAGGACGGTAACTAATATGCCAAAAACAACCACCATCTCCCGAATGGCCGACCTCGACCATCAGGAAGTCTCCTCCGGCAAGAGTTTCCACTTCTTTCGCCATAAGTTCATTCGCGGCGAGGACGGAAACAAGTCGAACATCGCGTTTCTGCGCGTTCCGCCAAAGAAGGCCGCCTTTCCGCTGCACTACCACGAATACAGCGAGGAAACTTTTTACATTCTCTCCGGCACGGGGCGGCTGATCCTCAAGGACGGCGCGGAGCAGACGCTCACCGCGGGCGACATCGCCTTTTTCCCCGCAGGCGAGGAAGGCACACACCAGCTCGTGAACGCTTCCGAGACGGAAGACCTCATCTACATCGACTTCGACACCTATGTTCCGCTCGACATCACCTATTACCCCAGCCAGGACAAAATCGGCATCTTTGGCGAAACCTACACGGGCGTGCTGAAAAAGAGCGCAACCGTCGGGCTGTTCGAAGGCGAGGAAGTACCGGAGTAAGCAGGAACGGAACGATTTTTGATTTGAATACGAATCCGAGGTGCGCCATGGTTCCAGAAGGCTCCAGTCAGCAGTTCATACAGATTGCCCAAAACCAGTTCTTTTCGAGCTACCAGATGCTTGAAACGCTCGTGGACGTCTGCCCGGACGAGGTTTGGTACGGCGTATACAATGACGTGCCGTTCTGGTATCAGGTGTACCACGTCGCCTACTTTATCGACTACTGGTTCCGCGCGGAGGGCGCAATGACCGCCTCGCTCTGCATGGCGTTTGACCCGCGCATTCCGCCGGAATTTGAGCACGACGTGCCGCCGGATGTGTCGGTTTCCCGCGCGGAGATTCGCGAGTGCCTGCGCCGCATTCGGGCAAAGCTCACCGCGCTCTTTGCCTCGCTGGACGACGCCGCCCTCGCCCGCCCTGTCTACGACGGCACGGAGGAATATACCCTGCTCGACATTCTCTTTGGGCAGTCGCGGCACATCATGTATAACGTCGGCTACTGCAACGGGATTCTGCGCGAGCGCAACTTGGAGGAGTCCGACTGGTACTCCTACAACGAGCCCGCCGAATAGCCGCTCCGTTCAGGCGTTTTTGAGCACCAACTCTTCCCAGTATTCGAGTACTCGCTCACAGGTCTCCTTGTCCTCCGGGCGAAGTTGCCCGTGCGGAGCCGTCTTCGGCCTGCGCTTGCCATTCAGAAACGCATCCTCTTTCAGCAGCAGATCCGCAACCGCCGTAATGTTCGGCAGCACTGCAATTTCGGACTGCACCGTTCCCCCGTCCATCAGGCGAACCATCCAGCCGCGCGCGCCCTTTTCGCCAAAGCCAAACATGCCGCCGAACCCCGCCGACTTCTGCTCGTAAGGATCGAGCCGAAGCACAGGCTGGCGCAACGTCACAATGCTGTACGACGCGTCCTTCCAGTCGATGACCAGCACGCCGCCGCAGTCCGGTAATAGCCCGATGCCCAGCGTTCCTCCGTCGTCCCGACGAATGTAGAGCGTCCGGCTCGGCAGTCGGTTCGTTTGCGCCAGCTCGCTGAGCAGGCGATCCCGCGCGTCCCACGCGGCACAGGTTTCCTCGCTCGTCATGACGGTTTCCCTCCCGTTTGTTTCCCATTGTTTTGCTAAATCGGTTTGGATTACTGGTTCGATTCGTTTTTCTGTTCTTTTCACGCTTCGTATATTATAATACGTTTGTCGGTGATCTTCCAAATATGTATTTCAATCAATCCGTTTCCCGCACTTTCTCTTTTTCCACCCCGTACTCACAGGAGGTATTGCCATGAACCCGAAACAAAGATCCGCACTTGCCAAGATATTTGCCGTTTCCGGCACGCTATTGCTGCTGGCTCCGATTCTGTTCATGCTGGTTACCGCGGTCGTAGGCAGCATCGCCGGAAAAGCGCTTCTCTTCGACTACCTGATGCTCGCGGAACTGTTCCCCCTCGTCGCGCTGGGGCTTGTTCTGCTCGTGCTCGCGAGCATCACCTCGCGCATCCTCGCAAAATGGATCGGTTGGAGCGCTGCCGCGGCGCTGATACTGCTCGCCGCGTCGATGATTTTCTCCACCGCCAGCGGACTTGCCAGCGGAGCGGAGTCCGCGCAGAGCGGAGCGTTTGCAATCGTCCTCATCGGCATCGCGCTGTATGACCTGTTGATTCTCGGCATTGCCATCCTCGGCATCCTGCTCGTAAAGAAACTATTTCAAAAACAGCCGGACGCACCTGCTGTCACCGAATAATCGCTGTTTCGAAACTGCCGAAAGGACACCCTGTTTCGCATGAGCACTCGTGTAACCGTCAAACCCTGCCCATATCGGGGCAAACGCGTGAATCTCACCCCGGAATCCGACATTCCGGAGGAAGTGAAAATTGCCGCCGCCGAGGCGAAAAAAGCGGAGCGCACCCGAAGAAAGAGCCGTGCCCTCGCCGTTTGGGGGACGGTACTCGTCGGGTTGCCGTTTGTGCTGCCGCTTGTGTTTTTTATCAACGGCGCGCTGAGGAATTATCCGGTACCAATAATCATGTACCCCTACCTCGTAATGGTGTTCTGTGTGTTTGCATACATCGGCGGACTCGTTCTTTACATCGGTTCGCGAAACGCGAACTACCTGCGTAAGCCGATCGGCTGGACCGCGCTGGCAACTGTGCTGTTGCCGATGGTCGCCACCATTCTATTTCAGGATTACCTGCTTCGTTTCGACGGCACAAACCTGAACCGCCCCATCAGTTTCGTTGTTTTTGTCGCTTTGCTCCTGACGCTGCTTTGCATGCTTGCGCTCTGCGTGTTCGCGGTGCTGCTGCTCCGGCGCGTCTTTCCGAAGCAGCCGAAACCGGAACCGGAAGCCTGATGCAACGATCTACCGATCCACACCGCCCCGCAAGGGGCGTTTTTGTTTGCAATCGCTTTGTGACCTCGTCTCTCGACAGGCCTTTCTTAGAGTGATACGATAGCGCTACATCTGACAACTCGTACTCGAAACAGCCGTCGAAAGGAGACGCAATATGGAATCGAAACACGAAAAAACCATCTATCTCGCGGGCGGGTGCTTCTGGGGCATGGAAAAACTCATGCAGTCCATTCCCGGCGTACTCGACGCGGTCAGCGGATATGCCAACGGTTCCGGCGAGGCGGACGCGAACTACAAGACCGTCTGCACCGGGCGCACCGGTTTTCGCGAGACCGTCCGCGTGACCTACGACCCCAACCGTGTCAGCCTCGACCAGTTGCTGTTTGCGTACTTCGAGGTGATTGACCCTGCCGCCGTCAACCGCCAAGGTCACGACACGGGCACGCAGTATCAGGCAGGCGTTTATTATGTGGATACCGAGTCGCAGGCAACCGTGGAGCGCATCTTTGCCATCGAGCGCGCGCGTACGCCCCATTTCGCGGTGGAAAGCGGGCCGCTCAAGAACTTCTTCCCCGCGGAGGAGTACCACCAGGATTATCTGGATAAGAATCCCGGCGGTTACTGCCATATTCCGTTTGCGGACATCGCCCGTCTTTCCAAGGGCACGATTGACGCGGGTCGGTACGCGCGCCCGCGCGAGGAGCGGATTTCGTCCGACCTCACGCTGGAGCAGTACGCCGTGACCCAGAAGAGCGCGACCGAGTCTCCGTTTACCAGCGAGCTTTATGAAAATACCGCCAAGGGGCTGTATGTGGACGTCGTCACCGGCGAGCCGCTCTTTACCTCGGAGGACAAGTATGCCTCCTCCTGCGGCTGGCCCGCGTTCACGCAGCCGGTGGAGCCCTCCGTCGTCGTTTCCCGCGAGGACTGGTCGCACGGAATGCACCGGGTCGAGGTTCGTTCCCGCGCGGGCAATTCGCATCTGGGGCATGTGTTTGAGGGGGACTCCGAGTCGCCCAACGGCACGCGCTATTGCATCAACGGCGCGGCGCTGCGCTTCGTGCCCTACGACTCGCTGGACGCGCAGGGATACGGCTACCTGAAGGAGAAGTTCACGAAATAACCGCTCGTTCGCGGTTTGTTCCAAAATGGCAGTGCAGCAACCGAGACAAAATGCCCGGTTTGTTACCTCCTGTGAAAAATAACAAAGCAAAGCGCGCGGATTTGTGCTATACTGCCAACGTGCGCTTTTTTGCGTTGTATTTGTTTTGCTAAATGGAGTTGAAATCCGCATGATTTATCTGGATAACAGCGCGACAACGCGCGTTTTGCCCGAAGCGGCGGACGCGGCGTATGCCGCCATGACGGAACAATTCTATAATCCCGCGAGCGCTTACGCCCCCGCCGTCGCCACCGAAAAAGCGGTCGAAGCGGCGCGCGCGCGCCTTGCCGCCGCGCTTGGCGGCGCAGCGGACGAGCTATTGTACACCTCCGGCGGAACGGAGTCCAACAACATGGCGGTGTTCGGCTCGCTTAAGCCGCTCCGCGGCAAGCGGCGCATCGTCACGACGCTGGGCGAGCATCCGTCGATCTACGAGGTATTCCGCTCGCTGGAACAGGCGCCGGACGCTGAGGTCGTCTTCGTTGGCCTTCGCCCGGACGGCACAGCGAATCTCGACGAGCTTGCCGCCGCGCTCACGCCGGACACGGCGCTGGTCTCACTCATGCACGTTAGCAACGAGGTTGGCGCGGTCAACGATCTTTCCGCCGCCGCCTCGCTGATCAAGCAATTTTCGCCGAACGCGCTGCTCCATTCGGACGGCGTGCAGGCGTTCTGCAAACTGCCGTTTTCGCGCCTGCCGGTCGATCTCTACAGCGTCAGCGCGCATAAGTTTCACGCGCCAAAGGGCGTCGGCGCGCTGTATGTCCGCAGTGGAGTCAAGTTCGCGGGCGGTCAGATCGGCGGCGGTCAGGAGCGGTCTCTCCGCTCGGGCACCACGAACGTGCCCGGCATTCTCGGTCTCGACGCTGCCTTGGCGAGCTACCGCACGCATCAGGCGGAGTGGATCGACCACATCCGCGCCTGCAAGCTGCGTCTGGCGAAGAACCTGCTCACGATTCCGGACGCGCTCGTCAACGGCCCTGCGCCGGAGGACGGCGCACCGCACATTCTGAATGTTTCCTTCCCCGGCGTGCGGGGCGAGGTGCTGGTCAACGCGCTCTCCGAGCGGGGTATCTGCGTGTCCACCGGCTCCGCCTGCTCAACGCACAAGAAGGGACAAAACCGCATTCTCGCGGCAATGGGCATCACCGGCGCGCGCGCCGAAGGTGCGATTCGCCTGAGCCTCTGCCCGTTCAACACGCTCGAAGAGATGGACGCCGCCAGCGGCGCGCTCGCCGAACAGGTCGCCTTTTTACGGCGTTTTCAGCGCCGCTAATCAATGGATACTATCCCAATGGAGAGAAAATCGATGGAACCGGTCTTACTCGTTCGTTATGCAGAAATTCACCTCAAGGGGCTGAATCGTCCCTTTTTTGAACGCGGCCTTATGAAGCGAATCTCGCTGGCGCTGCGCCCGCGCAATGTACGCGTTGTGCGCGAGCAGGGCCGCGTGTTCGTTTTTGGCCTGCCGGAAGACGCGATTGACGAGGCGGCAACCAGACTTACGCGCGTGTTCGGCATCCACTCCGTCAGCCCCGCGCTGGCCGTGGAGAAGGACTGGGACGCAATTGTAAACGCGGCAAACGCCCTCGTTGCCAAGCGTATCGAAGGGTTGGATCAGGCGAGCTTTAAGGTGATTGCACGCCGCGCGGACAAGCGCTTTTCCATGCGCTCGCAGGAGATCTGCCGTACACTCGGCGGACTGCTGCTCGAGGCGTTTCCAGTGCTGCGCGTGGATGTGCATGAGCCGGACTTCTACGTCGGCGTGGAAATCCGCCAAGATCAGGCGTTTTTGTTTGCGGAGGAGCGCCTCGGCGTCGGCGGCATGCCGGTCGGTACCAACGGACACGCCATGCTGCTCATCTCCGGCGGCATCGACAGCCCCGTCGCGGGGTATATGATTGCCAAGCGCGGGGTGCGCATCTCCGCCGTGCATTTCTACAGCTATCCGTATACGAGCGAGCGCGCACGTGAAAAGGTTGCGGAACTCACGCACATTCTCGCGGGATTTGCGGGCGAAGTCACGCTGTATCTCGTTCCGTTTACCGAAATTCAGCTCGCGATCTACGAAAAATGCCCGCAGAGCGAAACCACTGTGCTCATGCGTCGGCTCATGATGCAGATTGCCGAAAAGATCGCCGTTTCCTGTGGCGCGCAGGCGCTGATCACCGGCGAATCCATTGGTCAGGTCGCAAGCCAGACCATCGAGAGCCTGACGGTTACGAACGACGCGGTCGCCATGCCGGTGTTCCGCCCGCTGATCGGGTTCGACAAGGAAGAGATCGTTGAGCGCGCAAAGGCAATCGGTTCGTACGACACCTCGATATTGCCGTTTGAGGACTGCTGCACGGTGTTCGTGCCGCAGCACCCCGTCACCAAGCCCAAGCTGGAGGATCTGCGCCGCAGCGAAGGGCTCGTCGATTTTGCGCCCATGGTCGAGAAGGCGATCGCCGAGACGGAAGTACGCGTCATCGAATAGTCGACCTCTTAATATAGTTTACGAGAAGGCGATTGCCGAAACCGAAGTTCGAGTCATTGAATAATCCTGTTGAAACGGTATATTTCGTTTCAGTCGCTTTCATCATTCGCCGTAGAATTTACACAAGATTCACAGCGTAAAACAGCATATTATGGTATGCTTTGCTTGGTTACAAGCATGGATGACGATGCCCTATCGTCATGGATCACTGTTTTGGAGGAGTATCGAATGAAATTCATTTTTCGACTGATTGGCATATTGGTCGTGCTGCTGATTTTGCTAATGGCGGTGCTGACCTATCTCGATGCCAAGGATCTGCTCAGCGGAAAGCTGGAGCACCTGATTGGTACGTTGCGTGTGCTCGGCAAGGAAGCCTGGGTGGAGATTCGGCTGTTTATGGACGACTCCGGCATTGCGGAGGACGCGGCGGGCCTGCTGGATCAGGGCGCGGAGTATCTACGAGAAAACGTAGAACCGCACTCAACGAGCCAGCCGGGCGCGGATGCGCTCCCCACCCTCACGCCGGAACCTACGCCGGTTGGCTGAGGAAGATTCCATCACAAAAAGACCTCCCTTTCGGGAGGTCTTTTTGTATCTAAGAATCTTATCTGGCTTATGAAGGGATTTTCGGAATCTCGATCGGCGGCAGGAACGAGCGCAGAAACGCAACCATATCCTTCGTCTTTCGGTAGAGTTCCAGCGCGAGCGAAGCGTCGACAAAACGCCCCGCAATGTTCTTGTAGGAAAACGGATAGTCGGACATGTAGTAAAACATCACGTCCATCAAAAAATCTTCGCAGGCGTTCCTGCGCTCCAAGAACCGCGCGTTGTCCGCCTCGGCCAGAAACGCCGGATGCCCGGTTACCTTTGAGAAGAGGAAATTCACGTTGTGCGTCTTCGGCGGTTCTGCGTCCGTATAATACACATACATCGCCTTGAGCTGGCGTTCCACCGCCTGCTGGCAAAGAAACGCAACGTAGACCCAGCGCTCGCCCGAAATCAATACGTCGATCGTTCCGAGGTCATAGTCCGAAAGCATCAGCCAGTAGCCGCACTTTTCCATTCGATTCATGCTAGTCCCGCTCCTCTTTGTTGAGTGTGCCTTCCGTCACAAGCCGTTGCAGCACGCTCGAAATCCGTGGATCAAACTGTGTATCCAGCCGAACGAGTTCCTCGGCGGCTTCCTCCGGGGTTTTCACGTCGTTGTAGCCGCGGTCGCTCGTCATAGCGTCGAAAACGTCCGCAACGGCGACAATCTGGGAAGCAAAGCTGATGTCCTCTCCGCTTAAGCCCCGCGGATATCCGCTGCCGTCCATTCGCTCGTGGTGGTTGCGCGCAATTTCGGCAATCTCCTCGCCAAACTCCTGCAGCAGCATGCGCCCGCTGTCCACCGGGTGCCGCAGAATATACCGCAACTCCTCATTCGTCAGCCGCTCCGGTTTTTGCAGCACCTCGACCGGAACGAAGCACTTTCCAACGTCGTGAAACAGCGCGGCCACCGCCAGATCGTCCCTGGCAATCACCGGCGCCTTTTCGGAGAGCGCGTCATACAGCGCAAGGGAATACCGAAGCACTGCGCCGCTGTGGCGATAGGTATAGTTGTCCTTTTCGTTGACGCGCATTAAAAGCGCGATTAGGTTTTCTTCGAATTTTTGAACGGAAGCAAAAGACGGGCAGTTGGTTACGTAGAGAATCTGCGTGTCCCCGCTGAGCTTGACCGGGATGTCCCGCGTCAGCCCGCAGACGGTAAACGACTCTCCCGCTTCCAGATAGACGAGGCCGTCGTCCAACGCAAGTTCGACGCCGCCCTCATGAATAAAGAAAAACTCGATGGCAGAAGCGTCCTTCGCCGGCGTAAGCCAAACGACGGACTCGCCGCCAATCTTTTGAAGCATCATCTCCAGCTCACCCTGTTTGGCCAGCAAGGTGGTGATTGCTTCGTTTTCTTGCGGCGGCGCGCTTGATGCGCTCTTTCGATTAAACCGTATCCCGTCCATTCCGTCACCCGCAGGCGAGCGGCTGGTTCGGGCCCGCTCGCGCTATTTTACACGTAGTTCAATGCCGTATGCTTGAATCTCTTCAATAATACCACACGGCGTAGATAATTCATAGGCGTGAAACGGTTGAACCTGAATATCGATTTCCGAGTTGACGCAAATGCGCGCCAGCTGGCGATATCGGTCCAGCAGACGCGCATCGTTACAATTGAAGAACACAGCGAGGTCCACATCGCTTTCGTGTTTCTGGCAGCCCTTTGCGTATGAGCCAAAGAGAATGACCCGCTCTACCTGTTCCAGCGCATAGATCTGATGGATGATTTCCCGCAGCCGCGTGGCATGCCTGCCAAACAGGCGGTCAAACTCCGCGCTGGAAACGATCATTCCGGCTCCTTCCCGCCGACACGCACTCCTGCGTGCTTACAGCGGAATCACGCGGAGCGGATCGATCATTACAGTCTGTCCATCGACCACATAGGCCGTATATTCGCAAACAACGGTTGCACCCATCGCGTTGGCATAGCTCACGACTTCGGCAACAACGCCGTCCACATAGGCAAGCAGCTCCGCAACATCGTCAAACGGCGTGTTCTGCGCCTTTTTGACTGCCTGTGCAATCTGCTTGTTCGCTTTTTCTACCATACGCTCAAGCTTCGCAAAATCGGAGCTCGAGTAGGGCGCTGCACTAATTGCAACTCCGTTGCCTTCGGCATTCGCAACGCTGGGAATCAGCATCACCAGCAGCATAACGAGAACGAGAACGCTCAAAATCTTTCTTTTCATGGTGAAACCCCTCCGAAACAAAATGTTGTTCGGCTCGGAAGTCCCCCACTTGGATCAAAAAAAGACAGTCCGCCAATTTTCCGCCAGACTGCCAAAAAAGTTATCGCTGCAAAATAGAATATAAATCCATTCGGCGGCAGGACACTCAATTCGGCAGCTGGCTGTCGTGGACGCTTTCGCGTCGTTAGACCCTTTAGCTTTGCGTCGCCCGCTTTCACGGGTTTTGCCTTTTCGTGGGAGTTGTTCCTAAACCTGGGATGAGGATATCACACCAAAGAATCCGTGTCAACAGTAATATGTGATTTTTATGTAATAATTTTCTTGTTTTTTTCATTGCCGGCACAATCAACGAGCCCGCCTTTGCTTTGGAAAATGGCCGAACGACCGGATTCGGATAATTTGTACATCCGGTTCTTTTCTGTGGAAACGACCTCGTGATATAATGCTCACAATACAGGAGGTGGCGGTATGGATTTTCTTGTTCAGGCACAAGCCCTTGTTTCGCAAATGACCCTTGAGGAAAAAGCGAGCCTGCTCAGCGGCGCGGACAACTGGCGCACAAAGCGCGTTCCACGGCTGAATTTAGAAAGCGTCGCGGTGTCGGACGGCCCGCACGGGCTGCGCAAGGAAGTGGACGTTCCAAAGGTGGGTCGGCATACCCAACCGGCTACCTGTTTTCCAACCGCCTCCGCCCTCGCCTGCTCCTTTGACCGGAGCCTGCTTCGCCGCGTCGGCGCGGCGCTCGGGTGGGAAGCCCGCGCGGCGGGCGTCGCCGTTCTGCTCGGTCCGGGGCTGAACATTAAACGCAGCCCGCTCTGCGGCAGAAACTTTGAGTACTTCAGCGAGGACCCGGTCGTCTCCGGCGAACTCGCGGGCGCCTACATCGCGGGCGTTCAGAGCGAGCAGGTCGGCACGAGCATGAAACACTTTGCGCTGAACAGCCAGGAGCTGCGGCGCTTGACCGTGGATTCGGTTGTGGATGAACGCGCGATGTTTGAAATCTATCTCTCCGGTTTTGCGCGTGCAATTCAGATTGAGCAGCCCTGGACGGTGATGTGTTCCTACAATCGCGTTAAGGGCGTAAACGCCAGTGACAATCGCTGGTTGCTGACGGATGTGCTTCGCACGAAATTCGGCTTTCAGGGGCTGGTGATGTCGGACTGGGGCGCGGTGCACAACCGCGTCACCGGTGTTGCCGCCGGGCTCGATCTGGAGATGCCGTTTGTCGGCGACTATCACGACTGTCAGATCGTGAAAGCGGTTCGCACCGGCGCGCTGTCCGAGGAAGCGGTGGACGCCTGCGCAACGCGCGTGGTCGAGCTGGCGCTCAAGGGCGCGGCGATTCCGGCCGGGTCGTTCGATCCGGCGGAGCACTACGCTCTCGCGCGGGAAGCAGCCGGAGCAAGCGCGGTGCTGCTCAAGAACGAGCGAAACGTGCTGCCGCTCAAGCGCGGAGCGCGCGTCGCCGTGATCGGCGCGTTCGCCAAAACGCCGCGCTATCAGGGTTCGGGCAGCAGCAAGGTCGTTCCGCTCGCCATGGACTGTCCGCTGGACGAGTTGGTTAAGCTTGGCCTGCACGCGGAATACGCCGCGGGCTATCTCGAGGAGAGCGACGCTTCCGACGAAACGCTGCTCGACGAAGCCTGCGAGGTTGCGCGCGGAATGGACGCGGCGCTACTGTATATCGGCCTGCCGGATCGGTTTGAGTCTGAGGGCTTCGACCGGGACAAACTCAACCTGCCGGAGAGTCACATCGAACTTGTTCGCCGCATCCGCGCGGTTAATCAAAACGTCGTGGTGCTGCTCGCGGGCGGCTCGGTCATCGACATGAGCTGGGAGGCGGACGCGGCGGCAATTCTGATGCTCTACCTGAGCGGTCAGGCGTTCGGCGGCGCGGCGGCGGATCTGGTCACCGGTAAGGTTTGCCCCTCCGGCAAGCTCGCCGAGAGCTGGCCCATTCGGCTGGAGGACGTTCCCTCCTTCGCCTACTTCCCCGGCTATCCGCGCACGGTGGAATACCGGGAAAGCATTTATGTCGGTTATCGCTACTATGATACGGCGCAGAAAGCCGTTCGTTACCCGTTTGGCTACGGGCTCTCGTATACGAACTTTAACTATAAAAACCTACAGCTCAGCGGGAATACGCTGCACCCGAATGAAACGCTGACCGTTTCCTGCGACGTGACCAATACCGGTTCGCGCGCGGGCAGCGAAACGGTACAGCTCTACGTGTCCCATCGTTCACCGGTTGTGTTCACCGCCGCGCAGGAACTCAAAGGGTTTGAAAAAATCGCACTCCAGCCGGGGGAAACAAAGACCGTTTCCTTTGTTCTCAATCGCCGCGATTTGTGCTATTATGATGTGGTTGCCAAGGACTGGCTCGTCGAGGGCGGCTCCTACGAGATTCGTCTGGGCGCTTCCAGCCGCGACATTCGGCTGTCGGCCGCCATCGAGGCCGCGCTGGACGTGGGACTGCATCTGCCCGATCATCGTGCGGACGCACCTTGCTATTATGACCTGTCTAACGGCATTTCCGTTCCGGACGATGCGTTCGCCGCTATGCTTGGCCGGCCCATTCCGCCGCGCGAGCGGCAAAAGGGCGAGCCGCATACGCTGAATACTACGCTCGAAGAAGCGGAGGATTCGTTCTGGGGGCGTCTGCTCGTTTCTGTTGGCCGAAAAATCGCAAACAATATGGCTCAAACCGACGAAGTGAGCAGCGGAATTGCGGATCGCGTGCTCTTTACTTCGCCGCTTCGCATGATGAGCATGGAAGGCGGCGGCGTTCCGCCCCGCGTGGTGGAAGGCATCGTGATGCTGCTAAACGGGCATTTCTTTGCGGCTATCTGGCATATGCTCACCAAGCAGCCATAATCCTTTTGCACGTTTCCTCCGAGAGATGTTCTTTTCGCTCCAATCCTTTGGAGCTGATATGAAGCGATTCATCCTATCAATTAAATAGTCAGAATTTTTCTTTCGGAGGTCACTCGATGCATTCCGTACTCTCCCGCTTCGCGCTGTCCGGCAATCCCGTCTCCTGCGAACCCTATGGAAACGGGCATATCAACGGAACGCAGCTCGTCGTTTGCGACAACGGCGTGAAGTATATTCTCCAGCAGATCAACACGAGCGTCTTTCGCGAACCCATTCCCCTGATGCGCAACATCGAACTGGTCACCGCACACCTGCGGTGTAAGATTTCGGACCCGCGAGGCGTGCTTTGCCTCGTTCCCACGCACGACGGAATGCACTATGCCGTGGAGGACGGCTCTTACTGGCGCGTATACGATCTGGTTTACGACAGCGTTTGCTATCAAACGGCAACCAAGGCGCTGTTTTACGAAACCGCCGTCGCGTTCGGTCGATTCCAGAATCAGCTGGCCGACTTTCCCGCCGAGCAGCTCGCCGAGACCATTCCGCATTTTCACGACACCCCCGCGCGCTATACCGCGTTTGTACGAGCGGTGGCGGAAAACGCCTCCGGTCGGAGAGCGTCGGTCGAGCCGGAAATTGAATTCGCGCTCGGCAAGGAAGCCTTTACGCATACGCTGACCGATCTGCAGGCAAGCGGCGATCTGCCGCTTCGGGTGACGCACAACGACACGAAGATCAACAACGTGCTCTTTGACGCGGAGACCCAAAAGGCGCTCTGCATCGTCGATCTCGACACGGTCATGCCCGGGCTGTCGGTCAACGACTTTGGGGACGCAATTCGCTTTGGCGCGTCTACGGCGGTGGAGGATGAGCGGGATTTGAGCCGGGTACACTTTGATATCGGTTTGTTCGAAACGTATGTGCGCGGGTATCTTTCCACCTGCGGAAAGAGCCTGACGCAAACGGAGATCGAAATGCTGCCCGTCGGCGCGAAGATGATGACGCTCGAATGCGGCATGCGGTTTCTAGCCGATCATATCGCCGGGGACGTCTATTTCCACATTTCGCGCGCGAACCAAAACCTCGACCGCGCGCGCACGCAATTTCAGCTCGTCCGCGAGATGGACACGCGCTGGGACGATATGCGCCGCATCGTAAAGGAAGCCGTCTTGCACCTGTAACAAGAGTAATATTTCCGAAAAAGATACGCATCATATTTTAGCGTAAAACCGCGAAACTCCACGGAATATTGTGGAGTTTCGCGGTTTATTTGACGCAAAGTTCACCGTGTGTTAACATTTCAGACTAGTAGATATGCCTCGGAAAATCCCAAACTAAAGAGGTATGCATAAGATGCTTAGTGTGGCTTCCGTCATCTTCATTACCCTGACAATTGTTTTTATCTTAATTTGTATCATATTAACATTCAAAAAAGTCCAGCCGCCAAAAAATGCATTGCTTTATACAGAGAAAGGTTCCGGTGCTCGTGCTTATGACCCCAAACATCGTAAGCGCGTGATTGGAAGTGGAATTTGTATGGCATTGTCCATTTTGACCATGCTTCTTTCTATTATCTTCGCTGGCGCAACACCAACTCCAATAGATAGTACCCCCTCCCCTTCGTCGTCTAGCTCAATCAACGAGACGCCCGACCCCATTGTTAGCAGCTCGCCCGGAAACGTTGTAGAAAGAACGCCAAAACCTTTTGAATCGGAAACCGTCGAGCTAAGCAATAGCGATTGGTTGGACGAATTAACCCCCTTGCCTTGCCATCCAGGTAATTACTATTTTGGTGGTTGGGGCGACAAATCACCGTTTGATCTAAATGGAGTTGAATTTGACCACGGCGTTGGAATGTGCATCATCGGTTCCAACTTTGAACAGATGGTTAAGAAGAAAGATGCATATCAAAACATCGAACGTTGGGATTGCCGTGAAGCCTCTGTTCTATTCCAATTCAATGAGAAGTATGAAACTCTTATCTTCTCCGTCGGAGTGGATTCTAGTGACCCGGCTTTGTATGGGCCCAGAGAAGAGAACGGCGTTGTGCAAATCATTATCGATGATTCTTCAGCCAACAAAGAATTATTCAGAACAGATTGGATTGATTATACCTACGTAACGAAAACTGTAAAAATCAACGTATCTACTGTCGACACACTTCGAATAACCGTTCGCTCCGGCAGCGTAAACCGCAAAAGAATTACAAAGAGTCTGCGGGTGGTGCTGATTAATCCCGTATTAATACCGATCGAATCATAAGCATTCACATAAACAAACAGCGCCCGAACGGGCGCTGTATTTGTTTGAGAAAACGATCGTTAATTCCGGCCGGCGATAAGACGGCTGACGAAGATCAGCAGGCATGCGCCGCCAATTGCGATTAGAAATCCGGTGAACGACCAGGCGTTGCCGGAGCCGATGCCCGTCCAGTCCGCGAGCCAACCGCCGAGCACCGCGCCCGCGATGCCGACGATGATGTTGCGCAATAAGCCGCCCTTGCCATGCATGATCTTGCTGGCGATCCAGCCAATCAATGCGCCGAGAATCAGCCATCCGATAAAATGAAACATGTGAAACCTGTCCCCCTTCGTATTTCAGTCTGTCGCGCGGCGTCCAGAATTACCGCATATATCTAAGATTGGTCTTTTTCTGATTTCGCATCCGGGTTTAAAGCATCCGGCACGCTGCTCTCCGGTTTTTGCTTCGCGGCTTTTCTTGGAAAAAACACGCGAAACAGCACGTTTGCAACCGCTGCGATCACGGGCCCGAGAATGGCGCCCACGCCCCCAAAGAGCAGCAGCCCGCCCACCGAGGTAAGCAGCGTGATGATTGGCGAAAGCCCAACGCTCTTTCCGGTGATGATCGGATCGAGAATCATCCGCAGGACGACCATGGCGATATACGTCGCGCCAACGGTGATTGCCATCGGCACATTCTTCGCAATCAGCGCAATGATTGCCCACGGCACGAATACGATGCCGGAGCCGATCACCGGCAACAAGTCGAACAGGCTGACCCCGACGGCGATCAGTGGCGACCACCACTTCATGCCCGCAACGATCATGCCGATGGTGACCACGACAAAGTTCACGCCAAAGAGAATCAGCTGCGCCTTGCCAAACCCCAGCGCGGTTGACCCCAGTTCTTTGAGCGCCTGTACGAATCGATTGTTCTTCTGTTCCATAAGCTGTATTATAGTAAAAAGCAGTCGTTCCGACAAGCGAACTTTTTGCGTCATTCCGATAAGAGAACTTCCTGAGTTGTTTTGAGAGGAGAACCTATGTATTTTCTTCTTGCACTGTTGCCCGTGCTCCTGCTGGCGCTGGCAGCCGCCCGCCTGTTTCGCCGAACGCTGGGGCAAACGCTGCCCGTAGCGCTCTTCTTCGTGGTACTGGTCGTCTATCTGGGCGGGCTGTGCGGCTCGCTGACCACGGGGCGAATCGTGATTGTCCTAATTGGCATCGCTTCTTTGCTGTATTTATTCGTTTCGCTTGTCCGCAACATCGGTTTTCGGCAAAGCCCGTTTTCATTCTTCAGCCCGGATCTTACGCTTGTACTCATAAGCTCAGTATTGATTGTACTCCTGACCATTGGGCGAAAGGTGACCGATATGGACTCCTTCGAGCAATGGGGCTATATCGTGAAAAAGATGTACTACACCGGCTCGCTGCTCTCTGCGCGCGGGCAGTATGCGTCCACGCTCTCCTACCCGCCCGGAATGGGGTTGCTGCAATATTATTTTGCGAGTTTTTCACCCAGCTTCAACGAGGCGGATTTGTTTCGCGCGCGCGATCTGTTCGCGCTCTCACTGCTGTTGCCGTTCTTTCATAATCTGGAT
Source organism: Christensenella sp. (assembly GCA_034927595.1). Lineage (GTDB taxonomy): Bacteria > Bacillota > Clostridia > Christensenellales > CAG-138 > UBA7703. The sequence continues at coordinate 25,423 of JAYFPQ010000029.1, forward strand.
TGGAACCGTTGGAAGACGCTGCTGCTGGTCATACCAATCGCGTTACTGTTGCCGTTCTTGGAGTATTCCGGGTTTGCCAGCGAACTCGTCGTCGATCCGATGCTCGGCTTGCTGTTTGCCTGGCTGATTCTCGCGGCTGCGGAGGAAACCCCGGTCCATTGGTTCACGCTGGTCGGTCTTGGACTTGGCTCGTTTCTGCTCGCGTTTACGAAGGTTTCCGGCGTGTTTTTCGTGATTCTGGCGGCGGCAATTCTGTTTTTCCAGCGGGTTCGCCGTCCTCTTCCAAAACACCTCCCGTACCCTCGCCCGCGTTGGGCGCTGCCCGCGCTCGTTGTGCTACTTAGCGGAATCGTCGGCTGGCTCGCCTGGCAGCTCACCGTTTCCGCAAACGCGGCGGGCGGTTCGCTCTCCGCCGTACTCACACTGAAAAACGGTTTCCTGCCCTATCAGAAGGAAACCATCGTCAACTTCCTCGACGCGCTGTTTGTCGCCGAGGGAGGCGAAGGGTTTGGCATGCTCTCCCCCGCGCTCTGGATTGCCGCTGTACCGTTCCTTTCCGCCATCGCAGTGCGCATCTTCAACGCCAATCCCTACGAGGGGAAGGAGAGCCGCTTGAATGCGCTGCTGCTGACGGCGGGGTATCTCGTTTGGCTCCTTGTGCTGTTGATGGGCTACCTTACGAGCTTTGTCGAGGGGGAAGCGCTCTCGCTCGCCGCCTTTTCGCGCTATCTTTCTTCCTATCAGCTTGGCGCGCTCGTTGTTTGCCTGTATCCCGTTGTGCACGCGATGACCTTGCGCGAACCGCATGCCAGGCGAAATCTGCTGGCGCTGCTGCTGATTGCGCTGCTATTGATGGCGCCGCTGCGCAGCGTGTTTGACGCGACCATCGGCGCGCCGTACGCCAACTCAAAAACCACCGATTGGCGCGCGCGTTATGCTCCCGCCGACCGTCTCTACGAGCGGCTTGATCCGGCATATACCAAGATTTGTTTTCTGGATGAGAATCCCACCGAGCCTGGGTATTCGTTTGCGCTGTTCCAGTTTGAAGCGCTGCCATATGACGTAGAAAAAGCCGTTGCCTGGCGTCTGGGCGGGCCTTACTACGACGCGGACTACTACTCGCTCTCCCCTTCCGCCGAGGAGTGGGGACGGGCGCTGCTGGACGGTGGATTTACGCACCTATACCTGCGGACGACCAGCGATTCCTTTGCGGCCACGTATGGCTCGCTGTTTGCCAACGCTGCGGACATCCAGTCGGACTCCTACTACGCCATATCCGAAGCAAACGGGCAGGCTCTGCTCACGCGCGTCAATCCCGCATAAATCAGAAACGCAAAAAGCACGACAAAGGCGGCGGGAAATCCCGTCGCCTTTTTTATTTGCGTGTTGTTGTTATCGTCTGACGATTCTGTAGTACGTCTGTGCCGTGATTCGATAGATGCCAAAGTAGAGCAGCGTAAACGCCAGCAGCGTTCCGCCGATGCACGTCAGCACCAGTCCCCAATCGTAGAGCATGAAGGTGCGGAGCATCTGCGCCATAATCTTGGAGGCAAAGAGCATATGCAGCGCGGTTGCCGCCAGTGGCAGAAAGAACACCCACAGCACCTGCGAGTTGATTGTCCGCTTGACCTGCTCGTCGTCCATGCCGACCTGCTGGAGAATCGCGAAGCGCTCCTTGTCCTCATACCCCTCGGTAACCTGTTTGAAGTAGAGAATCAGCACCGCAACCGCGAGGAACAGCACCGCGAAGAACGCGCCTAGGAACAGTAGCCCGCCGTAGAATCCATACCCCTGCACACGCGTCGTAAAGATGTCCGAAGCGATCAACTTCGGCGTGTCGGCGAACGACTCGCTGTAGTGGTCCCGAATGGCCTGAATGAACGCGAGGCAGTTGTCCTCCGTGCCGGAGACGTCGAAGCGAAAGCTGCCGTCGTAATAGATCAGCGTCGGAACATCGACGAATTCGCTCTCTTTCCAAACATAATTGTTCCGGTAGATTTCCTCACCTTCCGGCAACTCGGTGATGAGTTTGTTCCGATCCGCGCTGAGCGTCACGTTGTTTTGCGCGGCGAGGCTGTTCAGCGTGCCGTCGTAGTTGATGATTTGCTGCTCCGTTGCGCTTTTTGTCACATAGACCTGTGCGTCGAAGGGATACATGCCCTTGGTCATCTCCTCGCGCCCCAGATAGAGCGAAAGCGTGCCGGAGACGGTGACCACCAGCATGGTCGAAAGAATGCAGATCGTCGCAAGTCCGCGCGCATTCTGGCGCATGCGGTGGAACATGCCGGAGATGGTGACGAAATGATTCGGCTGATAATAGAGGCTCTTCTTCATGCGCAGCAGCTTGAGCACGACGATGCTGCCGCAAAGAAAGAGCAGGAACGTCGCGATGATGACCACAATCGCCAGCGGAAAGAAAACGCCCAGTGCAATACCCGGAATCACCGTCGTCCAGGCGTAGTAATACGCGCCGCCGAGCATCAAAAATCCGAGCAACGCCAGCGGTAGAATGCCCTTCTTGTCGGTTTCGCCGCGCTTTTCGCTGGAGAGCAGCGCAATCGGGTTTGCCATGTGCACACGGATGATGTTTGTGATCGTCGTAATCAAAAACACGATAAAGAACAGTACCAGCATGATGAGGTAGGCTCTCAACGAGATCACAAACGTGCTGCCCGCCGCAACATGAATCAGCTTCATGAGCACCAGAAACAGCAAGCGTCCAAAGACCAGCGCGATTGCACAGCCAATCAGAATCCCGCCGCCAATCACGAACAGGTTCTCCCAAATGAGCACGCGCCCGACGTGCCGCTTGTCCAGCCCGAGGATGCCGTAGAGCCCGAACTCCTTCTTTCTACGTTTGATCAGAAAGTTGTTGATGTAGAGCATAAAGAGCACGGTAAACAGCGCAAACACCACGAGCCCGAACGCAAAGAGAGCCTTTGCGGTATCGCCGTTTGGCGTATTCGCCATTCCCTCGGAGAACAACAGGCCGGAGATGAGCAGAAACACACCGCTCATGACCGCCGTCGCGATGAGATACGGAACATACGTCAGCTTGTTCCGGCGCACGTTGCTCAGCGCAAGGCGAAAGTAGAACAGCTTACGCAATGTCCCCACCTCCCAGAATCGACAGGTTGGCGACAATGCGGTCGAAGAAGGCGCGGTTGTTGTCCTCGCCGCGGTAGAGCTGCGAAAACAGCACGCCGTCGGAGATAAACAGCACGCGCGAGGCAAAGCTCGCCGCCATGGCGCTGTGGGTGACCATCAGGATCGTCTTGCCGACCGCGTGCAGATCCGCAAACTGGTTTAAAAGGCTCGCGGACGCCTTGCTGTCCAGCGCGCCGGTCGGCTCGTCCGCCAGCAGAATCCGCGGTTCGGTGATCACCGCGCGCGCAATGGCCGCGCGCTGCTTTTCACCGCCGGACACCTCGTAGGGGTATTTGTTGAGCAGCTGCGAAATGCCGAGCTTGCGCGCAATGGGGAACACGCGCTCTTCCATCTCCTTGAGTGGGGTCTGCATGAGCACGAGCGGCAGCAGAATGTTGTCCTTGAGCGTAAAGGTGTCCAGCAGGTTAAAATCCTGAAAGACGAAGCCGAGGTGCTTGCGGCGAAACTCCGAAAGCTCGCGATCCGGAATTGCCCCGAAGCTCGCGCCGTCGAGCAGCACGTCCCCCGTGGTCGGCTTATCCAGCGAAGCAAGAATGTTAAGCAGCGTCGTTTTGCCGCTGCCGCTTGCGCCCATGATGGCGACGAACTCGCCCTCGATGACCTCGAAGCTGACGTTTTTCAGCGCGACGCACTGGCGCATGCCGAGTTTTGTGTTATAGACCTTTCCCAGTCCCTTGACCTGTAGAAGCGACATGGAATACCCTCCGTTAATTTTACTTGATGCCGCTATTTTACGAAAAGCGGAGACCGCCTGCCATCGAATGGCCTTACGATCTCCGGCGCAAACCTTACCAATTTGTCACATATGCTCAAACTCGTCGTAGGCGGGAAACCGCAGCGACACGCGCGTTCCCTTGCCCACCTCGGAGGTAACCGAGACCGAAATCCCCAGCCCGTCCGCCGCGCGCTTGACCAGGTAGAGGCCGATTCCACTCGCGCGGGTGTCCATGCGCCCGTTGTAGCCCGTATACCCTTTTTCGAAGATGCGCGGCAGGTCCTCCTTGCGGATGCCGATTCCCGTATCCTCGACAAGGAGCGCGGCGCCTTCCATATAGATTCGAATGCCGCCGGTTCGTGTGTATTTCACACTGTTGGAGAGCAGTTGCCCCAGGATGAACCCCAGCCACATCGCGTCGCTCGGAATGTCCTGGGCGAGCGGTTCAATCTGAATCGAGAGCCGGTTGTAGACGAACAGCAGCGAATATTTTTTCACCGCCGCGCGGGCAATCTCGTTGAGGTCGCAGCGCTCGACGACCAGATCGCTCGAAATGTCGCCAAGCTTGACAAACTTGAGCGCGAGGTCGGCGTATTGATCCACCTTGAAGAGCTCCTGCTTGAGCAGGCGGGCGCTTTCGTCGTCCTTTGCGTCGAGCAGCAGCCGCATGGCGGAGATCGGCGTCTTGATCTGGTGCACCCAAAGCGTGTAATACTCCTTCTGTTCCTCCAGTTGGCTCAGGTTATCCGCGCGGAGCCGCTCGTTCTCCTGCGACAAAACGCGAATCAGCGCCTCGTAGTCCGCGCATAGACCGTCCAGCGCGTCCGGCAGATCGTGCGGCAATAGTTCCGTCCGCTCGTGAATCTGCGCCAGCTGGCGGCGTTTCCGGCGGTATCGCACACCGTCCGCAAGCAGAACGCAGACGAACACAAAGCTGATGAGGATCGTTTCGTATCGAACGTAGACGGAATCCTGCTGGGCAAGGTAGCCAAGCAGGCGAATGATTCCAATCGAAAGCAGATAGAGCCAAACAACGGACTGGCGCGACTTGAGATAGTCCAGCAGTTTACGCATGTTTCGTCCGCCTCCCCCTCGTTCCAATTCGACGCGTCGATTTCCTACGCGTCAATCGAGTATCCCTGCCCTTTGTGCGTCTTAACGCAGTCGGCCAGCCCCGCATCCGCCAACGTCTTTCGCAGGCGGTTGACGTTGACCGTCAACGTGTTGTCGTCCACAAACTCGTCGCTGTCCCAGAGACGAAGCATCAGCTCTTCGCGGCTGACGATGCTTCCCCGGCGCTCCAGCAGCGCGGTCAAGATTCGGCTTTCGTTCTTGGTCAGTTCGCAGCGCGCGCCGCCCGCGAGCAGGCAGGAAGCGCCCGCGTCAAACTCCGCGCCGCAGAAGCGCGCCCTTGCCGACGCTTCGTAGTCGTAGGCGCGGCGGAGCACCGCTTGCACCTTGGCGATGAGCAGCTCCGGATCGACGGGCTTGGCAATGTAGTCGTCCCCGCCCATGTTGACCGCCATGACCACGTCCGCCGTGTCCGCACGCGAGGAAAGGAATACGATTGGCGCCTTGGAGCTGCGGCGAATTCGCTCGCACCAGTAGTAACCATTGTAATAGGGCAGCGAAATGTCCATGATCACAAGCTGCGGATCGAGCCGGGCAAACTCCTCGTCAATTCGCGCAAAATCTTGCGCAATCACCGCGTCAAACCCCCAGCTGTTCAGGCTCTTTGCCACTTCGCTGGCAATGATCTCGTCGTCCTCGACAATCAGGATTCGATACATGCCGTATCTCCCTTTCTGTTGTTCCGGTGTATGAAACATATAATACACGTAAGCGCGTAATCTGGCAAGCGCAACGAAAATTGTACCCAGAAAGTCTCCATTTCCGTGAAGATTTCCGCGAAACAGTCCCGCTTTCCTGATTCAAACGCCTGCGCAAATCGTGCCGAAGCGAGGAATCGCGCTTATTCGGCCATTATAATATTTTTTATGCATACTCTTCGAATTTTGATATATAATTGGAATCGAAAGCGCCGTTTAATCGATGTTCCAGCACTGAATAAATATACTATATATTTGTTCGTGTCGAATTGACAGGTGGCCTCCGCAGAGACTAGGATACCATTAGCGAATCGTTCGCAATCTAAGCTAGGAGGCTACCCGATGAAGCTTTTTATCATCAATCCCGGCGCAACCTCCACCAAAGTCGCCGTCTTTGAAAACGAAACGGAGATTTACTCCGAAAAAATTGCTCACTCGCAGGAGGAACTCTCCGGTTTTTCCTCCATTCTCGAACAGCTCCCCATGCGGGAAACGCTCGTTCGCGGCGCGCTGCAGCGCGCGGGACTTACCCCCGCCGACCTCGACGCGGTCTGCAGCCGCGGAGGGTTGCTGCGGCACATTGAGTCCGGCACCTACGAAATCACCGACGCGGTAATTCAGGACGTGTATCACCCGCCGTATGGCGAGCACGCCTCCTCTCTCGGCTCCGTCATTGCGCGTTCCATCGCGGACGAAGCGGGCATCCCCGCCTACATCGTCGACCCGCCGTCCGTGGACGAGCTCGCGCCGATTGCGCGCATCTCCGGCTTTAAGGGCATGGAGCGCGAAAGCTTTTTCCATGCGCTCAACCAAAAGGCGGTTGCGCGAAAGGTTGCCGAACGGCTCGGCAAAACCTATGAGGACATCAACCTGATCGTGACGCATATGGGCGGCGGCGTTTCGACCGCGGCGCACCAAAGGGGCCGCGCCATCGATGTGTTCAACGTCCGCGACGAAGGCGGTTTCTCGCTCGACCGCGGCGGTTCGCTGCCGGTCAGCGCGCTGGTGAATTACTGTTTCTCCGGCCCGACGCGGCAGGAGATTAAGCATACGCTCTCGTTTGAAAGCGGCGTTTGCTCCTACCTCGGCACGCACGACTTCCGCGACGTCGAGGATCGCATGCTCGCGGGAGACGAAGAGGCAAAGTGCATCTTCCGCGCCATGGCGTATCAGCTCGCCAAGGACATCGGTTCCATGGCGGCGGTGCTGCATTTTGACGTGGACGCCATCGTACTCACGGGCGGGATTGCGCATTCCAGGCGCTTCTGCGACGAGATTTCCCAGTATGTGGAAAAGATCGCCCCGATTCTGCGCTTCCCCGGCGAGCTCGAGATGGTCGCGCTCGCGCAGGGCGCGCTCCGCGCGCTGAACGGCGGGCCGCTGAAGGTCTATCCCGGAAAATAACTAACGAATCTTTGACTGGATCAAAATAAAGGAGAACCCCACGCATGAACCATACCTTAAATGAATTCGTCGAGCGGGCGAGAGGGCTGAACCTCCGCGTCGCGGTTGCCAGCGCGCACGACGAGGATGTGCTCCAGTCCGTCATCGCGGCTCGCGAGCAGGGCATCTGCAACGCGCTGCTCTTTGGCAAGGCCGCCCGCATTCGCGAAATCCTCGCCGCCCTCGGGTCGGGCGAAACCGGCTTTACCATCGTCGAACCGGAGGACGGCAGCGACGAAGCCTGCGCGCGCGCGGCGGTGGCCGCCGTCGCAAACGGCGAGGCGGACTACCTCATGAAGGGGATTCTCAACACGACGATCTTCCTGCGCGCGGTGGTGCACTCCGAGCTCATGCGCGGCGCGCTGCTCTCGCACGTGATGCTCTTTGAGTTCCCGACTTATCACAAGCTGCTCTTCCTCACGGACGGGGCGATGAACCCCGCGCCGGATTTCGAAAAAAAGCGCGTGATTCTCGAAAATGCCGCTCGACTTTTATATATGATCGGGTATAATACCATAAACGCAGCGTGTCTGAGCGGCAGCGAAGTGGTCAGCGAAAAGATTCCCTCGACCACGGACGCAAAGGCCCTCGCCGATCTGGACTGGTCCAGCTACCACATGACGGTGTTCGGCCCGGTCGCGCTCGACCTTGCCATCAGCCCCGCCGCCTGCGCGCATAAGAAGTATTCAGCTCCCGGCGCGGGAGATGCGGATCTGCTGTTGATGCCGAATTACGAAACGGGCAACTGCTTTGGCAAGTCGCTCGTCTACTTTGCAAAAGCCCGTTCGGCGGGGCTTGTGATGGGCGCGCGCTGCCCAATTGTCCTCGTGTCCCGCGCGGACCCGGCGGACGCAAAACTGACTTCTCTCGCGCTCGGCGCGATTGCGGTAGATGGAGGCAAGCAGGCATGAAGGACCCGAACCGTGTGTTGCTGACCGGCAACGAGGCCATTGCGCGCGGCGCATACGAAGCGGGCGTAACCGTCTGCTCCGCCTATCCCGGAACCCCAAGCACCGAAATCTTTGAAAATCTCGCGCAGTACAAGGATGTGCTCTACGCCGAATGGGCGCCAAACGAAAAGGTCGCCGCCGAGGTTGCCTACGGTGCGTGCATCGCAAACTCCCGCTCGCTGACCGCGATGAAGCACGTTGGACTCAACGTTGCCGCCGACCTCGTCTTTACCGCCGCGTACAACGGCGTTGGCGCGGGGTTCGTGCTCGTCAGCGCAGACGATCCGGACATGCACTCCTCGCAGAACGAGCAGGACAACCGCCGTTATGCGCAGTTTGCCAAGATTCCGCTCATTGAACCGTCCGACTCGCAGGAATGCAAGGACTTCATGAAGGAAGCCTACGCCATCTCCGAGCGGTTTGAAATTCCCGTGCTGTTTCGCGTAACCACGCGCATCAGCCACAGCAAGAGCCTCGTTTCGCTCGGCGAACGCGAGGAGCAGACGCCCGCACGGTACGTGCGCAACATTCCAAAATACAACTGCGCGCCGGGGTTTGCGCGTCAGCATCACCCGCAGCTCGAAGAAAAGCTCAAGCAACTCGAAGCATACGCCAACACCAGCCCGCTGAACACCATGGAGCTCAACGGCTCGAAGGTCGGGGTCATCTCTGCCTCCGTGGCCTACCAGTACGCCAAAGAGGTGTTCCCGGCGGATACGTCCTTCCTCAAGCTTGGCTTTAGCTGGCCGCTGCCGATGGATTTGATTCGCGACTTCGCCTCGAAGGTGGAGACGCTCTATATTGTGGAAGAGCTTGAACCGTTTATGGAGGAGCAGATCAAGGCCGCGGGCATCGCCTGTATCGGCAAGAGCGCGATTCCGAACCTGTTTGAGCTCAACCCGGAAGTCGTTCGCCACGGCGTGTTCGGCGAGGAGCCGGAAACCGCCCAGCTCGACGTCAAGATGGTCGCGCGCCCGCCCGCGCTCTGCCCGGGCTGCCCGCATCGCGGATTCTTCTACGTGCTGAGCAAGCAGAAGCATTATGTCATCTCCGGCGACATTGGCTGCTATACGCTCGGCTTTGCCGCGCCGCTTTCGGCGATGGATACCTGCGCCGATATGGGCGGCGGTTTTACGCTGGGTATGGGTATGGCAAAGGCATTCCAGATGCAGGGCGTAACCGATAAAAAGGTCTTTGGCGTGGTTGGCGACTCGACGTTTTTCCACAGCGGGCTCACCGGCGCGGTTGAGATTCTTTACAACAAAGGAAACATGATCCCCTGCGTGCTCGACAACTCGATTACCGGCATGACGGGGCATCAGGATAACCCCGGCACGGGCTTTGCACTCAGCGGCGAAATTGCCGCGAAGATTGCAATTGAGGACGTGCTGAAGAGCTTTGGCTACCAGAACGTAATCATCGTCGACCCGCAGGATATTTCCGCCATGCAAAAGGCCGTGGACAACGCACTTGCCAGCGAGGTTCCAGCGGCAATCATCGCGCGGCGGCCGTGCCTGCTGATCAAGCGCATGAAGCACGACATCGGCAAATGCGAGGTCGACCGCGAGAAGTGCCGCGGCTGCAAAATCTGCCTCAAGGTCGCCTGCCCCGCGCTGCACATGCGCGACGGCAAGACGGAGATTGATCCAACGCTCTGCGTCGGCTGCCGGGTCTGCGCGCAGGCCTGTCCCTTTGGCGCAATTTCGCGCCTCGGCGACTCGCAGAAGGGAGCGTGAGCAACATGGCAAACTTTTCCGGAAAAAGCATTCTGCTCTGCGGCGTTGGCGGACAGGGCACGATATTGATGAGCAAGGTTCTCACGTCCGGCCTTGTTTCGGCAGGCTACGACGTGAAGATGAGCGAAGTGCACGGCATGGCGCAGCGCGGCGGCTCGGTCTCCACGCAGGTGCGCTACGGCGAGAAGGTCTATTCGCCGATCATTGGCCGCGGCGAGGCGGACGTGCTCGTTGCCTTCGAAAAGCTGGAAGCGGCGCGCTACGCGGACTTGCTTAAGCCCGGCGGCACCGCGCTGATCAACGACTACGAGATTATGCCGCTGCCCGTTTCGAGCGGAGCGGCGGAGTATCCGCAGAACACGGTAGAAGAGATGCGCCGCGCGTTCTCCGTTCGCCTGATTCCAGCGAGCGAAATCGCAAAGTCGCTCGGCAACATTCGCTGCACAAATATTGTGCTGCTCGGCGCGCTCGTTCGCGCGTTTTCGCTGGAAGCAATCGACTGGAAAGCCGCGCTCGCGGCGTCGGTTCCGCAAAAGGTGCTCGCGCTCAACATTCTCGCGTTCGACGCGGGCTACGCGTTCGAAGGCTAATTCGTTCTCCGCAAAGGCGGTTGATCAACAGGGAGGAAACACATGGTATCGAAAGAAATGCTCAACGCGGGGCGCGTTCGTTCCGCCATTCGCGAGCTCTTTGAGTTCGGGCGCAAGCGCGCCGCCGAAGTCGGCGAGGCGAACGTTTACGACTTTTCGCTCGGCAACCCCTCCGTTCCCCCGCCCGCCGAAATGACGCGGGAGATGATTCGCCTGCTCTCGGAGTGCGACCCATTTGCGCTGCATAGCTACACGAGCGCGCCCGGCGCAAACGAAACGCGGGACGCGATTGCCGAAAACCTGAACCGGCGCTTTGGCACGTCCTTTACCCGCCGCAACCTCTACATTACCTGCGGCGCGGCGGCGGCGCTGGCCTCGATCTTTCGCGCTCTGACGATCGACGACCAGACGGAGTTCGTCGCGTTCGCGCCGTTCTTTCCCGAATACAGCGGGTTTGCTTCCGCGGCGGGCGGAAAGCTCGTCGTCGTCGAGCCCGACTTACAGCACTTTCAGATCGATTTTTCCGCGCTGGAAGCCAAGTTGAATTCGCATACGCAGGGCGTCGTGATCAACTCGCCGAACAACACCTCCGGCGTGATCTATTCCGAAGAAACGCTCAAAGCGCTGGCGGACATGCTGCGAAACAAGAGCGCGGAGTTCGGTCACCCGATCTACCTGATTTCGGACGAGCCGTACCGTGAGCTCAACTACACCGGCGTCGCGCTTCCGCTCGTCACCGAGCTGTACGACGCGGCGATTATCTCCTACTCCTACTCCAAGAGCCTGTCGATTCCGGGCGACCGCATCGGCTACGTGCTCGTTGGCAACGCCATGCCGAGCTTTGACGACATTTTCGACGCCATCGCGGGCGCCGCGCGCATGATGGGCTACGTCTGCGCGCCGTCGCTGCTGCAAAAGGTTGTCGCGGCCTGCGCAAAGCAGAATCTGATGCCGGATCTTTCGAGCTATCGCCGCAATCGGGACGCGCTCTACAACGGACTTGCGTCGTTTGGTTATGAGTGCATGCCGCCGGACGGCGCGTTCTATCTGTTTCTCAAAGCGCCCGGCGGGGACGGGGACGCGTTTTCGGAGGCCGCCAAGGCGGAGGACATCCTGATTGTCTCCGGAAGAAGCTTCGGCTGCCCCGGCTATGTACGGGTTGCCTACTGCGTAGCCTACGAAACCATTGTCAACGCGCTGCCCGGCTTTGGTCGGCTCTATCAGAAGTTCGCAAAGTAGCAAAAAATCGACGCAACAGACAGCGCCGCGAGTGTTTCTCGCGGCGCTGTGTTTTTTGATGGAATCAGATTTTCCAGTGTTCCAGAAACGCGCGCGTACTCTCCGCCTGCGGGGAATGCAACACCTCATCCGTCTCCCCCAGTTCCCCGATACGGCCTGCATCCAGCGCGAGAACGCGCCCGGAAAGCCGCAGCGCCTGGGACGGCGCATGCGAGGAAAACACGAGCGTACAGCCCGTCTCGGCCCGATACGCCTCCAGCGCGCGCTCAATCTGATCGATTGCGAGAATATCCGCGCTGGCGGTCGGCTCGTCCAGCAGCAGCAACTCCCGTGGTTTGACGAGCACCCGTGCAAGCGCCATGCGTTGCAGTTCGCCGCCGGAAAGACGGTTCCCCCGCGCGTGCCGCAGGTGCGTGAGCCCGACGCGTTCCAGCGCAGCCAGCGCGAGGCGTTCTCGGTTTCGTTCCCCCGAAAGCGAGAGTTCCACGTTTCTTTGTACGCTTAGGTCAAACGCATACGGCTTTTGCGGCAGAGAGCCGATTGCCCCGCGCGGCAGATCGCCCGTAGAGACGGTACCCATGTCCGGCTTGAGCGTACCCGCGAGCAGCCGAAGCAGCGTCGTCTTTCCGCAGCCGTTCGGGCCGATGAGCGCGAGCGACTCGCCCCGCGCGATGGTCAGTTCGGGGATGTCGAGCACGCAGCGCTCTCCGTAGAACTGCTTTAGCCCTCGAATCTCAATCATACAACGACGCTCCTTTGCAGGAGCTGCGCCAGCACGTTGACGAGCAGCGAAAGTAGCAGCAGCAGCACGCCCAGCGCGAGCGCAAACGAGAAATCGCCAATGTTGGTGTACTGCATAATCGCGGTGGTCATCACGTTCGTTTTGTAGGCAATCGCCCCGCCGACCATCGACACCGCGCCGACCTCTGCCATTGCGCGCCCAAAGCCGAGCAGGTAGGTCGAAAACAGCGCGTATTTGCTCTCGCCCAGCGTCAACAGAAATGTCTTTCCGCGCGAAAGCCCAAGCCCGCGCGCGGTTTCGCGAATCTCGCCCACATAGGCGGAGAGCGCGGTCTCCATGCTCCCCGCGACGACCGGCGTAATCAGCAGCACCTGAGCAATAATCATGCCCGTGACCGTAAAGAGCAGTTTCAGCCCCCGCAGCGGGCCGACGCCGGAGAACAGCAGATAGCAAAGCAGCCCGCAGACCACGGGCGGCAGGCCCATGAGCGTTCGATTGATCAAAATCAGCGCCCGTCGACCGGGAAAGCGCGCGCTCGCGAGAAAAACGCCAAACGGCGCCCCCAACAGGAGCGCCGTAACGGAGCTGAAGAGCGTCATCTTCAGCGTGACAGACAGAATGCTCAATATCTGCGGATCGCCCGCAAACAGCAGGCGAAACGCGCGTTCCAATGCGCTGCCCATGTCGCTATTCGACTATGCCGCCGTTCGCTTCAAAGGCCAGGAAGGTCGCCTTGTCCGAGAGGATGTAAGCGTCCATTTCGTTCGCCATGGTCAGACACACGCCCATGCCCGCGTTGCTGGAAAGGTACCACTCGCTGTAGGATGCAACACTCGCCGCGTCCGTCGTAATGCCCAGCGCTTCCGGCCAGAGGGAGACTTCCTTCGTATGCGTGCCGCTCTTGTCACCACGGGAGACGAACGGATATTTTCCCTCAGCAATGCGCGAGAACGCTTCCTTGACGTCCGCCGCTTCGGCGCACTTCGCGGGGTCGCTTTTCGGCCCAATCAGCACAAAGTAGTTGTACATAAACGTGAGCCGCTCACTGGCGTAACCGTCCAGCAGCTTGGCGTAACCGTCCGTCACGAACGGCTCCTCCTGCGACTTGCTGTGCACGAGGATCAGATCCGCGTTGCCCATGGTCGCGGCGGCAATCGCCTTGCCGGTTCCGGCGGAGGCAACCTCCACCTTGTAGCCATACTTCGCTTCAAACGTCGGCAGCAGGTAGGCAAGCAGTCCGCTGTCGTTGACGGAGGTCGTCGTGGACAGGCGAATGGTCTTGGTTGCGTCGGTTGCCTTCGGAATCTCCGCCGTGGAGACGGGTTTATCCGCCTTGAGCGAGAACAGTGCTTCGCCATATTCCTTTACGCCATACTGCGCAATCAGATCCGACGCTTCCTGGCTCAGCAGCCAGTCGATCAGCGCCTTTGCGCCGACGGTGTTGATGGCCACGCCGGACACGGCTTTGCCGTCCGCATCCTTAAAGGGCGCCGCTTCGTTGACCGCGATGACGGTGTAGTTGTTGATCATTGCGTCGTCCTGTTCCTTCAGGATGACGATGCCGAGGCCTTCGCTTTCCGCCGTCATGGTGGCGGTTGCCTCCGGAACCTGCGTGTCAACGGCGACGGGCGCCGGCGCTTCGGCGGTCGGTTCGGGTGCGGCAGTGGGTTTTGCGCAGCCAAAGACGCTCAACGCGAATAAAACAGAAAGTGCAACGAGTAAGATACGTTTGAACATGTGGAATATCTCCTTTTCTATTTACAAGGAAAATCACAGGCTCTCGGTCAAATTGCCCGCTGCGATTGGACGCGGTAAAATCCCCTTTGCAAACACGGCAGGCGCGCTCGTTCCCAATCGCACCCATTGGCCGGCGCAACCCTACGTTTTCGGCTGCGGCGGCTC
>JAYFPQ010000008.1:0-4300 GCA_034927595.1 Christensenella sp.
TATACGCCGCATGATCTCCGCCTTGAGATCGACCAGCGTGTCAATGTCTTCGTTGATCTCATTTTCCAAGTCCACCATCTTGGCGATGGTATCCTCCATGGTGTGCGGATTGGGTGTCGCGGCTTTCGGCGCGCCGGACAACGTACCGGTCGCCTTACCCAACAGGTCACGCAGGGACATCACCTGAGCCAGCTTGCTGTTGATCCGCTGGTCAATACGGTATGCCTGCGAAAGGTAATCCTTGGTGCTCATATGAACCCTCCTTTTTCAAATGTCGATTCCCGCATATGCCCACAGTACGGCTTTCACATCGTCCACCGACCGAACCACATACGCGTGGCCGCCGGCAACCTTAATCCTGTGAATCGTGCGCTCCTGCAGCTTTGTGACAGCGCCCTCCGGCGTCTTCACCTCAAAGGCAAAGAATCGGCCGTCCAGACAGCAGATCACATCGGGAATGCCCGCCGTCCCGTACATGCCGCCATGCTCTTTCCACGCGAAGCATCGCGGAACCATCTTTAAAACCCGCATAATCGCTGCGGTGATATCTTTTTCCAGCATGTTCGCTGTTTGCTCCTTTCTGTGCCTTTTACAAAAAAGCCCGAAAATCGGGCGTTTTTAGGTTCGTCGCATCTTGTCGCAGGTTTTTTGGTTAATTCCCTATATATAGCGTTTTTTACATATTACCCATTTTACCTGCGACATCTGCGACAAAGAGGTTAATCAAATGGAATTTTGCCCTTGTATTCGGTAAATCCACCCATGTCGAACCGCAGGCGGAACCCTAGGAACATTGTCGTTTCGCTTCCCCCCGCATGCGGTCGCTTCCGTTCCACACGTCCGTACATCGCTAGAATCTGCTTGAAGTTTCGTGTGTTTTCAGGGAAGCATCCGTTCGCGTCGCACCATTTCTTGTAACGGTCGTACACCGCCGAGGTCCGCTCCTCCGCGTTCGGGATTGGTTCCATTTCGTCCTCGATAAACAGCCCGACCTTATCGCTCTCGTGCCGATATCGCTCGGTTGCGAAGCGCACCGAATCCGGCATGGCCAACCCTTCGGCTTCCAGCGCGCGATACCCTTCCAGCAGCCAGTTCAGGATCGCACTTTGATTGCGCGGTTGAAAAAATAAATGTTTCAGCGTTTTGTCCTGTTGGTTTTCTTCGAAATGGCGCTCGAACGGAATGATCATGATTCTGCCGCTGGAAAAGAGCGTCATATCGGTCACCACCGGCAGATAGTTCGTGTTCATGTAGATCTTGAACTGCGGCTGAAAATCGAAGCTGTTTTCGTGCAGAAACCGTGCGTTGAGCGTATCGTTTCCCGTCATGCTCTTCACCTGCGCGGCGTTGAGCAATAGCCCCCTGCTCGGCTCCGAGATGTTGGCGAAACGAATCCCCGTTAACCGTGCGATATCTTCCGTTGGGTTCTGGCTGCTGACGTTTTGTTTCATACTGATCGTCTCCGGGCGCACCGTACTTCCGTAATCGCCCATGACCCGAAGCACGCTCTCCATGAGCGTCCCTTTTCCGTTGCGTGTCGTCGCACCGTACAGGATAAAGAGGCACTCAAAACGTGTATCTCCGCTCAGCGCATAACCCAGCGCGCACTGGAGAAACCGCGCTCTGGCCTCGTCACCGCTCATGATTTCGTCCACAAACGCGTCGAACCGCTCGCAACGCGCCATTGGATCGTACAAAACGCCCGAAATCTTTGTGAGTTTTTCCTCCGGATTGTGCGGAAGGAACTGCTTATCCCACAGGTGCATCGTCCCATTTTGGCAGTTGAACAGAAACGGGTCGGCGTCGAACGCCTCCATAGGGATCGGATATACGCCCTGCGCGTCCTTAAGGATCGTTTCCCGGTTCCTGCGTACCTGCCACTTTTTACATTGATCGATGTACTCCTTCCGCGTCTGTTCATCCTCGATGTTCAGCGCGTACACCATAAGCTCGTCGGCGAGTGTTTTGCAGAGTTCCATTGCTTTCAACCCGCCGACGTCGGGTTCCCAGCGTTTGCCACTGAAGATGTACCAGAGCTTTCGCTCCGGAACATATCGGGCGACCCGACAGTAATAGTCCGAAAAAAGTCGACTGTTGCCGATGTCCGTATTCGGATAACGTGGGTTTCGTTCCGGGTGTAATGCATCTAGAGAGCGTCTGCTGGAGTTTTTCTCCGATGGATCGCTTCGCTCGAACTTCGCTAGCTTCCTCGCCTGTTCTACGCAGTCCGCCAGCCACTTCCGAAACAATTCTGGGTCGCCGGCGAGCAACTCATTCGGATCTTTGTATCCCTCAGGTGTCGTCAAACGAATATTCGGAACGCCTAACGCTTCGAGCTGCTCGCAGAGCTTTTTCGCCGCTTCTTTGCCAGCGTCGTCCCGATCCATGCACACGATGAGCGGCGGTCTTTTCCCCCGCGCTTTGAGCGCGTCGATCAGTTTCCGGGTTCCCGTTCCGCAAACAGCGACGGCATGACCGCCCTCCTGTAGGATCGACAATGCGCAGAACGCGCTCTCCACGACGAAGACCGGCTCGCCCTGGTCTAGTGATTCTTCATAAAACAGAGGCTCCGGCCCCACGTCCTCGGAACGAGGTTTGAAGAACCGCTTCTCGGAGATGCTCCGAGAGGTGTAGTAATCTGTTTTCTCACCATATGGGATAACGATCGCGTTTCGCTTTGCGTCAAACCCGAACCGAAACCTCAGCATGCTTTCGCCGGTAAACCCTCTTCCCTGCAAGTACATCTGTGCGCGCGGCGATATAGCGAACGTTTCTATCACGCTCTGGATATACTCTCCAATGCTCGTAAGCTCCTGCGGCTTCTTCTTCCGCGTCGATTCAGGGGTGCTATTCAGGTGAAACGTCTCGCAGATCAGATTCGCCGCTTCAACCGTACTGACATGCCGAAGCTTGGCAACCAGATCGATCGCATCGCCGGATTCGTTGCAGCCAAAGCACTTGAACCGCCCGTCCTTGAACGAAAGGGATGGCGTTTGATCGTTGTGAAACGGGCATCGTGCCTTCCCGCCATGAACCTCGATTCCCAGCCACTTGGCAACCTCTTCGATTTGCACGGCATTCCGAATTTGCTGAAAATCAGTCATACGCTTGCCTCTGTTTGTTTTTCAAAATTGTTCCGATTCTTGTATTCTTTGCAATCCCGGTCAAAGAATCGGATCGTCATATGCACTCCCAGTGCGTGCGTCATTTCTCGCTGCATGCCGGAGCTATAGATATCGCCAAACACCCAAATCTCCTCACAGAGGTCAAGGAGGCGGAGTCCCATTTCCATCCCGTCCTGTCGTTCTTTTGTCTGCGTATCATCCAGATAGCGCGGGAACATCAGGTGCGGCGTGATCGGCATATATCCGCTCAAATACGTAAAACGGGAATATCGACGCGCGTTTTGTATGTTTTCCCGCACACAGCCCGCGAACGGAGAGCAGACGAAAACCATAGGACGGTCGGTGCTTCCCAGAAGCAGGATGCGAGGTCGCCCTGTTGTTCCTTCGGGTGGTCCCAAATTCAACTCACTTGACATTTCATGCCAAATTCCTTTCTTCTAAATCGGCGGGGAGCGGTTGCCCGCTCCCCTGCTCGATGTTATTACGGTTCCACGATCTCACCCGTCGCGGCGTCGAATGGGGTCGTCGGTACTTCGACAAACTCGTCCAAATCAACAGAGTACCCGCCGGCGTGCTTGGCGTATTCCTTCACCTGCGCTGCGAGGTTCGACACCGCAGTCAGCTCTGTTTCGGTCAATGAACGCTCGGCGTTGAACTGTGCCTGCGAGTATGCGATCCCGCCCGTGTTCACCGCTTTCTTGAGCGCGAAGCGCGTGACCACGGCGAGCGACTTCTTGCCGCGACTTAAGAGCCGCTGAATATACCGTGTGAATTCCTTAAGCGAGCCTGTCGGCAGTGAAAGCAGCACCGGAAACACCTCACCCTCGCGCAAGATATAGATACGACGGCGATTTTTACACGCCTTTCCGCCACCTTCGCCCGAACCGAACTGGTTAAAGCGACACTTCGCACATGAACCGCCGGGGTCGCCCTCACCGGTCACGCCGTCGAAGCTGCCACAATCCGGCGGTTCGTTGCCGCCCGCGTATTTATCCCGGTAATACGCAAACAGCGGATGATGATAGAGAATCACGCCCGTGAATTCCTTCACCGTTTCCGGCTCCCCGCCCTCTACCGAGGGCAATTCGAATACCGTACTCCCCGCCGAAGGGATCTTGATTCTCTCAAACGAGAGGCTCAGCCCCTCCAGTTCCTGCGACATCGCGTCGGTCAGA
>JAYFPQ010000091.1:0-32139 GCA_034927595.1 Christensenella sp.
GATCTCGATCGCCAACAACGTTGTTACTTACGATTCCAACGAGAACTTCAACGGAACGGATACCTTCGAGTATTATTGCAACGACGGTGAGGCCAAGACAAAGGCGCTGGTGACCATAACGGTTAACCCGATCAACGACAACCCGGTTGCCGTGAAGGACGTTTCGAACGTAAATGAGGATCACGCCGCGTCGATGAACGTGGTGTCGAACGATACGGACGTGGACACCAGCGCGTCGATTAACCTCGCGACCGGAGCGTTGCAGTACCTGGCCGATATGACGCTTAAGACGTACTCGCTCACCTCGGGCAACGGAACGGTCTCGAACGTTGGAAACACGATTACCTTTACCCCAACGGAGAACTGGTTTGGCAAGGCGACGGTTGCGTACACCGTGGAGGACAAACTCGGCGGTACCTCGGACGGCGTATACGAAATCAACGTTGCGAGCGTCAACGACCTGCCGGTGTTTGCAACACCGCCGGCGAACATGAACCTGACGGAGGATTCCGATAACGGCGTGAGCGCAATGGTGGTTTCGGACGTGGAGACCGCGGCGTCGTTGCTGAACGTAACCTTCATCAGCAGCACGAAAACAGCGCTCGTGGACAACAGCTGCGTGAGCATCACAAAGGGCACGGACGGCAACCGCACGATAACCGTCGATCCGAAACTGAACCAGAACGGTTCTGCGACGATCAAACTGCGCGTGACGGACGGCAATAGCGAGTACACCGAAATCACGTTCGTTGTCAGCGTAACCGCGGTCAACGACGCACCCACCGCACAGGCCACCTCTGCGACGACCGCAGAGGACACGGCCAAGACGGTTAACGTTTCCGCTCTGATTGGCGACGTGGATATCGTGCCCAACAACGACGCGATCACCGTATCCGTTGCAACGGGTGACGGTCCGGCGCACGGCACTTTCTCCGTCAACGGGACGCAGATTACCTACACGCCAACGGCGAATTTCAACGGCACAGACAGTATCTTCTATACCGTAACGGACAAGCTGGGCTTGACCGCGCGGGCGAAGATTACGCTCACGGTGACGCCGACCAACGACACGCCGACGCCCGCCAACGACAGCAAAATTATCGACGAGGATATGCTCGCGACCATCGACGTGCTGTCGAACGATACGGACGTGGACAGCGACTCCTCGCTCAACGCAACCCCGGTTTACACCAAGACGGTAGTCGGAGTTGGCACGGCGGCGCACGGCACAACGGCATATACCGCCAGCGGAGTGACCTACCAGCCGAGCGCGAACTTCAACGGAACGGACAGCTTTACCTATACCATGAGCGACGGTGCGCTGACCGCGACGGCGACGGTAACGGTTACGGTCAATTCGGTCAACGACAACCCGGTTGCCGTGAAGGACATTTCGAACGTAAACGAGGATCACGCCGCGTCGATGAACGTGGTATCGAACGATACGGACGTGGACGCCGAGACGGACAAAAACCTCGCGACCGGAGCGCTGCAATACCTGACTGATATGACGCTCAAGACGTACTCGCTCACTTCGGGCAGCGGTACAGTCTCGAACGTTGGGAACACGATTACCTTTACCCCAACGGAGAACTGGTTTGGCAAAGCGACGGTTGCGTACACCGTGGAGGACAAACTTGGCGGAACCTCGGACGGCGTATACGAAATCAACGTTGCGAGTGTCAACGACCTGCCGGTGTTTGCGACGCCGCCAGCGAACATGAGCCTGACAGAGGATTCCGATAACGGCACGAGCACCATGGTTGTTTCGGACGTGGAGACGGATGCATCGCTTTTGAGCGTAACGTTCGTTAGTAGCACCAACACCACGCTCGTGGACAGCAACTGTGTTAGCATCACAAAGAGCACGGACGGAAACCGGACGGTGACCGTCGATCCGAAGCTGAACCAGAACGGGTCGGCAACGATCACGTTGCGCGTGACGGACGGCGACACCGAATCTACCGATGTCACGTTCGTGGTCAACGTTGCGGCGGTTAACGACGCGCCCACCGCGCAGGCCACCTCCGCGACGACCGCGGAAGACACCGCAAAGACGGTTAACGTCGCCACGTTGATTGACGACGTGGACATCGCGACCAACAGTGACGTGATCACCGTTTCCGTTGCAACGGGCGACGGTCCGGCGCACGGCACGTTCTCCGTCAATGGAACGCAGATTACCTACACGCCGACGAAAGACTTCAACGGCACGGACAGCATTTTCTACACCGTAACGGACAAGGCGGGGTTGACCGCGCGGGCGAAGATTTCACTGACGGTGACCCAGGTCAACGACGCGCCAAGCCCCGTAAGCGACGCGGCGGAGGTCAACGAGGACGAAACGGTTCCGGTTTCGGTACTCACGAACGATCAGGACACGGATCAGACTGCAGGCCTCAACGCAAATCCGACCGCAGAGGTGCTGAGCGCTTCCATCGCGGAAACGGATCTACAAAAACCCGCGCACGGCTCGATCTCGATTGCCAGCAACGTGATTACCTATGATCCGGCTGACGACTTCAACGGTACGGACACCTTCGAGTACTATTGCAACGACGGCGAGGCCAAGACGAAAGCCACGGTGACCGTCACGGTCAAGCAGGTCAACGACGCGCCGGTTGCCAAGGCGGACACGACGACCACGCGCGAGGATACGGCGGTTACCTACAACGTGCTCAATAACGATACGGACGTGGACACGGACACCGCGCTGAACCTCGCAACGCCGCAGCACACGAAGGCGGAGTTTTCGATTACGCAGATTGCGCTCACGGGCGGAATGAACGGCACGGCGAGCTTCTCCGGCGGTTCGATCACCTTTACGCCGAACAAGGACTACGTCGGCACGCAGGTCATCTCCTATGAGATGAGCGACGGTCACGGACTGACCTCCTCCAGCACGCTGAGCATCATCGTCGGGTCGGAAAACGACAACCCGGTTGCGGGTGACGACGAGATGTCCACGACGGAGGATCACGCGGTCACGATCAATGTGCTGACCAACGATACGGACGCCGACATCGGCGATACACTGCACTTTGAGAGCTTCGTTGGCAGCGTCGCGTCCCTGCCGGGTACGTTTACGACGAACGCAAACGGCAGCGTAACCTTCACGCCGCGCGCGAACTACAACGGTTCGTTTACGGTGGACTACTACGTGTCCGATTCGACGAACCTGACGGACGTTGGTACGATCTCCATCTCCGTATCCGCAGTCAACGACGCGCCGGTTGCGCTCGACACGAGTGCAACGACGGCGGAGGACACGGCAAAGACAGTGGATGTCGCAAGCCTCATCAACGACGCGGACATCGAGACCAACGAGGATTCCATTCAGGTTACAGTTGCGACGGGCGATGGTCCGGCGCACGGGAGCTATACGCTCAGCGGAACCCGGATTACCTACACGCCGACGGCGGATTTCAACGGAACGGACAGCATTACCTACACCGTTACGGATTCGCTGGGTGAAAAGGATACGGGCACAATCTCGCTCACGATAACGGCGGTGAACGACCAGCCGACGACGAAGAACGACAGCGCGACGACGACGGAAGACACGCTGGTTACGATTGACGTGCTGGATAACGATGCGGACGTGGACACCGACAGCGCGCTCAACGCAACGCCCGCCGCAAAGATCACGATCGACTCCGTCGGCACGGCGGCGCACGGTACCACGAAGATTGTGGGCGGTGCGATTACCTACCTACCGAACGCGAACTACAACGGCACGGACAGCTTTACCTATACCGTGACCGACGGCGAACTGACGAAGTCGGCAAGCGTTTCTGTTTCGATTTCGCAGGTGAACGACTCCATCGTCGCCAAGGACGACGAAGCCACCACGCCGGACGAAGACCCCGTTACGATTGACGTTCTTGCGAACGATACGGACGTGGACACCGACGCGGAAAACAACCTCGACGTGCTGCATAGCCGCAGTGACTTCGATTTGACGGCGGTCGGCGCGGCGAGCAACGGAAGCACCAAGATTGTCGACGGGAAGATCCTCTACACGCCGGTTGACCGGTTTGCGGGCAAGGACAGCTTTACCTATACCGTTTCGGACGGCCACGGGGCAAACAAAACCGCAACCGTAACGGTCACCGTGGTCAGCGTCAACGACGCGCCGAAGATTGTTGAAGTGCCGAAACCGGCCGAGGGAACCAAGGCGATTCCGCCGGACCCGATTCGGGTGAGCTGGACGGGGTTTGACATCGACGGCGATGAGCTGACCTACACGCTTGAGTACTTCGACGGCAAGGACTGGCTGCCCGCCGCGAGTGGACTGACCAAGACGGAGTATGACTTCGCCATTCCGGACACGCTCAAGAGCACAAACGGGCTGAAGTTCCGCGTCACGGCCTACGACGGCGCGCTCACAAGCGACTACGGCTATTCCGGCGCGGTTAAGGTGGACAAGGACGCGCCGACGGGTTCCGTCGTTTCGATGCGCACGGCAGACGGCCGCGCCTACACGGCGGGCACCTGGACGAGTCAAAACGTCATCGTGCAGGCCTCCAGCGCGACGGATGCCTCCAACGTTTCGTACTACTACTCGTATGACGGCGGCGCCGCGGAGCTTGGGGACAGCATGAGCGTCACCAGCGGTGTGCATACGATTTACGTCACCGCGCGGGACGAGTTTAAAAACGAAACAGCGCTTGGCGGCTATCTCGCCCGCGTCGACAAACTGGCGCCGGCGATTCCGCAGATGCGCGAGAGCATTTCCGGCGCAAATGTGCTGGTCAGCTTCACGCTGCAGGCCGACCCGGGCGGCAGTGGAAACGATTCGCTGATTCTGCCGGATGGAACGACGCTGCGGGCGGACGGAAATCTGGAGTTTGCCGCGACGAAGAACGGAACCTACTCGTTCACGCTCGTCGACGCGGTTGGCAACCGCCGCGCGTTTACCTACACCGTGACCACCGCGGATACCTCGAAGCCGCAGATCGACTTTGGCTCCGGCGCATACCGGGTTGGAACAAAGACGCAGTCGAACATCTCGGTTTCGCTCACCTTTACGGATAACGAATCCAATATTGTTGCGCGCGGCTATCAGCTCAGCAAGAGTTCCTCGCCCAGCGGCGCCTACCGCAACTACGACGGCGCAATCGTGATTTCGAGCGCGGGAAGCTATTACATTCATGCCTTTGCGCGAAACGCCTTTGGCATCACCGCGTACGAAACCTTCGGCCCGTTCATTCTCGAGGAAGCCGTCTCGAATGCGACTGTCACCCCGACGCCGACACCCGCAGTTGGGAACGTGGTTGTTACAACAGAGGACATTCAGCCGACGACCACCGGCAAGCCGGTTGCGATTCGTCTGCCCGGCAAGGAGTGGAGCGAAACGCTCACGCTGGAAGGCGTGGAACCGGGCGATTACCTCGTTGAGGTGATGGACGACGCGGGCAATATCACCACCACGACCGTGCACGTAACCGCGCAGGACATCTTCGCGCGTTCGTTGCGCGGCAGGGACTCGGTGGTTGTGACCGTTGCTCTCGTGGTTGCCGCCGCTGCGGCAATCCTGCTCGCGCTGCTGTTTATGGGCTACAACGTGATTGTCACGGTGGTCAACGTTCCGTTTGCGGAAGAGAAGAAGATCCGGGCAATGCGACGCATCATGCTGCAACGCAAGGAACTGGTCATTAAGCTGGAACAGCGCCATGTACGGGGTGGACGATTCGCGAAGATCAAGATCGCCAAGCATCTGACCAAAAAGATGCGCGGCAACTGGGTCATCGTGGAACTCAGAGGCGTCGAAGTGCTCCGGGAGCAGATTCCGGAGGACGCGGACGAGGCATTCCGCCGCAAGATCACGCTGGAATAGCGGATTCGAACCAACAAAACGGAGGGGCAAATGCCCCTCCGTTTTTTTGATCCGTTGCGTTATTCGGTTACCGCGTCCGGTTCCAGCAGCACCGCGATGCGACAGGCGGTGTCGCCCAGCAGCGCGCTCTCGACCAGCTCCGCCGTCAGCGACCGATCAAGCAGGCACTCATACTTCATTCGAATACGGCTGACGCAGCGATCGCACCAGACGATGGATACATCCGGTATGCCGGTTAGAAACCCGGCGTTGATATTTGGCTCGTGGCATGTATAATAGCGCTTTTTCTCAAGCGTTTTGGCCTTGATGTATTTTGCGGGTTGAGCCGGTTGCATTGTGACATAAACCCGGTTTCCCCGCCGAACACCGGAGAGCAATTCTTGATTCTGGGAAATGCGACGCAAAAACTCATCTGTAATGTAGACTTCATTCCATTTTGTATTACCCCGTTGAAGCACTTTTAAGCGCAACAACTCGAGCTTGGCACTGGCAAGAAGATACTCGTCAATTGAGCCTGCAGCCTGAAAAAGCGCGATTTTGTACTCGTAGAGCATCGGGAGATGCGACTTCTCGGTGTCGTAAATCGCAGGAAGAACATCCGCATCCGGCAGAATGGCAAACAGCTTGCGCAAAAGATGTCCGGTGTATTCCGGAAAGAAGGAAGGGTCCGTACCGAGCGGTGGCAGGGGACACTCGTGTTCGATCCGCCAGGCAACGTCGAAACCTGCAAGCTTTTCCACGCGCTCCAGAATTTCCTCGTACTCCTGTCCGCCATGGATCACATCGCTGAGATAAATATTGAGGTCAATACGGTCGGAGTGTTCGTAATAGAACAGCAGGGGAAGCAAATCGTCGATCCCGTTTTTGCCTTTCTTGATCAACCGTTTCAGATACGCACGAATCTCACCAATTGTTGCGGTTTCCAACGTAGAGCCGCGTTTTGCGAGCCAGCGTTCAAAAACGAGCATACAGGATACCTGCTGCTCAATCTCCGAGTCGGGGAGGTGGAAACACGAGAGATAGGTCGAAAACGCGGTGATATCCATATGTCGCTCCTTCGATATCGTTGCGAGTCGCACGCGAAACCAGCGCTTTAGGGTTGCTTGACTTGAGGTGATTCAGATTGGAAGGCGGCAGGCACGGTGGATTGGCTCACTGCTGCTATTCTGCCGACTCGTCCAGATGGATGGCGAACCGGCAAACGGAATCGCCGTTCAGAGCGGATTTCAATAGCGTAACACGTAGTGCGCGGCCTAATATGACCTCATACGGGTGTTTTGCAAATCCGCCGCTGCAATAGCACCAGTTTGCGGATATGGCTGGTTCCCCTCGAAGGATCGCCTCCCGCACAAACGGACAGTGACAGGCATAGTACCGCTTCAACAGAGGATCGTCCGTTGCTAGATAGTCATCCGGCTGGTAGGGAATTTTCGTAACATATAAGGTATCGCCTGTCCGCACGGCCGAAAGAATCTCCGGATTTGCGGCAACATAATCGACGACCCTTTGGGTAATCATCTGTTCGAACCAAACCGTGTTGCTGTCGCAGTGCTGCTGGAGCTTGGCGACCTGTCGCTTATGACGACCGTTCAGGTACTCGTCCAGCGATGAAGCCTGCCGGTAGAATTGAATTTCGTCTTCGAAGGCGGCGACGGGGATACCGTGGTGGTTTCCTGCGAGCACGCGTTGCACCTTATCCTCGGGGAGAGCCGCCTCCAGTCGCTCCATCAACTGCTTGGTAAATTCCGGGAAGTCGTCAGGCTCCGAGCCCAGCGGCGGATGCTGCAGCTCGTCGTGCCGACACGACTGCTCACTACCTTCCGTAAGAAGGGCGAGACGCTTTTGAATGCTCTCAAACACGCCCTCGCTGCCGAGCAACGTAGTGAAGTAGAGATACACGTTGTTTCGGCCGATCAAATGAACGTATCGCGCGAGCGCAAGCAAAGTTTCCGGTTGGTTCTGTCCGGCTTGAAGCAGACCGCGAATGTACTCGCGAACGAGAGCAACATCCGCTTGTTCGAGAGAGGAGCCGCGCGCAAAGAGCCACTGCTCGAATGCGGCAACGGAAGCGACCGCCCGACTGCTTACTTCTTCGGAGCAGCCGCGCGCGGCATACTGCTCACGTAAGATCGATTCCTTCACGACACTGCCTCCAAGAATGGATTGAATTTCACTTACAACAATATCTGGTTTTTATTATAGAGGAAAGCAAAGAATCCCTCAACGTTTTAAACGGATCGGAACCAATTTTGGAGTCGATTTTGGTGTTCTTGAAAGATGAATTTGAAAAGGCTGTGAACATCAACATTCCTTGACAATCCGTTGATGATGGCTTGATACAATGCGCTTGTCCGGTGAAAAGCAACCGGCGTATGCATTTTATTCGAAATTGGTCATCGGTTCATAAAGAAGTCGTAAATCTGTTGACAGATTGTCGGTTTTTCGTAATAACCGCGTAACAAAAGAAACGTAAGATAGAACCATTGAAAGGCAGGCAAGATTTAGTATGAAACGAGTTTATATAATTACGGGCGTTGGCGGGCACCTTGGCAACACGGTTGCGCGCGAGCTGTTGGCGGCGGGCGAGACCGTTCGAGGGTTCGCCATGCCGAGCGAGGACATCACGATGCTCTATGGTGACGCGGTCTCCATCGTTCGCGGGGACGTTCGCGATAAGTCGAGCATGGAGCCGCTCTTCTACGGGCTCACGTCCGAGGACGAGGTCTTCGTGATCCACTGCGCGGGCATTGTCTCCGTTGCGTCGAAGTTTGACCAGCGCGTGGTCGACGTAAACGTGCGCGGCACGCAGAACGTCGTTGACCTCTGCAAAGCGCACAACGTAAAGAAGCTGGTCTACATCAGCTCCGTCCACGCGCTGCCGGAACTGCCGCATGGCAACGTGATCCACGAGGTGCAGGACGGGTTCCAGAGCGATGCGGTGATTGGCCTCTACGCCAAGACGAAGGCCGCCGCAACGCAGATTGTGCTCGACGCCGCAAAGGAAGGCCTGGACGCAACCGTGATTCAGCCCTCCGGCATCATTGGACCGAACGACTACGGCCACGGGCACCTGACGCAGATGATCATCAACTACCTCAACGGCAGCCTGACCGCTTGCGTTGAGGGCGGCTATGACTTTGTCGACGTGCGCGACGTTGCGGACGGCGTGATCGCCGCAACCGAGAAGGGCAAGAAGGGCGAGTGCTACATTCTCTCGAACCGCTACATCCCCGTTCGCGAGCTGCTCAACACGCTCTCCCGTGTCACCGGCGGACGCAAGATTACAACCGTTCTGCCGCTCTGGTTTGCCAAAATGACCGCGCCGCTGGCGGAGCTGTATTATAAGATTCGTCATGAGTCGCCGCTCTTTACGCGCTATACGCTCTATACGCTCACGAGCAACGCGCGCTTTACCAACGAAAAGGCGAAGCGCGACCTCGGGTACCATCCGCGTGACATCAGCACGACGATGAAGGACACGGTTTCGTTCTTAACACGTGAGCGCAAAGGACTGTTCTCCAAGCGCGGCGTGCATAAGGTAGCCCCCGTGGTAGGTTGAGCTCATTCGAAACAAATAGGCCTTGATCCATGCATTGGATCAAGGCCTTTTCTTATGCTCTCTTCATGTAGATGGCATACGGATGACTCAGGTGATAGCCGAGCTTTTCCGCGAGCGCAACGGAGCGCAGGTCAAACGCGTCCCAGCTTGGGTAGAGGCCACGATCCAGCGCCTCCAGTATCAGCCGCGCACCGCAGACGGTTGCCAATCCCTGCCCGCGATACTCCGGCTTGGTGTCGATTTCAATCTCGATTCCGCCGTGGTAGATGGTGTAGCTGCTCGCGCCGGAGACGAGTTCGCCGTCTTTCAGAATCGCCGCGCCAAACCCACGAGTTAGAAAGTCTTCGATGCCCTGAAAACACGAGCAGAAATCGCGCGACCAGCTCTCGGCCTGCGACAGCGCGCAGACGGAAGCGTCGAAGAGCTTAAGCTCATATTCCGGCGGCAGCGCGTCGACGAACCGCTGCAGTTTGGCGCGGTCGAAGACATCCGGCTCCTTCTTGATGGCGTAGCGCAAGCGCTTCTGCACGCGATCACCCCAGGCGCGCTCGATGGCCTCGCACCAGGCTTCGTTCTGCGGAACGAGCTCGTCCGAAGCTGCCGTTAAGGCGAGCGATTCGCTGGGAACCCCGGCAAAGAAACAGATGTCGCCAACCGACAGCTGCGCGGAAACGGGGTTGACTTCCGGTTCAACGAGGGCAAGCCCCATGTGCCCTTCCAGCACGGACCAGATCAGGGTCTCCTCCCAGCCGGAGAAGAGCGGGGCGATTTGTTTGAGTCGATTCATGTATGTATCTCTTTCCATGTGGGATGATCCCGACGCAACCAATCTTGGCATTATCGAATGGATCGAACTATGCGGGTTGCCTCACGGTAGATGCGCTCCGGATCGTCGCCAATGTGGAACTCGCCGCGCTCGTAAAGAATTTTTCCGGCGATCATGGTCAGCGCGACGTTTTGCTTGCTGCCGCTGTAGACAACGTTCTTTTCAATGTTGTTGAGCGGTTGCATGTTCGGCTGCTGCAAATCGATCAGAATCAGATCCGCCTGCTTGCCGGGGGCGAGACAGTCGCAGTCGTCAAACCCGCAGACATAGGCGCCGTTGCGGCAGGCCATGCGCAGCACCGCGCTCGCATCCACCGCGTCCGCACCGTGGCGAACCTTCTGCAGGGCGGTTACGAGAAACATCTCGCGGAACAGATCGAGACAATTGTTGCTCGCGGCGCCGTCGGTGCCGATGGCAACAGGAATGCCGCGCTGCAGATACTCGTAGATCGGGGCAATGCCGCTTGCGAGCTTGAGATTTGACGCGGGGCAGGTGACGACACGCATGTTTCGCGCCTGCATGATCTCCATTTCGTGTTCGGACACATGGACGCAGTGGTAGCCGCCGCCGCCAAAGTCGAACAAGCCGAGTGAGTCGAGGTATTCAATGGTGCGCTTGCCGGTTCGGGCAACACAGCTTTCCACCTCGGCCTGCGTTTCGTTGAGATGCGTATAAAACGGTTGTTGGATGGAGTGCACCATGTCCGACAGATCGCGTAGCAGCGGATACGAGGTCGTATATTCCGCGTGGAACCCCAGCCGATAGGAAATCAAGGGATCGAGTTTGGAAAAGTGCGCATACTCCTCTGCCGTTTCCGCCGCCGTGCCGCCAAAGTCGTTTGCGCAGCCGACGAGCGCGGCGCGAAAGCCGGTGTCGATGGCGGCGGCGGCAACGCTCTCGCGCGAGAAGTACATGTCGAACATCATCGTGACGCCGCTGGTCAGGTACTCCAGAATGGCGAGCTTGGTCAGCACGTAGACATACTCCGGCGTGAGCTGCGCTTCCTTGGGAAAAACCTGTTCTTCGAGCCACCGCTGGAGCGGCAGATCGTCCGCCAGCGAGCGCAGAAACGTCATGCCGCTGTGCGTGTGCACGTTTTTAAAGCCCGGCAGCAGCAGGTTTTCGCCGCAGTCAATCTCGCGATCGAACGGGCCAAAGGTTGAACAGTCCGCGCCCAGCGCGGCGATTCGGCTGCCGTCCGTGACGAGCTCACCGGTAAAAAGCGGCGTGGCGTCATCGAGCGGGAGGATTCTGGCGTTGTAAAATCGAATTTTCATACGCGTATTGTATCACAGGAAAAACAAACGAATCCAGAAGAAAAGGCAACGAATTCGACGAAATTGCGGTTTCTTTTCGAAGGATATGGCGGTGCGGCATAAACAAAAGGCGCCGATCGCATCGTTTCAGCCGGATTCGTGAAACCTACGTGAAATGTGATGCGAAACGATACTCAAACAAGGAACGTGTGTTATAATAGAAACAATAAATGAACGCAAAACGGCGTCTGTACAAGTATCTTCTTTCATTTCACATCGAAGTAGTAAGAATAACAAAACAAACAGCTGGTGAAAAGAGAATATGAAAGACGAGTTAGCAGAGCATTTTCGGCAAACGAGGGAGCCGGTGCAGAAAGCCGAACCAAACGGCGAATATGCGGAGCAGCTCCAACAGCTGAGGGGGATTCTTGCGCGCTCAAAGCGCATTGTTTTTCTCGGCGGCGCGGGCGTTTCCACCGAGAGCGGGATTCCCGATTTTCGGTCGAGCGACGGGGTCTATGCCGCGATGAAGCAATACGGCCATGCACCGGAGGTGCTGCTGAGCCACACGTTCTTCCTCTCTCATCCGGACGAGTTCTTTGCTTACTACCGCGCGCACCTGCTGCACCCGAAAGCGCAGCCAAACGATGCGCATCGCGCGCTGGCGCGGCTGGAGGCGGAGGAGAAGCTGATCGCCGTGGTCACGCAGAACATCGACGGTCTGCATCAGAAGGCGGGTAGCAAAAACGTGCTGGAATTGCACGGCAGCGTGTACCGCAACCATTGCATGGCCTGCGGCAAAGCCTACTCGCTCGAAGAGGTGCTCAAAAAGGACGGCGTTCCGCACTGCTATTGCGGCGGAATCATCAAGCCGGACGTCGTGCTCTATGAAGAGCCGCTGGACGAGCGGGTCTGGCGCGCGGCAATGCTCCAGATTCACCGTGCGGATACGCTGATTGTTGGCGGAACGTCGCTGCTGGTCTATCCGGCGGCGGGGCTCGTCGACTATTTCCAGGGGAGCAACCTCGTGGTCATCAACCTGACCCAAACGAGCCGCAATGCCTGCGCAAATCTCGCGATTGCCGCGCCGATTGGCCGCGTGTTCAAGGAAGCCGTACTCTGCGCCAAGAGCGCGTAAGGAGTGCGGGAAGGCACATATTGCGCTGACAAAGGAGCCGCCTTCGGGCGGTTCTTTTCATGCAAAGGCGCGAAAACGGGCGGTACTTCATACTCCGTTCACACTTTGTTTGATTGTCCACGGGCGTAGGCGCATGGTAAAATACATTGATATCATAGGCTATATGCGTCCGGATAACGCAACGAAAGCGGGTTTGGAAATGGGTTTGTTTGATACCTCCGATATTGGAATCGATCTTGGCACGTCCTCTACGCTGGTTTACGTAAAAGGCAAGGGCATCGTGCTCAAGGAACCTTCCGTAGTCGCGGTGGAGCGGGTGACGGGACGCATTGTCGCCATTGGCGAGGATGCGCGCAAGATGATGGGCCGCGCGCCGGCAAACATTCTGGTGATCCGTCCGCTGCGCGACGGGGTCATTTCCAACTTTGACGTGACGGCGCGGATGCTGCGCTACTTCTTTCAAAAGGTCGTTGGAACGCGGCTGCTCTATCGCCCGCGCGCGGTTGTCTGCGTGCCTTCCGGCGTAACGGAAGCGGAAAAGCGCTGCGTCATCGAAGCCTCGGACGAAGCGGGCGCGCGCTATACCTATTTAATTGAAGAACCGATTGCCGCGGCCATTGGCGCGGGCATTGACATCAACGAACCGAAAGGGCACATGGTGCTGGACATCGGCGGCGGCACGACGGACATCGCCGTCATCGCCTACGGTGCAACCGTGCTATCGGACTCGATCAAGATGGCGGGGGATAAGTTCGACGAAGCGCTGCGCCGCTACATGAAGCGCAAGCACAACATCTACATTGGCGAGCGCAATGCGGAGGACATTAAGATTGCCTACGGGCGCGCGCATGCGGAGAAGGAACAGCGCATCATTGAGGTGCGCGGGCGAAACGTCGCAACCGGTTTGCCGGAGGCGGTGCCGATTGGCACCAACGAAATGGTGGACGCGCTGAACGAGCCGCTCTCCGCGATTATGGAGTGCGTACGCGGGCTGTTTGAGCGGACGCCGCCGGAACTCGCGACGGATATTGCGGAGACGGGCATCGTGGTCACCGGCGGAGGCGCGCTGCTCGCGGGGTTTGACCGCTACGTGACGGAGCGCACCAACGTGCCCTGCCGCATTGCGGAAGATCCGATTTCCTGCGTCGCGCTCGGAACCGGACGCGTGCTGGAAGATTTTCAAAAGTACAACGCGGCGATTTATGATTACCGCCGTGGGGAATACTACGACGGTTGAGCGAGAAAAAGACTGTATTCGTTATCCGTTCTTTAAAGAATTGTTCAAGCCAGCGTCATGATTCATTGCTATAATTCGGATGATCATCCAGATGCTACTCTTGGATATCCTCAGAATGAACCATGACTTGGATGCAGGGCGACGGAGATGCTCCGCTTGCCGAAAGGAGTCTGAACGTGCCGACAGAACATCACTATACGCGGCAAACGCCAAATGGGAAACCCGCAAGCGGAAGTACCAGACCGGGCGAATCTGCGCATAGCGCACGCCCGCAGGGGAATTCTGCGCAGCGGCATTCCAGCGATCATTCGCATTTGAAATCACATTCCGGCGCGCCTCGCGAACAAGCGGGTGCGCAAGCATATCGTTCGTCTTACCCGCAGAGCGCGAAAGGTTCCAATTCGTCCTATGCCGCAAACGGCGCAGGGCATTCCTCCGTATACGACGGCAAGAAGAACGGTTCTTCCGGCTATGCGAGAAACGAGGGATACTATTCCGCTTATGATGGCAAGAACCCCGGTCCCTCTGCCTACGCAAAGAGCGCGGGTTCTTCCGCTTATGCAAAAAGCGCGAGCTATCCGCCGAAAAAGAAAAAGAAGAAAACACTGAAGCGACTCTGGAAGAAGTTCTGCAAGAAGATGTTTGTCGTCGAGGAGAAGCCGGTTGACGACCTGACGTATGCGCAGAATACGCGTGCCGCTGTTTCGGTGAAACCCTTCACCGCAAAAGCAAAGAAGACGCTGGTCTCCGTGCTGCGCACGGTTGCGCGCGCCGTTTTCCTCTTCTTCCGCAGGGTGTATCAATATCTCATGAAGCTGCCACCGCGCACGCTGCTCATTGGCAGCGGCACGCTCGGAGCCGTGCTTGTGACGGCCATCATTCTGGCCATCGCGCTGCCCGGCAAACAGGACGACACCCAAGCGCAGCAGCAGCTCGCGGCCTTTGCCAGCGATGAAACGCAGACCGCTGCATTTGACAGCGGCACAATCGACCCCTATGCCAACAGCGAGACCGCGCCCGAGACGCAGGCGTCCGTCGCGGACCCGTCAACGGACACAACGGGGCAAGCGGTGGATGCAACAACCCCGCAGGCAGGCGCTATTACGCTCTCTGAGGAGCTTAAAGCAGGCGACGATGGGGAGATTGTTAGTACGATTCAAACCCGGCTCATGGAGCTCGGCTATATGGACTCCGATGAACCGACCCAACACTTTGGCCCGCTCACAAAGAGCGCGCTGAAGGCGTTTCAGCGGCACAATGGCCTCGACGACGACGGAATCTGCGGTCAGACGACCTTTGATATTCTTCAGAAAGAAGACGCCAAGGTATACGTGATGCAGCTTGGCGATTCCGGTCCGGACGTGGAAGGCATTCAGCAGCGCCTCTACGAACTCGGCTACCTCGACAACAAGGCTAACATTAAGGGCGTATTTGGTGACAAGACCGAGGCGGCTGTCAAGTTGTTTCAAAAGAAGAACGAGTTAACGGCGGACGGCAAGGTCGGCGACCATACGCTCGAAATGCTTTACGGCGAGGAAGTCGTCAGCAACGCCTATCGCCTTGGCGACAAGAATCAGGTCATTGAGGACTGTCAGATTGCGCTGAAGCGGATGGGGTATCTGACGTTTAAGCCCGACGGCGAGATGGGCAAGGCAACGGTAACCGCCATCAAAGCCTTCCAGCAGGCAAACGGTCTGACGCGTGACGGCGCGCTTGGCCCCGTAACACGGGACATGATCCTTTCCGGCGAAGCGCAGGAGATGGTCTTGCAGATCGGCGACTATGGTACGAACGTGAAAAACGTTCAGGCGCGGCTGGCGAAACTGAATTATCTGGCCAGCGCGAACGCGACCGGCTACTTCGGCGAAATTACCGCGGACGCGGTGAAGGCGTTCCAGAAGCGCAGCGGCCTGACACAGGACGGCAAGATCGGCGCGGTTACCCTGACCATGCTGAACTCCTCCAGTGCAAAGAAGGCGGTGTCGCCGCCGTCTACTTCGAAAGAAACAAAGTCTGGCAGTTCGTCCTCTTCCAGCGGGTCTTCCAGTTCCGGTTCGTCCGGCAGCGTGGCGGATGTTTCCGACAAGAGCGGCGTGGAGAAGATTGTTGCACTCGCCGAGAGCAAGCTTGGCAGCACGTATGTTCGCGGCGCGAAGGGGCCAAATACCTTCGATTGCTCCGGCTTCGTGTATTGGTGCCTCAAGAACTCCGGCGTAAGCACGAGCTATATGACGTCGATTGCCTGGCGCTCGACCTCGCGTTTCCAGCGGACGACGAGCATGGGCTCGCTCCAGCGCGGCGACATTCTGGTGTTCTCCGGCAGTACGGATTCCGACGGGCACGTTGGCATTTACCTCGGCGGCGGAAAGATGATTGACGCGAGCTCCTCCGAGGGTAAGGTTCGGATGTCGTCTTCCGTGCTCAACTCCGGCGGATATTGGTCGACGCACTTTATCTGCGCTTACCGCGTGTTCTAACATGAATCGCGGTTGCGGGCAATAAACGAATGGTAAGCGCGGGATGGATCCTTTGGTCTGCCCGCGCTTTTTAATTACTTCGGCTGGGGGAGTGGACGCATGAAGCGAGTCGGTTCGTGGATGGTTGCGCTGGTTTGCCTATTCGGCATGCTTTGTGTTCCGGCGCGCGCGCGAGCGGAGGACGAACTGAAGAACACCGATCCGGAGCGCTACTACATTCTGCTGGACCTGCGGAACCAGGTGGTCACCGTGTTTGAGCGGGACGAGAGCGGTGAGTACACCAAGATTGTGCGCCAGTTTCTCTGCTCCTCCGGACGGACGGATGTGGACGAAGCAGACCCGGAAGATGAGGCGACGCCGACGCCGCGCGGCATCTGGAAGATTGGCGGACGGGAGCGCTTTGGCAAGTTTGCAAACTTCAGCGGCGAGTATGCGCGCTATTGGGTGCAGATTGTCGGCAGCATCTATTTTCACTCTCTCCTCTACACGCGCCGTTCGGTCAACGCGCTGCAAAAGACACCGTTCTACGATTTGGGGTCGAAGGTGTCCCATGGCTGCGTCCGGCTCTACGTGGAGGACGCGAAATGGCTCTATTACTACGCCTGCCCCGGCACGACCGTAAACATCAGTGCAACCGAGCCGAGCAACCGCGATTTGCGCAAAGCGCTGAAGACCAAACTCTCGTTTTCGGAATACAACGAGTTCCAAAAGAAGATTGCGGATGATCAGGAGGAACTGCCAAACCGGCACGCCTGGGTAACGGTTCCGGGCGCGCGGATTCGCAAGGGCAGCGGCAGTTCGTTTGACTCCGTTTTAAAGCTTGCTGTTGGGGACGAGGTGGAGGTGCTGCTGGACAGCGAAGTCTGGGTGAAGGTTCGCTTTGAAAAGCACGAAGGCTATGTGCTGCGCGGGTACTTGAGCTACACGCAGGGCGCGATGGACACCAAGCCCGACGCAGATATTCTACGCACCACCGAGTGGCTTTTGACAGAGCCAAACGCCGAGGCGGAGCGAATCTGCAAAATACCAGCACGCGTTTCCGTCCGCGTGCTGGAGACGCTGGACAGCGGTTGGACAAAGCTGCAGTACCAGAACGAAACGGGTTATGTGCCGACGAACCGGCTCAACAAAGGCTGGGGCGTGATCTACAACTAAACCGAACGGACGCCAATAATTAGATGAATAAAGAGTGAAATAAAAAGTCCCCGCGCGATCATTCGCCGGGGACTTGGTTTTGTAGTTCGAAGTGGAATTAGATCAATTCACGGTCGGTTGGCGATTGCGGCGGGATGGTTTCCGACGCGTAAGCGTTGGTACCGTCCAACGGAAGACGACCGGTGCGCTCAAGATAGAACGCCGTTTCGGCCGCCTTTGGGTAAGGCGCGAGGAAAACCCAGCCAACGCCCATCGTCAGCGCGCTGAGCAGATACCAGCCGATAAAGCTGAATTTGAGCCAGAACAGTCTGGCTTTATGCCCCTGCATCAGCTGCTTGGACTGCTCAATTGCTTCCGATGCGGTCATATCCGGATGCTCGGCCATCAGATAGGGCGCGAGCGCATAGCGGAATGACGCGACGATACCGGGAACGATCAAGAGCAGCGTCCAGAGCAAGATCTTGATGAACATCAAAAAGCGCAGCAGCAATGCGTTGCCGAAATAGGAGAAGCGCGAGAAGATGGTCTCCATCTTTGGGCGGTCGCTGCTTTCAAACAGCTGAACGTTCAACAGGTCGTAGCCGAGTTCCACCGCGCTGCCGACAATGAACAGCGCGATGCCATACGCAGCCGCGAAACTTGCTAACGCGGTGAACACGCTCAACAACGAGCGGAACACAGCCGCGCCCGTTTCCGGATCGAGCCGGACGAAGAAGTCCTGCATTTGCTGAATGTTGTCTGCGTTGATTCGGTATGAGACGTTTCCTCCACCGCCGTAGCCGCCAATGAGCGCGACAATCAGCGCCGCAAGCACCGTCCACCAGTACCGTCCGCGCAGAATGTTCCACGCGGTGTCCCGAAAGTCTTTTGCCGTTCGCATGTGATATCCCCCCCATATAAGAATCATGTTGCGGCACTTTGCCGAGCGCAAGAGCGTTGAATTCTATTACTCGCAGTTATCGACCCCGACCCAGAACTTGTCGAGCAGCTGAATCGGACGGTAGGCCATTTTGGAATAGCGCAGGCTTTCCTCGCCGGAGTCGTCCTCGCGGTTGATGTAGAGCGTGTCCGCTTCCACGGCGTAGCGCGCAAACATGGAGACAATCGCCTGATAGGAGCCCGCGTAATCAACGCGCGCCTTCTCCACGTGGCAATACAGCGTATCGCCGACCACCTCGCCAACGGAGAGCGCGACGATGGTTCCCGCAACATCTATGTAGCCCGCCTTCTGCCCAAGCGTGAGCGAATGCGCGAGGAGCTCCTTGGCGCGCAGCATCTCTTCCGCCTCAATGACCTTGTCCAGCGGAACATGATGCTCGTACTCGTCCAGAAACGCCACGGCATTCGGCAGTGTTTCCTCCGTAACGGGAACGAACACCGCGGATGGATTGTCCTTGAGGAACCGGTTCAGATGGTTGCGCTGGGTATGGTACTTCTTGCCTGGGAAATCGATCAGATCGCTCGCGTTGTAGAGATAGTCCGCCCAGTCGCGATGCGTCGAGATCGTTGCACGCTTGCCATAGCGCGCGCGCAGAACCTCCATGCCAGCTTCGGGCACCGCGCAGAAGCAGAGCTTTGCGCCGCTCTCGGCGGCATAGGCTTCGATCGCGTCCAGCGTGGCGGAAACGTCGCCCGCGCCAACGGGGTAAACAAAGTACTCACCGTCGTCCGGGTAGGTTGCGCGCATAATGAGCTGATTTTCCGCAATGGCGAAGGACGAATGCAGGTACGCGCGCCATTGAAAGACGGCGCCGAGCGTATAGTCGCAGGTACGAAACGATTGCGCGCCAAGATATGGGCGCAAGGTAGCTGCGTTTTGCAGCGAAATTGGTAAAAAAGACAACATAACTCCCCTAGTACTGTCACATACACGAAAACGAGCCGCACGTGCGGCTGGCCGAATGTATTCGTAATCTTCAGTATCATACCACGGTTTGTTCCAATCGGCAATCGCCTTGGAGCGCTGCCGCCGCCAAAACCCGTGACAAACCGGTAACAAAATACGTCGCGCCTGTGAAAGGCCTTGTGTTTGCGCCGGAATCGACAAATAAGAGCAGAATAAACCACAATACGTGAAAAAACGACAGGAACCGATTTATATCGTAGAAAATATTTTTCGAAAACAGGCGGATTTCACAAAGTATGTATGGCAAAAACCGTAAAGTAGCGTATAATATACGTACAAACGTTCGCATCAAGCGAACGGCGGGAGGAATACATGCAGACTACACCACTAACTCGCCTTCGCGCGGAGGCAAAACGACAACTCTACAACTATCGCAGGAATACGTCGCGCGCTTATAAAAGCCCTGCGCAGCGCGCGCAGATCAACGCGTCGCAGGACTGGAGCGGCGCAATCGACGCGGCGCGCGCGTATTTTCGCGCGACCGATCCGCTCAAGGAGCAATTTATGGTTCGCCTGTTCGGGCTGGAAAACGCCATTCCGCGCAACCAACTCACGCGGGCGCGAATGGTGCAACTGCAAGCGGAGCTCTGCGTCACCGAGTCTACGCTCTACAAATGGCGCGAGGATATCTTTGAAATCGTGCTGTACGCGGCGATTGAGTGCGGCCTGATTCATCCGTTTGGACTCGCGCGCAAAGCGGACGAACCCGTATTCGAGCCGGTTGACCGCGATTGACGCATGTATTGCGGGAATGATAGAATGCTCTCGAACGCGAAGGCTCGCATTTGCGTAACCAGACTTGGAACCGGAGCAACGAATGAATCGTACCGAACAGCCGCAGAAGGGCACGCTCAACGTAACCGTAACCCGTAAACGCATGAAGAACCTCTACCTGCGCGTGCTTGCACCGGACGGGCGCGTCGCCGTATCGGCGCCGTTGCGCACGAGCGACGCGGAGATTCAGCGCTTTCTCGAGAGCCGCGCGGACTGGATACA
Organism: Christensenella sp.; assembly: GCA_034927595.1. Classification (GTDB taxonomy): domain Bacteria; phylum Bacillota; class Clostridia; order Christensenellales; family CAG-138; genus UBA7703. The sequence continues at coordinate 20,390 of JAYFPQ010000091.1, forward strand.
GAAGCAGCGCGCGCGCATTCTCTCCGCGAAAACGGCGGTACTGGAGGACGGCGGAGCGGTTCCGTATTTCGGCGGCTGGCTGCAATTACGTCTCGTTCCGCACGCAGGGCGAACACGGCTGGAGCGGCAGGGGGACACGCTTGTTCTGTGGATCAAGCCGGAGGCGGACGAAGCGGCGGTGAAAAAAGCGCTGAGCGGCTGGTATCGCACCGAACTGCAAAGCGCGGCGGAGGCGATGCTGCCGGAGTGCGAGCGAGTTGTCGGCAAACGCGCGGGCGAACTCAAGATTCGGGACATGAAGACCCGCTGGGGCACTTGCAACGTGAGAACCGCGCTGATTACGCTGAACCTGCGCCTCGCGGAGAAGCCGCCGGAATGCCTGAGATATGTACTGACGCATGAGCTGTGTCATCTGCACGAAGCGGGGCATAACGAGCGCTTCTGGAAGCGCATGGACGTGTACTACCCCGACTGGAAGAAGATTCGCAAACGCTTAAAAGAACGCTAACACATAAGATCCGTGGCTCTGCTGTTTTACGCCAGTAATCAGGCGAGATTGTTTTTCGAAAGAACGCGACGTACAACAAGAGCCGAGGCTGATCGCCCCGGCTCTTGTTGTACGCCCAAAATCAGGCGAGGTTGTTCTTTTCCAGCGCGGGGATCATCCGCTTTGCAATCATCGCGGCGACGATGCTCTTGACGAGGTCGCCCGGAATGAACACGAGGAAACAATACAGCACCGCCGTCCAAATCGACACCGGCTGGCTGAGATAGTAGTTGCTCAACACGTAGAAATACGCCGTGCCGATCACGTAGACCGCGATGAGTCCGATGCCCGCCGCGAACAGCAGCCGCCCGAACGACGGAGCAGGCTTTCTCCGCGCAATCGCGCCCGTTAAAAACGCGCCGACGATAAAGCCGATGAGGTAGCCAAACGAGGGCTTGAGTACGTAGCCAATGCCGCCCCCCTGCGTGAACACGGGGATGCCGATGAGGCCGATGAGCACATACAGCGCCGCGCTGGCCGCGCCGAGCTTTCGGCCCAGCAGCATGCCGGCGAGGACGATGAAGAACGTCTGCATCGTAAACGGTACGAACGGCACGGGAATTCGAATGAACGCGCCAACCGCGATGAGCGCGGCGAACAGTGCGACGAGAATCATTTTATAGGTGCGCGATTTTGCGACAGGGTTCATTTCGGGAAATACTCCTTCATATGCTACTTTGCGAAACAGCCCTTGATTTCATAGGACTTTCGCCGAGGTCATGTCTTACGATAGTTTTACGCTGATTTCGCCGGAGGAGAGCGTTTCGCGCGTTCCGTCCGCGTATTCCACGAGCAGGCGGCACTTCTTGTCCACGTCCAGCGCGCGGGCGGGGGTCTGTCGATCCGCCGCGATCACGGTGATTGGCTTTCCGAGCACGAAGCTACGGCCGCGGTACTCGGTAATCGTCTCCTCGCCGCCAAGGTCGGAATACAGCGCGAGAAAGCGGTTGAGATACGCCGCGATCATGCGGTTCTTCGCGTCCGCAACGGGGGCGGTAAACACGCTGCCCGCGATTTGCTCAAGCTCCACCGGAAAGCCGCCGGTGGGCGTGTAAACGTTGATGCCCGTGCCGACGACGGCGTACTCAAACTGCCCGCTCTCCATGTCGATGGACCCTTCCGTGAGGATGCCGCAGATCTTTTTTCCGTCCACGAACACGTCGTTGACCCACTTGATCTGAGCCTTGCGGTCGGAGAGGGACTCGACCGCTTCGCAGACGGCAACGGCGGCGGTGGTGGTGATCAGCGTTGCGTCGTCCGGCGCGATTTTGGGTTTGAGCAGCAGGGAAACGTAAACGCCCGTGTACTCCGGGGAAAAGAAGGCGCGCCCTTTGCGCCCGCGTCCGCCGGTTTGCCGCGCGGCGATGACGACCGTGCCTTCCGGCGCGCCCTGCGCCGCGAGATCGCGGAGCACAAGGTTCGTGGAGGTGACGGTGTCGAACACCCGCAGCGTGAGCGCCTGCGCGTCGCCGGACAGGTACTGGCGAATGCCGCTTTCGGAGAGCACGTCGCTGCTCGCGGCGAGGCAGTAGCCCTTATTCGGCACGCCCTCAATGGGGTAGCCTTCGGCCTGGAGGGCTTTGATCGCCTTCCAAACCGCGTTTCGGCTGACGCCGAGGCGGCGGGCGATTTCTTCTCCGGAGAGGAATGTGCTTTTGTTGGATTCCAGCAGTTGCTGGAGATGCGATTGTACGGTCATAGGAGTCTCCTTAGGGGGTAGTATAAAGGAGGGGAAGGGGAATGTCAACCAATAAATACAATACAGTTGACAATCAAAGAACATTTACTCCTCCAGTTTTTCCAATTTTATAGGTATACTCGCTAATCTGAACTGAACCGTCTGAAATAAGTTTTATTGAGAATCGAACTATTTCAGTGTAGAGTTCTCCGATGCTATTAATCATAGTAATAACAAGGACACAAGGATAGATTATATCAGCTTGTATTGTGACATTTCCCATTTCAAAACCATACTCATGTTCTTCCTGAGGCTTGAGGAATCCTATTGCATGCATTTGAATAATGCCGTTATGCGATGGATTGGAACGCTTCAATATGTTGAATTTATCTCCTACTGATAAGCTCTCGAACTTGAATTGAGTAGATACATTGGAGACATTGATAACGTTGAATTTCATATCGAATTTCGAGGCATCAGTTTGTTTAGAGTTATTCTTTGCAGATAAGACCATAATAGAAGGCTGCCGTTCAAATCTTCTATGGGTCTCTTCATTCTTGATTAAGCGTTTATTCATCTCGTTTGCGGTAATGCCTAAAACAACCGTTCCAAGAAACGCTTCAAACCCGGCAGTATATGTAATTAAGGCATCTGGAGACAGCCCGATCTCGTCGAAGAAAGATGTTGTAAAGATTGCTTTAATATACAAGACAGAGATTATAGGAATCAAGAAAACTAGTAAAACTCCAAGCGCAGTGAAGATCCTATGCTTCGATATCCAATTCAATACTTCTGTTAATGCACTGTCCTTTTTGTCAGTATCTTCCATAAATACCTCTCCGCATTCCCGTTTTCTTCACTATACCACCTTGTAAACATCAACGCGAGAGAGGATTTTTTTCCCATTCCACAAAAAAGAAACTACCCCCGCCGACAACCGCCAGCGGGGGCAATAAACACCCTAATCTGTTGTTATTTCTTCTTTCTGGAGAGATTCAGAATCGCCAGCGCGAGGAAGATGATCCCCGACCCAACCAAGAGCGCAATACTCATGATTGGCGTAACCGCCGTGTCCCCAATCTTAAACGACACGCCCAGCATCGAACTGAACTCCTCCAGCATGCCCGCGGGCGCCTGCCCGAAGCTCGCCTTGAGCGCGTCCTCCATAATCACCTGTCGGAACAGCAGCGCGCTATGCGACGGCGGGACGAGCTTGATGACCATCTGCACCCCCTCCGGCAGCTGCCCGACCGGAATGTAGATACCCATCATGAAGCCGATGATCGTGCCGATGATCGTGCTCGCAATCGAGAACGCGTTGTTGCTCTGGAAGAACGAAACGAAGAACAGCACCAACGCCGTGTTCGAGAACGTCGAGAGCAAAATCAGCGCGAAGACCTTGAGCAGTTGCATGCCGTGCAGCAGCGTGCCGCCGCCGGAAGCGATGTACAGCTCGCAGAGCACGAGCGCAACGACGCACATAATCACGCCGATGACAAACGCGCTGAGGATGTAACCGCCCGCAATGCTCACGCGCGGCAGGGGGGAGGAGCGGATGTCCTTGATGATCTTCTTGGACTTGTCCTCAACCATGGTGCCAAACGCGCCCATCGTGGTGGTGACGGACGTAACCGCGACAAGTCCCGCGACGATCCAGCTATCCATCAGGTAGCGCGCGCCGGGGATGTCCTGCATGCCGCTCGTCCACACGTCCCCGAGGAACAGCGCGTACATGCCGATGATGATGAACACGGACAGCAGCGAGAAGAACACGGACGCCTTGTCCTTAAAGAACACAAGGAGGTTGCGCTTCATAAAGTTAATCATTCGCGAATCTCCTTTCCGGTGATGGCGATAAACGCCTCGTCCATCGTGCCCGTGGTGACCGTAAAGCCGGTGAACTGATCCTTATAGCGCTCCAGCAGCGGCAGCGCGGCGAGCGTATTCGGAATCGGCACCGCAACGCGGTTGGCGACGACCGAGGCCGCGAGCCCGTCCGCGGTGAGTTTGGCCGCGAGCGCCTCCGGCTCCTTGGAGACGAGGGTCACCTTGTCGCTCGTGTAGCGCTCCTTGAGGTCGGAAGGCGTGCCCTTGGCAACGATGCTGCCGTTGTCAATGACGATAACATAGTCCGCTTCCGCCGCTTCCTCCATGTAATGCGTGGTGAGGAAGATGGTCATGCCCGTTTCGCGCTGGAGGCTCGTAATGGTCTCCCAAACGCTCTTGCGCGTCTGCGGGTCGAGGCCGGTGGTCGGCTCGTCGAGGAAGAGAATCTTCGGCGTGTTGACCAGCGCGCGCGCGATGTCGCAGCGGCGGCGCTGTCCGCCGGAGAGCTTGCCATAGGGGCGGTTGAGAATCTCGGTGATGCCGACGCGCTTGGCGACGTCCGCAAGCACCTGCTCGAGCTTCTTGCCGCGGACGCCGTAGAACCCCGCGCGGATGCTCAGGTTCTCGCGCACGGTGAGCAACCCGTCGAGCAGCCCGTCCTGAAAGACCGCGCCAATGCTCGAACGGATCGCGTTGTCGTCCTTGCCGAGCACGTTGCCGTCCACGACGACCTTGCCCGCGTCCGACTGCAGAAAGGTGCAGATGATGTCGATGGTGGTCGACTTACCCGCGCCATTCGGTCCCAAAAACGCGAAGATTTTACCGCTCTCCACGTAAAAATCCAGCCCTTTGACCGCATGGACACTGCCATACGACTTTTGCAAGCCGGAAACTTCGATGATATGCTCCAAAATATCCCCTCCGATCAATGCGTTTCAAATCTTTTGGATCATAACATACTTCGCGTGGTGAGGCAATAGAAATTGTGTAAAATTCTCTTTACGCACGTGAAGAAAAAAGAAATCCCCGCAGATTTCCATCCGCAGGGATACGTTTGCGCTAGATTTTATTCAGTTTGAGCAAGGAGTAAAACCTACTCCGCGGTCACCACGCGGTCGCGGCCTTCGTGTTTTGCGCGATAGAGCGCGTTGTCGGCAGCTTTGAGCAGCCGCTCGGTGGAGATTTCATCCTCCGGATAGACGGCGACGCCAATGGAGATGGTGCACTTTGCCAGCGGTTTGCCGAGGTGGTACACCAGCATTTCCTTCACGCCAAGGCGCACCTCTTCGGCGCGTTCGCGCGTTTGCTCGCGGGAAGCGCCCGGCAGCACGGCCAGGAATTCCTCCCCGCCATAACGGCAGACGATGTCCGACCCGCGAATGCACTTGTTGAGATACAGCCCCAGCTCGCGCAGCAGCGCGTCGCCCGCGTCGTGCCCCTCCAGATCGTTAAAACGCTTGAAATGGTCGATGTCAAACATCATGATCCCAACCGGCTTTTGCTCGCGCGCCGCGCGGCTGAGCTCGCGCTCCATGGTCTCCTCCATGTAGCGGCGGTTATACAGGCCCGTCAGCGCGTCCCGAATGGACTGCTGGCGGAGCGTTTCCTTGAGCTTGAGGTTGGCGAGCGCGAGCGCGATATGCTCCGCAACCATCGTAATGAGCTGCACACGCGGATTGGTATACAGCGGGTTACCGGTCGCGGACGACGTCTCCTCCGGATCGACGTGGTTGAGATGTAGAATGCCGATTGCTTCGCCGTTGACCATCAGCGGCACGCAGAGGTAGTTGCCCGAGTGCGGCCCGGTTACATGCTCGCAGAGCAGCCCGGGGTGCTGCTGGTCGACCAAATGGCTCCGCCCGCGGCGAATTGCCCAGCATCCCATTGGTTCAAACACCGGCTTGGTATGCGGCGGATCGCCCCAGGAGCCGGTCGCCTCCGCGAGATTGCGCGACTCTTTGATGAGATACAGCGCGCCACCGCTCTTTGGGCATATGCGCTGGATGTACTGCGCGCTGATGTCGCAGGCTTCCGGAACGGTTTGGCAGCTTTGCAGCTGCTCGCCCATCTCGTTGACCAGGTTCATTTCGTTGCTGCGGGTTTGCAGCTCGGTTACGCGCTCCGCAAGCTCCTCGTTTGCCAGACGAAGCTGCTCCGAGGCTTTGCGCTGCTGGGTAATGTCGATTCCGGTGGCGATGATGTAGTCCAGGTGCCCTTGCCAGTCCGGCATGGTCGCAAACGTCCAGGAAACGAGGTAGTGTCCGCCGCTCTTGGAACGGATTCGGGTTTCGTATACGCCGCGATTGTTGTTCTGCAGAAAAGCGTCCATGCGCTCGCGCGTGATCTCTGGATCGAAGAATTCCGTCTCCCAAAGGTGTTTTCCGCGAACTTCGTTTAAGAGATACCCCGAAAGCTGCTCGCAGGAACGGTTGAACTGCGTAATGGTGCCGGTGTGGTCGAGCACGACGATCAGAATCGCGGCAATGTTGAGCAGCGTGTTCGAAAAGTCGCGCTCCCGCGCGAGGTCGTGTTCCGCTTTCTTGAGATACGAAATATCGCGAATCGAGGTGAGCAAGATATTGCTCTGCCCGCAAAAGTCGATTAAATCCGTATTGAGTAGCACCGCGATGGCCGTGCCGATTTTGTGCTTAAAGAGCGTTTCAAAGTCGCGAACCTTGCCGTGCTGGTGCGTGAGTTCCAACAGGCGCTTCCGATCCTCCGGAATCAGGTATAAATCCCGAATGGATATGGTTTCCAGCTCGTCCTCCATATAGCCCGTCAGTTCACGCATGGCGTTGTTTGCAACGAGAAGATGCCCCGCCTGGTCGGTCACCGTGATGCCGACGGGGGCGTTGCGAAAGAGTGACTGATAATTGATCTGGTCCGGATCGCTGCAATCAAACGACCGCTTGAGATGCGTAATATCCTGAAGCGAGGTCAACAACAGCGATTCGCCGTTGTAGTCGATGCGGTCGATATTGGCCAGCACCGTGCGCGTGGAGCCGTCGTGATGCTTGACCTCGACCTCGAAATTATGCACGCTTTCCATCCGCGCGAGCTGATCCAGCAAATGCTGCCTTGCGTCCGGATTCGCATAGAGGTCGCAGACGTTTTTATCAACGTAGTCCTCCAAACGGACATCCAGCATGTCTCGAATGGATTGATTAAAGCTGATGATCGCTCCGGCGGGCGTGGTAATGATCAGCCCGATGGGTGAGGCGTCCGAATCGTAGGGCGACAAACTCTCGTCCGGCACTGCGGTTACGGCATGCGCCGGAAATAAATCAAACCGGTCTGCGTTTTTCTTTGCGTTCATAGAGGCGATCACGCTCCCTTGATGTGCTTATATTGAAAACGGAGTTGTGCGCTGAAAGGAACGAAAAAAGGACATCGAACTTCTTGCTTCATTCTATCACAAGCGGCGCGGAAGCAGAACAAGGAATGTTCGTTCTGGCGCTGCGTAAATGGTTATTGGAGCAGAATGAGGATAGAACCCGCCAAATCAAAACCCCCCGCCGTTCAAACCGGCGAGGGGCTGCATATAAAACAGATGAATTCTTACTTGCTATCCTTCTTGGTGCTGATGCCAAGCAGCGCGTAAATCGGGCAGAAGTTGATGATTCCGGTTACCAGGGGGATTAATCCGACGAGTCCAATCCAGCGGATGGGGCCGTTCAGGAACACGAGCAGGCTTAAGATTGCTACGCCGAGTACAATACGGATCCAACGATCCACGTTTCCAACATTCTGTTTCATAATATAATCCTTCTTTCGTTTTAATGGTATTAGGGTTGTCTCGTTCCAGCAGGAATGGCGTATCCGTTCCGTTAATCGGGCAGTTCGACGAGAATGTCCGTTCCCTCAACCTTCAGCGGGAACTTTGTTGCGTCGCCGACCTTTACGCTGATAAAGGCCAACTTTGCGTTACCCACGCATTTGCCGGTTCGAACATCAAACTTTGCGCTATGCCGCGGGCAGGTTAACGTTGCACCTTCCAGGTCGCCGCCGGAGAGCATGCCGCCCATGTGCGGGCAGCGGTTGTCGAGCGCATAGAACGCTCCGTCCACGTTGATGAGCAGAATGGTCTTGTTGTTAAGCACAATCTTCTTCTTTTCGCCGGGCTTTACTTCATCTACGCCGGCGAGTTTCACGTACTGCATACAATCAACTCCTTACTAATAAATTCAGTATAGCACATAATTGGTTACAAACTGTGTGTTCATCACGTAGAAACCGGTTTTACACGATTTTTATTGCTATTCGTGATGAAAGCACGGTAATATGTTGTTAGAAAGTCTATACTCATCATATACAAAAAGAAACAGGAAGCAAACGGAAAAATTCAGAGAAAAGGGGAGTTTGAACCATGTTTACCGAAAAAGTAATGAAACTGTTGAACGAACAGATCACGAAGGAGTTCTATTCCGCATACTTATATTTGCACTTTGCCAACTACTATGAAGAGCAGGGCCTCAAGGGGTTCGCCAACTGGTTTACCGTACAGGCACAGGAGGAGCGCGACCACGCACTGCTGTTCATCAAGTACATGCAGAACAACGAAATCAAGGTGACGTTTGAGGCCATTGGCAAGCCAGACACCGTGCTCAAGGAGCATATGGACGCGCTGAAAGCGTCTCTCACGCACGAGCAGTTCGTGACCGCGTCGATCCACACGATCTACGAAGCGGCTTACGAGTCCAAGGATTTCCGCACGATGCAGTTCCTCGACTGGTTCGTCAAGGAACAGGCGGAGGAGGAGATGAACTCCTCGGACAACATCAAGAAGATGGAGCTCTTCGGCACGGACAGCAAGGGACTCTACATGCTCGATCAGGAGCTGGGCACGCGGATGTACGCACCGCCGAGCCTCGTTCTGTAACGATCTTAAACGCAAAAATACACAAGGCCGCCGGTTCTCCGGCGGCCTTTTTTCGTAAGCTGAGTTGCTCTCGTGGTTTGGAGTATACATGCGGAGTATGAATAAGTGGAACGACGAGACTACGTAATGAAGCAATCAAGGCAATTCTTGAAATTGAGTGATCACGTGCGAATTCTTTAGGTATGAAATCTGATACTTGTTTAATGCATCCGGCGGTTCGGAGATGACCCGTGCTGCATCGAAAAACATAGTTTTGTCGAACAGGATAATCCTGCCTGCTAACGTGTTTTTGGACTGAACCGATTCGACAATTGTTTGCTCCGTTGGCATATTCTGCGTTCGGTCGATCTGCAACAACAGAGCCATTGTCAATTGAAACATAGACAACATGAGAACGAAAATGCCAATAAGGACGAGGATGGCAATTGCACTTTTCCTATTTAAGGCCATTGTTTGCTTTACCGTGGAAAACTCGACACTGCTGGATGTTTTCGGGGCACGACGCAGACGTTGCAGGAGAAAAACAAGCGTCGCAATCAAAAGCACCGCGACGAGTAGGAAGAACAACCCACGAACGAGGAACCCGGTTTGAAGTGTTTTCCAAGTTACAGTACTCGAAGAATGAATCATAGCCTCTGTCCTTGTGGCATCAAACATCGTTGAAAGCAATCGCATGAAATACACCCTCATATTCTCTGATGTCCCGCTCCCCGACTAGAATGCTGGCGGCTGGTATGCCATGGATTCAACAATACCATTCTCGTCGTAGCAGAAGAGAATTCGGCTCCAATCCTCGCCGTAGAATCCTTCGTCAACGTCCGGATAATCTTCAGCGCTATACGCGAGTTCTTTGGCGCTGATGGCCGGCTCCTTCGCATATGCGCGGTGCACTTCTTCCCGCGTGCTGCCGATATGAATCTTCTTTCGTCCAAACTGGATGGCATCATCCTGCACGATGAGAAGATAGAGGCTCCTTTCAATGGTTCCATTCGGATACGTGTATTCCACGTAGCACATTGTAAAGGATGGATACTGCATCAAAACAAGGTGACCATCCGTTGAATCCGGAATAGCTAACGTTTCCTCTTTGACAGGGGTTCCATATTTCTGATATATACTTTCATATTTCAAACGATTCACGTTGAAAGCGCGCGCATATCCAAAGTTGGACAAGTATTCTGCTTTTCGACCATAATCCGTGAATTGGTGATCGTAATGACACATCATAATGAGTAATGCTACGACAATCACTATCAATCCAAGGAGAACGAGTTTGAGCCTTCTTTGGTTACTTGTATGTTTCATGTTCCTCTACTCATTTTTGTTGATTTACTATAAATCGGATGATGATCCACGCAGGTCGGGGGCTTAAAGCTGCTGTACACGGAAAAGTAATCGTTGCGCTTCAATAAATCGTCTTCGAACAGGCACCTACTTCTCCGGCTTGGGCAGTGGGGGATTGTAGGAACTTGGAGTGGAAAAGCTGCGCTCATTGAACGGGGATCTAATCAGGCCACTTTCCCGTCCAATAGAACCAGTTGTCGTTGATGCGCTTATAGCTGTAAATCGAGCTGCCCGACGAATCGTCTGGCTCCATTCCGCTTCGAGAAAAAGCGATACCTCGATTACCTTTGAACTCGAAATAAACAGTTCGGCCATCTGTGTTTTTTTGATAAACATACTGGATGGCTGTTTCCTGAAACAGCGTGGTCAATGCACGTCGAACCGTTTCGTCTTCTATCTTCAGTTCGTAATTCTGATCGGCGTTCACATAGACGGAATAGCCTGCTTTATTGTCGGCGTACTCTCGCCGAATCATAATTTTGGGGAGTTCGGCATCTTCCTTTTGATAGGCGGATATATCACAGCTGTCCAAGTAGCCGCGAATCTGGTCAAATGCATCTGCGTTGTTTTTGTAAGCCACAAGGATGGAATGCCGAGAAGGCGGCAGGCTTCCGGTTGAAACAAAAATGATCCATGCGGCCAGAATAACCATTAGTATTGTCGAAACAATACCAATGATTAGCCATTTGAGGTAAGAAATTGCGATACGCATTTTCGCTCTTCCATTTCAGAACGTTCGAATTAATCCTATTCTCTGCGGAGTAATCCATTTTGTAAAGGGGTAAGATTGACGCATCTCGGAGCCCGAACGGATAGCGCACAGCGCCATTTGCCGTTGAGTAGGATAAAACGGAGCGATGAGGCTCCGTTTTGCGTCATTATACCCCTATATTCACCTTCTCAATCAACTCGTCGCGGCACGTTTTTAAGTTGAATTGATATAGAAACAGCCAGCCGCCAGCGGTGTCGACTTCGTTCGCGCGGTCTACGATTTCATGATTGAGGTCGATGGTTCGAACCAATTTCGGCTTCTCTGCGGAAATATCGTAGATGAGCACTTGCTTTCCTTTGGCGACAGCGGCGAAATGATCATCTACAGACAGAAAAGCTTGTTTTACGCCAAGCTTAATCAGGCGGCGAGATTGGCCGGTTTCCGGGTCAAATCGATAGAGGGATTCGCCCTTGATCGTTTCGACGGAGAATAGGTATTCAAAGTACAAAGATAATATGTCTGTATGCCGGAATCTTCGGGTCAATAAGAGTAGATCATCCCCGCTATCATATATGGCAAAGAGATTTTCCCGTTTCGGGAACCGGACTAGCTGCTCACCTGCATTCGCATCAAGATCATAATCTGTAAGCCCGTTATCTCCGGCGATCAAGAAATGGCTTTGATTTTTTCGAACAATCCAGCGAATTGGGAAATCCGAATAATCACCCAAGCTCAGAAAAAGATTATCGACCGGTAATACCTG
>JAYFPQ010000065.1:0-87829 GCA_034927595.1 Christensenella sp.
CGTTGGCATTCGCCCCGCGTTTGAGGACGTGATCGAGGCGAACAAGGTTGTGCATATGCCCGCGAAGATCAGCGTCTGACAAAGGGCATCCGAAAGAGCGCGGTGCAGTCCGCATAGGTTTGCTGCACCAGTAGAAAGGAAGAACGAAATGAGAAAAGTAGGAATAGTTGGCGTTGGTCATACCAAGTTCGGAAAGACGAGCGTTCCGTTCCTCGATATGCTCTGCGAAGCGGCGCTGCTGGCCATGGACGACGCGGGCGCGAAAACCGGCCGCAAGAACGTCATTGACCAGGTGTTCGTCGCCTCCATGGGCGCGGGCATGGTCAATCGCGTCAGCGGCGCGGCGAGCGCGGTGGTCGACTCGCTGAACATTCGCCCCGCGATGGCGGAGACCATTGAAAACGGCCCGGCCTCCGGCGCGTCCGCCGTCAAGCTCGGCGTAATGGCAATTGCCTCCGGCATGTGCGACTGCGTGCTCGTCATCGGCGGCGAGGCCATGCGCGAGGTCTCCGGCTGGGAAGGCACGGACTTTGTCGCGACAATGCTGCATCCCACGGCGGAGTACAAATACGGCCTGACGCTGCCGTCCTTTGCGGGCCTGTTTACGCGGCTTTGCATGGATCGCTTCGGCGTTGAGAGCAAGGATCTTTCGATTGTCTCCGTCAAGAATCACGACAACGCCTGCCACAACCCCGTTGCGCACATTCAGCGCCCCGTGGTGCTGGAGCGCATTACGAACCCCGCCTATATCAATGCGACGAATCCGATCGTAGCCGATCCGCTGCGTCAGTTTGATATGTGCCCGGTTTCGGACGGCGCGGCCGCCGTGCTGCTCGTCGCCAAGGACAAGCAGGAAGAGCTGGGTTTTAGCCACAAGCCGTTCGTCCGCGTTGCGGGCATTGCCTCGGCAACGGACACCCACGTGGTTGCCAACCGCGAAAACCCCAGCGATCTGCTCGCCGTTCGCCTGAGCGCCGAGAAGGCTTACAAGATGGCCGGCATGAAGCCGGAGGACATCGACGTTGCCGAGCTGCACGACGCGTTCCAGATTCTCGAAATCGAGGAGAGCGAAGAAGCGGGCCTCTTCCCGCGCGGACAGGGCCACATTGCGGCGCGAAATGGCGACACGAAGATTGGCGGCAAGCTGCCGATCAATACATCCGGCGGACTCAAGGCCAAGGGGCATCCGCTGGGTGCGACCGGCGTTTCCCAAATCGTTGAACTCGTGCGGCAGCTCCGCGGCGAAGCCGAAGGCCGTCAGGTCGAAGGCGCGAAGACGGGGCTGGCGGTGAACTTCGGCGGGTTTGGCAACAACGTCGTGGCGACGATTCTGACCACGAAGTAAGGGGAGGAAAGAAGCATGGAACAGATGTACGCCTACAAATGCAAAAAGTGCGGAAAGCTGCACCATCCCCGGTACATCGTCTGCCAGAATCCGGATTGCGACGGGCGCGAGTTCGAGGAGGTTCCGCTCGGCGGGCCTTGCAAACTCCTGACCTGGACGCGGGTGTATAACCTGCCGGAAGGGTACATGATGCCCTGGCTGAACTTTGGCGTGGTGGAGTTTCCAAACGGCGTTCGCGTCACCGGCCAGATTGGCTTTGACGAAGGAATTGAAAGCGGAATGGAGCTTGTCTCCACCGTCGGCGTCGTTCGCACGCGCCGGATTCTCTATAAAGAAAGCATCGACTGCGAAGAATACGGCTTCATCTTCGTAAAGCCGTAAGCGGAACACGATGGTATGATCGCAACAGCCGCGTGCAAACGCTTTTTGGCTCTGGTAGGAGGAACCGCCTGTTCGGCAACGGTGCATTCCGTGTTCGACCACGCGGTCAATCTGGAGCTGGAAGGTAGAGTTGGGCTCGTCGGGCTGATTGCGGAAACAAAGGCCCTAACGCCGTATGCCGTGTCCGTGCGGATGGATCGCCCGTTTTCCGAAGCGGGTATCCGCGCGGGCATGGCGGCGGCGGTTGACTCGGGACACGTGTTCATACCGCAGGCAGACTTCGAGCTGGATTGTTCGAAGACGCGTGCGGTGGAACTCAGTCTTGATTCGATTTCGATCGTTCCGATCAACGCGCCGCATAACGCAATGGTTGAACCACTGCTCGCGGTGCTGCGCGAGGCGGATGCAGCCGAGAGCCTTGCACCGCTGGCGACGGGCGCGGGCGGAAATGTCTATTCGGACTTTCTCGCCCCGCGGTTTCGCGCGTTGTCCGAAGCCATTCTGGCAGACGACACACAAGCTGCCGTCCTGGCGGCAGAGCGTCTCGCGGGCTGCGGAGCGGGGTTAACCCCATCTTCGGACGACCTGCTGTGCGGCTATCTGGCGGCGCAATGGATGCTCGCGCGAGAGCAAGGCCGAACCGGGCGAACCAAACTTTTCGCATCGCTTGCGGCAACCGCCGCGAAGAAGACCACCCGCATCAGCGCAACGTTTCTGTTGCAGTGCGGCGAAGGACTGGTCAATCTCTATAGTTACGATCTTTTTTCTGCAATTTTTACACACGAAGACGAAGAAGCGACGCGCGCTGCGGCAAGACGAGTGCTTGCCATCGGCTCAACGTCCGGCGCGGACATGCTCACCGGCGTAGTGCTCGCGCTGCAGGAGTAGAATGGAGGGAACGAACAACGTGGTAAAACTGGAAATCCGAAAGAATGCCTATTATGATTCCGTCACCCTCATGCTGATTTCAAAGGAACTCAAGAAGCTCGACGGGGTCAGCGAAGCGCTCGTCGGCATGGGGACGGATCTGAATAAGGAAATTGCGCAGCACATCGGCGTTTCGACGCCGGAGCTGGAGAGCGCGGTTTCCGCGAACGATTTCTTCGTTGCCGTACAGTGCGAAAACGACGCTGCGTTTACGGAGACGATGAAAAAGGTAGAGGAACTGCTCAATAAAAAGTCGGAGGCAAAGGCCGCCGCCTATCAACCGCCTACGCTGGACGGCGCGCTCAAGGTCGATCCCGCGCTGAACATGGCGGTCATCTCCGTTCCGGGCAAGCACGCGGCGGATCTCGCGCAGAGCTGCCTGGATCGAAACATCAACGTCATGCTGTTTTCGGACAACGTGACCATCGAAGAGGAAAAAGCGCTCAAAACCTACGCCTACGAACACGAGCTGCTCATGATGGGGCCGGACTGCGGAACGGCAATCATCAACCATGTGCCGCTCGCGTTTGCAAACGTGGTTAAGAGTGGAGATATTGGCATTGTCGCGGCAAGCGGCACGGGCACACAGGAGGTTTCGAGCATCGTCGATCAGCTTGGCGGCGGCGTGAGCCAGGTCATCGGCACCGGCGGACGCGACCTGAAGAAGGAAATCGGCGGGCTGATGATGAAACTCGGGCTCGACGCGCTGAAGAACGACCCGAAGACGAAGGTGATCGTGCTCATCAGCAAGCCCCCGGCCAAGGAGATCGCAACCGAAATGCTCGGTCTCGCGGCTAAGACCGGCAAACCGACGGTCGTCTGCTTCATCGGCGGGGATCGCAAAGAGGTGGAATCCTTTGGCCTCGTGGCGGCGGTTTCGCTGGAGGACGCGGCGCACAAAGCCGTTGCGCTCAGCCGCGGCGAGCGGGCGGAGGACTACGCCGGATTCGCCATGGGCGAAGCGCAGGCGGAAACGCTGGCAAAATCGATTGCGAAGAAAATGGCGAAGGGGCAGCAGTACGTGCGCGGGTTCTACACCGGCGGAACGCTCTGCGACGAAGCCATGAAGCTCATGATCGGTTCGCTGGGGCACATCTACAGCAATATTCCGCTCAACGCGGAGGATAAACTGGAAGACGCGAAGGGCGGCAAGAGCTACGCGCATACCTTCCTCGACTTTGGGGACGACGAGTTCACCGTCGGCCGTCCGCACCCGATGATCGACCCAAGCCTGCGCGCCGAGCGCGTGGTGGCGGACGGCAACGACCCGGAGTGCGCAATGATCTTGACGGATTGTGTGATTGGCTACGGCTCGCACCCAAATCCAGCGGAGGATCTTGCGGAGTCTATTCGAACCGCGAAGGCAAACGCGGAGCGCGCGGGGCGGTATCTTTGCTGTATCTGCGCCGTCTGCGGAACGGAAGGCGACCCGCAGAGCCTGAGCCGCACGCAGAAGCAGCTGGAAGACGCGGGCGCGGTCGTTCTGCCGAGCAATGCACAGGCAACGCGCTTTGCACTCCGCGTGCTGGCGAATCTGCAGTAGGGAGGACGCGAAGATGAGCAAGCTGAACGAACTGTTTACAACGTCCCTGCATGTGGTCAACTTTGGCATCGAGTCGTTTTACGACGACCTCGCGAGCCAGAAGGTGGACGCGGTACACGTGGACTGGAAGCCGGTTGCGGGCGGGGACAAAGCCGCCGCCGCGAACCTGCGAAAATTGCAGCAGCCGGACCTCGCGGCAAAGATTGACGCGGCCAATCAGGAAGCGCTGCGCCGAATTCTCGCGGCAAAGCCGACCATCGTCGGCCTCGGTATTGCGGGAGAGGTGATCCCCGGCATGGCAAAAAAGACGATTCTGCACGCGGGACCGCCGGTTACCTGGGCACGGATGAGCGGGCCGCAGCGCGGCGCGGTCATGGGCGGGCTGATCTACGAAGGCCTCGCGAAAAACGTTTCGGAGGCGGAAGCGCTCGCCGCGAGCGGCGAGATCACGTTTGATCCCTGCCATATGCACGATACGGTCGGCCCAATGGCGGGCGTTGTGACCGCGAGCATGCCGGTATGGATTCTCGAGAACAAGGCCTTTGGTAACCGCGCATACTGCACGATTAACGAAGGCTTGGGCAAGGTATTGCGCTTTGGCGCGTACGACGACGAGGTGCTCACGCGCCTGCGCTGGATGGAACGCGAGCTCTACCCGATTCTCAAAGAAGCGCTCTCGATTCGCGGCGAGATTGACATTAAGGTCATCGTCGCAAAGCTGCTGCAGATGGGCGACGAGGGACACAACCGCAACGAGGCGGGAACGTCCCTGCTGATTCGCGAGCTGGTTCCGGCGATTCTGCGCTGCGACAAAACGCAGGAGCAGAAGCTCGCGGCCTATAACTTCATCAACGGAAACAACCATACGTTCTTGAACATCTCCATGCCCGCGATGAAGTGCACGCTCGACCCGATCTTCGACATTCCCTATTGCACGGTAGTTGCAACCATGGCGCGCAACGGCACGGACTTTGGCATTCGCATTGCGGGGCTCGGCAAGAACCGCTGGTTCACGGGCGAGGCAGAGATGGTCAAAGGTCTGTACTTCCCCGGCTACGAGGAAAAGGACGCCGCGCGGGATATGGGCGACAGCTGCATC
Organism: Christensenella sp.; assembly: GCA_034927595.1. Lineage (GTDB taxonomy): Bacteria > Bacillota > Clostridia > Christensenellales > CAG-138 > UBA7703. Next base: position 5,296 of record JAYFPQ010000065.1, read on the forward strand.
ACCGAGACGGCGGGCATTGGCGGGTTCTGCATGGCTGCGGCTCCGGCTATCGTCCAGTTCGTCGGCGGTCAGGTCAGCGACTCCATCAATTATTCCACGCGCATGTACGAGATCACCGTTGGCGAAGGGCAGTCCTATAAGATTCCCGCGCTGGACTTCCGCGGCAGCGCGACGGGCATCGACATTCGAAAGGTCATTGAAACCGGCATCCGCCCCATCATCAACACGGGCATTGCGCACAAAGATCCCGGCGTTGGACAGGTTGGCGCGGGCATTGTGTATCCGCCCGAAGTGTGCTTCAAATCCGCTCTGGCAGCCTGCGCCGAAGCCTGGGCAAACTAACGCGTAACCGCATCCCGAAAGGGAAGCTACCGATACCGAATACTTTTTTACAGGAGGCAAACACGATGAGCAAATGGTCCGATATTAAGATGTACGACCTCACGATCCCGATTGGTATCTGCACGCCGGCATGGCCAACCTACGAACCGCTGCAGATGAAGTTCTTCAAGCGCCTGACCCCGAACGGCGCAAACGGACAGCTCCTGACGCACAGCAACCACGTCGGCACGCACCTCGACGGCCCGCTGCACTTTGATACCGCAGGCCGCGACATTGCGAGCATTGAGTTGACCCGCCTTTGCCGCCCCGGCGTCGTCGTAGACCTGAGCGATCAGGCGGAGGACTTCGGCATCTACACGCCGCAGGACATCGAAAAGCGCGTAACTGTCAAGGAAGGCGACGTGCTGATCATCAACACCGGCTATCATGTCTACGGCTGGGACAGCCCGACCGCGGACGAGCGCCGCTACATGCTGCGCCATCCCGGCCCGTCGCTGGACTTTATTCAGTGGGTGCGCGATAAGAAGATCAGCTGGATCGGCGTGGACTGCGGCAGCGCGGATCACCCGATGAACACGAAGATTCGCGACTGGGAGCCGATGGAAGCGACCAAGTGCGATGCGGTCTTCCAGAAGAAGTATGGCAAGACGCTCAACGAAGTGTACCCCTGGCCGGAACATTACCAGGCGATGCACATTGAGCTGTTCTGCAAACCCTACGAAGCGATTCACGCGGAGTGCCTCGGTGGTGAAATCGAGCAGCTCTCGAACAAGCGCTGCGTCATCGGCATCTTCCCGTGGAAGCTGGTCGAGGGCGAAAGCTGTATTTCGCGCGTCGTTGCGTTCGACGGGTTCGATGATGTATAATAGACTATCGAATATATGGTCGGAGTGTAGACTACACTCCGACCATATATGGATCGGGATGAAATGAGGGTAACAGATGGAGCAATTCCTCGCAATTCTGGTAGTTCTGGTGGTTGCCGCGGCGTTCTATGGAATTTCCTATCTGCGTAAAAAAAGACTCTATCCAACCTGCGATCAATTTGCGCGCCGCTATTGCGAAATTGCGGATCGCCTCCTGGCGGACGTCGACGAGCAAGTCAACCTACAGGTTGTCTCGCTGGACGGCGGGCTCTGCCAGCTAAAACCTCTGGAACAGCAGTCGAAAGCCGCACAGGCCGCATTACAAAAATCGGTTGACGACGCGATGCTTAGCGATCTTCGCGATTTGTTCTTCCTGCGGGATGAGATTCAGTCGCAGGCGAGCAACGGCAACTTTTCGAAGGACAAGTACAACGCAATTACCAATCAACTCTTCGATTCTCTGAACTTATATCTTTCTCTTCTTAACAATCCAGCGCAGGTTCTTTCCACAAAAGATCTGGATCAGATTCACTATTTTCTGCAAAAACAAACACATATTCGAACGGTTTCGCTTCCAAGCATCGTCTCTCGCGCGTGCGCGGAAAGCCTTGCTGCTTAGTTCTCTTCAAGTTTTCTAAGCGAACATCGAACACACATGGGACCCAAACCCTCGGAATTCATGCTTGCTTTCGAAGCATGGATACAGTAGGATAACAGGAAGATAAACCCCATATGTTGTGTTCGTGCAATCAAAAAAGCGTTTGTAACGGTTATCCAGAGCGAAGGCTCTTGATAATAAAGAGAAATGGAGACCTAATTATCGAAAAACATTAGGAGGTAATTCAATGGAAAACAAAGTCGAAGGCATTTACGATGGCTTTAAAGAGCTTGGAACGGGCAAAATGCTTGTTCTGGGTCTCCAGCACGTATTTGCAATGTTTGGCGCCACAGTCCTTGTTCCGATCATTTGTGGCATGTCCATCTCCGTGACCTTGTTCTGCGCTGGTATTGCTACGATCTGGTTCTTCTTTATCACGAAGAAAAAGATTCCGATTTTCCTCGGTTCCTCATTTGCGTTTATCGGCGCGATTCTGGGCGCCGCGGGAACGCTCGGCATGCCGTATGCAACCGGCGGTATCGTTGCCGCGGGCGTAACGTACGTCATTTTTGCTCTTCTGTTCCTGGTCTTTGGAGCAAAGAGAATCATGAAACTGTTCCCGCCCGTTGTCACCGGCCCGATCATTATGTTAATCGGTCTCGGACTGGCATACTTCGCGTTCAACCAGGCTTCCAAGAACTGGTGGCTCGCAATTTTGACCATCATCATCGTGATCTCGGTCAACATGTGGGGCAAGGGCATGATCAAGATTCTGCCGGTTCTCGTCGGCATTTTCGGCGCCTATGCAGTTGCATGCATCGTAACGCTCTTTGGGCCGGCATGGGTGGATTTCACCGGCCTGCAGGTCAAGAGCATTGCGGATGTCGTGTCCGTGCCTCCGTTCTTCCTCCCGAAGTTCGACTTCAGCACGATGCTTACCTTCATCGTGGTTGCGGTTGCTGCGTTGGTTGAGCACATCGGCGATATCTGTGCGATCGGCGCAACCTGCGGGAAGAACTTCATTGCCGACCCGGGCCTGACCCGTACGCTCCTTGGCGACGGTATTGGTACCTCTCTGGCCGGTATGCTGGGCGGACCGGCGAACACGACCTACTCCGAGAACACCGGCGTCGTCGCGCTGACGAAGGTTTACGATCCGAAAGTTATGTTTATCGCGGCTTGCTTTGCGATTATCCTTTCGTTCGTGAGCATTTTCGAAGCGTTTGTCAATACGATTCCGGCAGCCATCATCGGCGGCATCTCCATCGTTCTCTACGGCATGATCACGGCGACCGGCGTCCGCACCGTGATCGAGAACAAAGTCGACTTCAAGAACATGCGTAACGTTCTGGTTGCGGCGCTCATCCTCGTAACGGGCCTTGGCATTCAAACCAGCTCGGCGATGGGTTCCGACTCCGCAAACCTGATCTGGGGCACCGTGAAAATTGGCACATTGAGCTTCTCCGGTCTGGCCACTGCGGCAATCGTCGGCATCGTTATCAACGCGATTCTGCCCGGTAAGGACTATGTATTCAACGAGGAAGCTTAACTGATTTTCGCTTGATTCCAGAACACCAAACACTCCATTTCTCGTTACAACGAGGACGGCGGATTCCGCCGTCCTCTTCGTTTACCGAGTTTTATGATTGAGCAAGCTGTGCTTGCAGCCGCTCGATCTCCGCGGTCAGTGCTTGTATCCGTTCCACTTCGGTCAACACCGGCTCGCCGTTTCGCAGGAATACGCCGTCTGCGTATGTGTCCCCAATGGTGACCGGGCGGCCGTTCAGAGCGATGCCCTCAATTCCGTCCGGCAGTGGGCCGACGATCACATTGGCGACAATTCCATTTTCGATCATCGCATAGTCGTTCATACATTCCTCCTTATGCCGCGCGATGGTTGCGAATGACGCAGATGCCAGAGCCTCCACTGCAACCCCCAGAGTTACCGCCTGCACCACCTCCTGTATTGGCTGTGCCGCTGGTGGCACCTGCGCCTCCACCGCCAGCGCCTCCGGCGCCATTCCAACTGCCACCCCCACCAGCATATATAGCCCCAGAGGTCTCACCAAATTCTTTGGTTGTAGTGCCTTGGCCTGCGCCGCCAGCACCTTGACCGGCGCTACCATTGGAGCCACCCGCAGAAAGGTTATATCCGCCGCCGCCAGAGCCACCAGCACCACCAACACCGGGAGAGTTATAGTCGCCATAACCGCCGCCGTATCCACCCGCCGCTGAATAATTAAAACTAGTTGTGGTACCCCCGCGGGATCCAACGGAGTTGAACCCGTTCGTTGTACCACCCGAACCAACCATAATAGAATATGGGGTTCCTGCCGCTATTACTACGCCAGATACTGTGGTCGTATACCCACCGCCACCGCCTGCGCCATAGTTATACCCGCCGCCACCTCCGCCGCCGACCAAAAACAAGTCAATCGTGACCGAACGAGCCATCGTAAGCGTGCCGCTCGATAAAAACTTAATCCGCCAGTTCCTGTCGCCGTCATCGATCAGGGTATAGATACCCGTATACGTAAACGAAGGCAATCTACCCGTCGATGCTCCCCCGCCAATCCGGATAATTCCGGGGCATTGGAACAGCAGCATTGTCAGCATGTAGTTGATCTTTCTCAGCATGTTCATCAGTACAAATCCCCCCGAAGAATGATTCGTATGGGCACATCAATCGTTGGCGCACCGTCCTTTGCGCGGAGCGTAATGCTGCCTGCGCTTTGTCCGCCATCCAAGAGGTTTGCCGCCTGCAGGGCTTCGATTTCCGCGTCGGTTGCCGAAAGGCCGGGCAGTACTTCCCAGGCGGTGGCCGCCGTGACGGCTGCGAGCGCGGCGACGTCCGTCGCGGTCAGCGTATAGGTGTTGTTGGACCAGTTGCTCTGGCTGAGAGTTGCCGTTGCCAGCGTGGACTTTCCCGCCGCCAGAATGGAAGCGGGCGATACGGCGTCCTCGCCGTTTGCCGCGTGACGCGCCGCGTGCGTCAACGGCGCGCCTACGTTGCCCGCGACGACGGGGATTGTCGGCTTATTGCGGATGAACGCATCCTGCGTATCGTCCTGCTCGTTCCAGTCCGCCTGAACGTTGAGTTCGCCAATGTCCGTGTCAACGCGCGCGGCGGCGGCGAGCGCGCTGGCAGCCGCTTCGTTTGCCACGCGAGCGGCCTCTACCAGCGGGGGATAGGCGGTGTTTGCGCGAATGATGTCCCCGCTGATGAGCGACTTGCGGCAGCGAAAATCGAAGCGTGTGCTCGTGATCAGCGTTTTAGCGTCCGTGCCGCTGTAGACCTGCACGTCCGCGCTGACGTTGCCCGCGCCATAGGCGGTGGGGTAGAGCGTCAGGTCGAACGTGCCCGCCTGCGCTGTTTTCTGAATTCCGCTGGTTTCATCCTGAATGGCAAAGCCGATGCTGGAGGCAAACGCAATCTGAATGTTGCAGCCGTCCAGCGCGACGGGGTCGCCGTCGTTGAGCAGCGTGACGTGCAGAACGTTGCCCGTGTCGCCTTCGACCACCTCAAATGGACGAAACGGAAGCGTTCGGATCATGTCGAGCGTAATGGAATAATCTTTTGTCTGCATGATTCCCTCCCTGAAATCGATTTGGTTGTTTGGGGTACCCAACCGTATTATCTATTAAATCAGGGCGAAAAAATTACGATAATTTTGGATATCGCCATTCAACGGGAATCGCCAAAAACAAAACAAGCGCCGTGAAGAATGCGGCGCTCGCTTGTTCCGTACGACCAACGGAGGAGGGAAGGTATATTCGATTCGTGCCGACATGCCCCATTGCAGAAGACGGGTATGCCGACCAGACAGTGTGCTTAGAAATCGACCTCGGTGTCGTAGTAGCAGGCTTTCAGCAGGCGTTCCATCTCGGCGGGAGTGATGGGGCGCGGGTTGGAGCCGGTGCAGGCGTCGCCAACGGCGAGCTCGGCAACCTTGGGCAGCTTCTCGAGGAATTCCTGCGCGTTGATGATTCCGCCTTCGTAGTCGCGGATGCAGGTCGGGATTTCCAGCTTGGCGTTCAGTTCGCGAATGTGGCGAATCAGTGCCTTTGCGCTGGGCTCCAGATCGAGCCGCGCGGCGATCTCGGCATAGCGCTTTGCCGCTTCCGGGTTCTTGCTGTTAAACGCGATTACCTTCGGCAGGTACATTGCGTTTGCGCAGCCGTGGACAATATGCCCGCCGCTGTATGCCGCGCCGGTTTTGTGCGCCATGGAGTGGACAATGCCGAGCAGCGCGTTGGAAAACGCCATGCCCGCGAGGCACTGCGCGTTGTGCATGCTGGCGCGTGCCTCCATATTGCCGTTGAACGAAGGTACCAGGAACTCGCTGACCATCTCAATGGCGTGCAGCGCAAGCGGGTCGGTATAGTCGCAATGCAGGGTGGACACATACGCTTCGACTGCGTGGGTCATTGCGTCCATGCCGGTATGCGCGGTGAGCTTCTTCGGCATGGTTTCCGCGAGGTCGGGGTCGACAATCGCGACGTCCGGCGTGATGTTGAAGTCCGACAGCGGGTACTTCACGCCCTTTGCGTAGTCCGTAATGACCGAGAACGCGGTCACCTCGGTCGCCGTGCCGGAGGTGGAGGGAATGGCGCAGAAGCGCGCTTTCGTGCGCAGCGTCGGGAAATTAAACGGAATGCAGAGCGACTCGAACGTCACGTCCGGATACTCGTAGAATGCCCACATGGCCTTTGCCGCGTCAATCGGCGATCCGCCGCCGATGGAGACGATCCAGTCCGGCTGAAAGCGGCGCATGGCTTCGGCGCCGCGCAGAACGGTTTCCACGGAGGGATCGGGCTCAACGCCTTCGAACAGCTCGACTTCCATACCCGCTTCATGCAAGTAAGCTTCGACCTTGTCGAGGAAACCGAAGCGCCGCATGGAACCGCCGCCGACAACGACGATTGCGCGTTTCCCGCGGAGCGTCTTGAGCGCTTCGAGCGAACCTTTGCCATGGTACAGATCTCTTGGTAATGTAAAACGTGACATATCGAACATCTCCTCTTGAATCAGTAATGCAGTATCGGTAAACAACAATCGATAATATAGCACCGATATAGAGACGTGTCAACCCAAACCGCGAAATTAAGTTCTTTCTATTTTCTTAAGTTTTGCGAATGCGTCGTCTTTGAAATAGAAGACAAGAAAAAAGCACCCCGAAGGGTGCTTGCTTAAGCAGAGAGGTGGTCAGTCAACCAGCTTGGAGTCCAACCGCTCGGAAAGGTGCTTCGAGAGCACGGCGAGCGAAGCCGCCATGTTTTCGTTTTGCACCAGGATGCCTTCCGGCGTATTCAGATGCATGGGCGCGAAGTTCCAAATCGCGAGGATTCCGCTGGAAACCAGCGCGTCACAGACCGCCTGCGCCTGCGAAGCGGGCACGGTAATGATGCCGATGTGGATGTTCATGTTGTGGCAAACGCTGCTCAGCTTGCTCATCGGGAGCACCTGCTTGCCGGAGATTTCACCGCCGGTCAGGTTGGGGTCCACGTCGAACGCGGCGGCAATGCTCAGGCCATAGGCCTCAAACCCGCGGTAGGAGAGCAGCGCACGGCCGAGGCTTCCCGCGCCGACAAGCACCGCGTCGTTCGTGTTGTCATATCCAAGGGTACGCTCAATCGCGGCGATCAGTTCGCTCGTTTGAAAACCGGTCTTCGGTTTTCCGGCGGTGTCGCTGACCGAGGCAAAGTCCTTTCGAACCTGAACTTCGTTTAGGCCAAGCTGCGCGGCTACGGTAGGGGCGGATATGATTTCCGCGCCCGCATCGCGCGCGGCGCGCAGCGCCTGCAGGTAATACGGCATACGCTGCAGCGCTTGTCTCGAAATTGAGTCGGGGGTATTCTTATCCATTGCGCACCTCCGGAAAAACTATATCGATATTATATTACTGCTATTGCAAGTTTGTCAAATAATCTTAATCAAGCGGAAGCAAAAGCGATTTGCCACGCATTCTGCTGGCATAGTTCGAAAACATTCTCTGTATCATAACATAATAAATGTTATTTTTCCAGTCTTACAAAAGGTTTTCGTGCCTTACACAAGATCGTGTTACGGGTGCCTGCCATCCTCCGTCAGCGTGGCCTGGTGTGTCGCGCGGTATCTGCGCGGACTCATGAGCAGTTCCTGCCGAAAGACCTTTGCAAAGTAACTGGGGCTGTTGAAACCCGTCGCAAAACAGATGTCCGATATGCTCTTGTCCGAGCCGGAGAGCATGCCCGCCGCCGCGCGAATGCGATATTGCAGCAGGTAGTCGATGGGCGAGGTATCCAGCACCTTTCGAAAACAGCGGTAGCATTCGCTCTCGCTGATGGACGAGGCGGCGGCAATTTGCGAAACGGTCAGCGGCTCGGCATAGTGCTCGTGAATGTAACCCAACATTTGCTTGATGCGGATAGCGTCCTTGTTTTGCGTCAACGCGGTTTCGCAGATGCGCTCCTGCTGGTTTTCCAGCAGCACGAGCAGCAGGTACATCAGCTCTACCTGAACGATGATCTCGTAGCCGAACCGGTCGCTGTTGAACGCTTCAAACGCGCGCCGAAAATGCGCAATCGCTTCCTCCTGCCAAGGCACGGCTGGCAGCAGCAGTACCTCGGAGAGCTGGGCGCAGCGAACGAGTGGCGCAATGAAGCGCTGTTGAATGATGCTCTGTGGAAAGCCGGAGATGAACTCCGGGGTAAACAGCAGGCTGTTGATCCGGCACGGAACGCCTTTCTGCCCGCGCTTAAGCTTATGCAGCACGTTTGTGTTGACAAAGATCATTTCGCCCTCGTGCAGCAAAAACTCCGCCTCGTCGCAGAGCACGAGCGTATCGCCCTCGACGGAGAGGATGATTTCGATCTCCTCGTGCCAGTGCCAGGGAATGTTGCCGACGAGGTATTTTCCGGGGTCCTCGTCATAACCGGCGCAAGGAAATACCGGCGTGCCGTGCTGCGTGAGCTCGTGCAGGTCCGGTGCAACCGAGATATCGAGTAACTGAAGCGCTTTCATCGTTCAACCTTCGATTTTTGCAGAAATGTGTTAGAAGTTACTGTTATTATAGCGGTTCCTTCTTACATTCGCAAGGATTTTTACAGTTTGCACAATTGTAAAAAAAGACCCGCCTCCTTTTCGGAAAGCGGGTCTTGCAGACGATCATTTGTTCAGACGAGTATATCCGAAAGCGCCGCGGACGGAGGAACCGGGTGCGAACGCAAGAAGCGATCCGTCTGTTCGATGGAGCGGCCAATGTGCTTCATCGGGTCAAGTTCAAGCCGAATCTCCTCAAGCGAGAGCGGAAAGTCTGCATCTTCTGCGAGTCGATTGGCGAGGTCGTTCGGTTCGCCCTGCGACATGCGCTCTTTTGCCGCGAGGGAGTGCTTGCGGATGATTTCGTGCAGCTGCTGCCGGTCGCCGCCTTTTTTGACGGCCGCCATGAGCAGGTTTTCCGTTGCCAGGAACGGCAGCGCGTCGCCAAGGATGCGCGCGTTCGCTTGCTCGTGGACGACGAGGCCGCGCGCGACGTTTGCCATGATGCGCAGCACCGCGTCCGTGGCGAGAAACGATTCCGGCAGGGCGATACGCCGGTTTGCGGAATCGTCCAGCGTGCGCTCCAGCCATTGTGTGCTGGCGGTCAGCGGCGCGTTGAGCGCGGTGGTAATCACGAAGCGCGAGAGCGAGCAGATGCGTTCCGAGCGCATGGGGTTTTGCTTGTAAGCCATGGCGGAGGAGCCGATTTGCTTGCTCTCAAACGGTTCCGAAAGGATACCGTCGTGCTGGAGCAGGCGAATGTCGTCCCCAAAGCGGTAGGCGGTCTGCGCAATGCTCGAGAGCGCGTTGAGCACGCGGCTGTCGAGCTTGCGCGGATAGGTCTGCCCGCTGACATCGTAGATGCGCTCAAAACCGAAGTCCGCCGCGATCCGGCGATTCAGCTCGTCGATTTTCTTGGTGTCCCCGTTGAAGAGCGAAACAAAGCTTGCTTCCGTTCCCGTTGCGCCGCGGCAGCCGAGGAACCGAATGGCCGAGAGCGCGTCGTTGAGCTCCTCCACGTCGAGCCAGAGTTCCTGCAGCCAGAGGCAGGCGCGCCGACCGACCGTGACCGGCTGGGCGGGCTGAAAGTGCGTGTACCCAACGGTCGGAATACTCTTTGTGCGCTCCGCAAACGCGGAGAGCGAGGAGAGAACGGCATACACGCTGTTGCGAATGCTGGTCAGCGCGTCCCGCAGGATCACAAGATCCGCGTTGTCGGTGACGTAGCAGCTCGTCGCGCCGAGGTGGATGACGCCCGCCGCCTTGGGGCAAACGAGTCCGTAGGCGTAGATATGCGCCATCACGTCGTGGCGGACTTCCGCTTCGCGCGCGGCAACCGCGTCGTAGTCAATGTCCGAAATGTGCGCGGAAAGCTCGTCAATCTGCTCCTGCGAAACGGGCAGGCCGAGCGCATGCTCCGCCTTAGCTAGGCTGAGCCAGAGTTTTCTCCAGGTGGAGTAACGCATGTCCGGCGAGAAGAGCCGCTGCATCTCGTCCGAAGCGTAGCGGCTGTTCAGCGGGCTCTCATAACGATCCCGCATAGCCGTTACCTCCGGATGATCGCATCGCGCGAGGCTCCGACGGAGATGTTCGAAATCCTGCAGCCGATGTTCTTTTCGATGAAGAGAATATACTCCTGCGCGGCCTTCGGCAAATCGTCGAAGTTGCGGCAGCCGGAGACGTCGCACTGCCAGCCGGGCATGTATTCGATTACGGGCTTGGCCTCCGCAATGACGGCGGGGAAGGGGAATTCGTCCGTCTTCTCGCCGTGGAGCTCGTACTGCGTGCAGATCGGAATCTGCTCCATATAGGAGAGGATATCGACCTTCGTGAGCGCGACCTCGGTTGCGCCCTGCATGGTGACGCCGTAGCGCGTGGCGACGATGTCCATGGGGCCTACGCGGCGGGGACGGCCGGTTGCCGCGCCGTATTCCGCGCCTTCTTCCCGAAGACGGGCCGCCTCTTCGCCGAACCATTCCGCCGTGAACGGGCCTTCGCCGACGCAGGTGGAGTACGCCTTGACCACGCCGATCACGCGGTCAATCTTTGTACCCGGCATGCCTGCGCCAATGGGCGCGTAGGCCGCCAGCGGCGCGGAACTGGAGGTGTAGGGGTAAATACCGAAATCCACGTCCCGAAGCACGCCGAGCTGCGCTTCAAAGAGAATGTTCTGTTTGCCGTCGACGCTGCGCAGGAACTTGCCCGTGTCGCAGAGGTAGGGCTTGAGCTGCTCGCCATAGGTCATCAGCCAATCCCAGACTTCGTCGAGCGAGTAGGTCTTTCCGCCGTAGACGTTCTTGAGCGTCAGGTTCTTCCACTCCAGAATGCCCTCGAGGCGCTTCTTGAGATATTCCGGATAGAACAGCTCGCCGAGCATCACGGTCTTCTTCATGTACTTGTCGCCATAGACCGGCGCGATGCCGCGCTTGGTCGAGCCGTACTTCGCGTCTAAAAGGCGCGCTTCTTCGAGCACGTCCTGATCGCGATGGTAGGGGAACACGATCGGTGCGCGGTCGCTGATTTTGAGGTTTTCCGGCGAAACGGCGATGCCGTGGGACTGCAGCTCCGTAATCTCCTCCAGCAGTTTTTCCGGATCGATGACCGTGCCGTTTCCGAGCACGTTGACAACGCCCTTGCGAAAAATACCGGAAGGCAGGAGGTGCAGCGCGAATTTACCGTATTCGTTGACCACGGTATGGCCCGCGTTGTTGCCGCCCTGATAACGGACGACGACGTCAAAATCCGCCGCGACAAGGTCGACCATACGGCCCTTGCCCTCATCACCCCAGTTGATTCCTACGATTGCACAGTTCGACATGTTCTGCTCCTTTCGAAAGTACGACGCTCCCATGAGATAGTATCGTGTGACCAATGTGAAACAAATTCAGTTGCGCATGTTACCGCGCGGTTCGATCGTAAACGTCGTTGCCTTGCAGATCGAACGATACGATCACCGGAAAATCCTGCACGGTCAGCCGGTAGACGGCCTCCGCGCCAAGATCGCCAAAGGCGACGAGCTCGCAGCTCGTAATTCGCGAGGCATAGAGCATGCCTGCGCCTCCGGTGGCGGAAAAGTGCACGGCGCGTCCTGCCATGGCCTCGTTGACCGCGGGACTGCGCGCGCCCTTGCCGATAAACTGGCATATGCCGTAGTCAATCAGCGCGGGGGTGTAGCGATCCATGCGTTTGCTGGTGGTCGGCCCGCAAGGGCCAATCACTTCGCCCGGCGCGGCGGGGCAGGGACCGGCATAGTAGATTGCCGCGCCCTTGGGCACGGGCAGCGATTCGCCGCGGGACAGCAGCTCCGCAAAGCGGGCGTGCGCGGCGTCGCGGGCGGTATACAGTTCGCCGCTGAGGAGAACGACGTCCCCCGCGCGAAGAACGGACAAATCTTCTGTTGAGACCGGAACGCGAAACGAGTATTCCATTCGGTTCAGACCTCCTCGCTCGAGTGGCGGCAGGCGTGACACTGAATGTTGACCGCAACGGGCAGCCCCGCAATGTGCGTCGGTTCGGCGGCAATCTGCACGGCGAGCGCCGTCGTCGCTCCGCCAAGCCCCATGGGGCCGATACCGGTTGCGTTGATGCGAAGCAGCGCTTCCTGCTCCAGCTTCGCGAGGTCTTCCCGCTCAGCGGGCTCGCCAAGCGGGCGAAGTAGCTGGCGCTTTGCCAGCAGCGCGCAGGATTCCATGGTTCCGCCAATACCAACGCCAACAACGACCGGCGGGCAGGCGGAAGCGCCCGCCTCCGAGACCGCCGACACAATCTGATTCAGAATTCCTTCCGTTCCGGCGGAGGGCGGGAGCATGGTCAACCGGCTCATGTTCTCGCTGCCAAAGCCCTTTGGCGCGACGGTGAGCAGCAGCTTGTCGCCCTCGACAAAACGAACATGGAGCACGGCGGGCGTGTTGTCGCCGGTATTTACGCGAGTAATCGGGTCGAGCACGGACTTTCGTAGATAGCCGTCCACATACGCACGACGAACACCCTCGTTGACGGCCTCGGTTAGGTCGCCATCGACGAATACTTCTCGCCCGATGTCCACAAAGACAACGGCCATGCCGGTATCCTGGCAGATGGGGCGTTGTTTCTCCCGCGCGAGTTGCTGATTTTCAATTAACTGGTTCAGCACAGAATGCGCGGCGCCACCGCTTGTCTCCGTGTTTCGGGCGCGCAAAAGCGCGGCGCAGACATCCTCCGGCAGGGTACAGCATGCGCGAAGGCAGAGCCGTTTGATGGGCTCAACGAGCGCGGAAGCCGGAACCAGACGCATGCAGCCAAGCACCTTTCATGAGATGTAAGCATCGCTCCGAAAAAAATATTATCGCATAGATTCTACGGTATTTCAACATGTAAATTCGCTGAATACGAATATTATGCATCGAAAGAGCATAAATATGAGCACTTCTTTCTTCTTCGACTGGTGATTTCGTATTTTTGCATTTGACCGTCTCGTTGAAATTATGACTCGTTTGTAAAGAATCGTTCCGGAACCCAAAGATAACCGGATTCGGGTTGATCTTCCAATCTCGTGTTGCAGGTCGTTTGCATTTGTTCACATTCGAACAAGATTCTGCTCTTGCCATATCTCGATTCGCCGCTAAACTAACGGTATGGAAACACCCAAAAGGCGGTAGCTACGATGAATGGAACGTTAAGCAGGTTATTTCGGGCACTCGGTACGATGAACACCATCACCGTGGAGCAGGCGGAGGATCACGCCCGCGCGGCGGACGCGCTGGAACGCGCCGAGCGCCGCGTGCTGGAGCTCGACGAGGTGCTCTCGGCGTTTCGTCCGGAAAGCGAGGTTTCGCTACTGAACGCCTCCGCCGGATGCAAGGAAGTTCCCGTCGGCGCGGACACGATGTTTCTATTAAAGGAAAGCAAGCGATATTCCGAATTGACCGGCGGCGCATTTTGCGTGACCACGCGCCCATTAAGCGCCCTCTGGGAACTCAACGCGCGTTGCGGCACCGTGCCGTCCCGTGCGGAGATTGAGCAGGCGCTGTTGCTCGCCAGCGACGAGGACATTGTGCTGGACGAGGAACACGGCACGGCGGCGCTCAAGCGTTTTGGACAGGCGGTGGACTTTGGCGGCATCGCGAAGGGATACGCCGCGGACGAGGTGCGCCGCATCCTGCTCGAAGGCGGGGTGACCAGCGCCTTGATCAACCTCGGCGGAACGGTGATTTCACTGGGGCGGGAACGCAACGTCGGCATTCAGCATCCCGACCGCTGCACGGGCATCGCCATGGGGCGGGTCACGCTCTGCGACAACTGTGCGGTGACGTCCGGCGACTACGAGCGGTACTACGAGGTGGACGGCGTTCGATACCACCACATACTCGACCCGAGAACGGGATATCCCTCCCGCTCGAATCTGCGCAGCGTGACCTTGATCGGCGAGTCGGCAATGGAGCTGGACGCGCTCTCGACCGCGATCTTTGCGCTCGGCGCCGAAGATGGCCTGCCGCTGGCCGAGCAGGCGCGGGTGGAGTCCGTATTCGTAACGAACGCACTGGATGTCTTTTGTTCTGAGCACCTACGGGAGAACTTCTCTCTGTTGGCAACGCCATCATAAGAAAGAATTTCGCGAAAAATTAGTTGAAAAGTCAGTATTGTGTATTGGTTACTGACTGTACTATAATTTTCGCATAACATAATAATGATTATCAATATTACATGTGCGACAGGTCAATTCGAACTGGGTTTGCAAAACGAATACAGTGCGACCTTGGCAGCACAGAGGTTTGGTTTGATGAAGAAGAAATTATTCCATAAAATCACGGCGTTAACGCTCACGCGGCGCATCATACAGGTGCTGTCGTTTGTACTTTTTCCGGGGCTGTTTATCACTACCTTTTCGGCGATCAAATCCATCTACGTCGCGCTGATTGCGGGAACGTTCAGCGCCTCCGCACTCGCGGGGCAGATTGTCCTCGCGGCGGCGATGCTGCTTATCACGGCGATCATGGGGCGCTTCTTTTGCGGGTTCCTCTGCGCGTTTGGCACGATGGGCGACTTTTTCTGGTATTTGGGAACGAAGCTGAAGCTGCCTCGACCCAGGATCGGCTCAAAAGCAGATCGTATTCTTAAGAAACTGAAGTACGTGATTCTCGTGTTAATCGTACTCCTGATCTGGACGTTTGGCGCGACCATTCTGAACGGAACGAACAACCCCTGGACGGTGTTTGGCATGTATGCCTCCGTCAAAGGCTGGGCGGATCTCTCCGCGCTGGTCTCCGTTGGGGCACTGCTGCTGCTGCTGATCATCGTCGGCTCGCTGTTCATTGAGCGGATGTTCTGCCGCTATCTTTGCCCGCTGGGCGGCGTGTTTGCGATTGTCTCCAAGTTCCGGCTGTTCAAAATCCGCAAGCCGCGCACGAAGTGCGGCGCCTGCCGCGCCTGCACAAAGCGTTGCTCCATGGGCATTCCGCTGTATCGAACCAGTGTGGTGACGAGTGCGGAGTGCATCGATTGCATGAACTGCGTTGAAATCTGTCCGCGCGATAACGTGACGGCCAACCCCAAGCCCGCGTTCGCGGCGGCGGTTGCGGTTGTTGCACTCAGCGGCATGTACTACGTCGGCAACATTGCCGGCAGCGCAGCCGCGTCCTACCAGACGGTCACGGCGGCGGAGAGCGTCAGCAGCGCAAACACGGCGTCCGCCGGCCCGTTTGTGGACGGAAGCTATACCGGCAAAGCGGCGGGCTATCATGGTCAAACCTGCGTGCAGGTCACTGTTCAGAACGGCTATCTGGCGGATATCTCCGTTCTGTCGACGGGCGACGACATGGAGTTCTTTAACCAGGCAAAGAGCGGTGTGATCGCAGGGATTCTCTCCTCGCAGAGCGTCAACGTCGACACGGTTACGGGCGCAACCTTCTCCAGCCGCGGCATCATCGACGCGGTGTCCAGCGCTATTTCCGGGGCACTTAAGACCAACAGCGACGTCTCG
Source organism: Christensenella sp. (assembly GCA_034927595.1). Lineage (GTDB taxonomy): Bacteria > Bacillota > Clostridia > Christensenellales > CAG-138 > UBA7703. The sequence continues at coordinate 21,081 of JAYFPQ010000065.1, forward strand.
GTCTTTACGGCGGACACGTCGAATCTGACGCCGACGCCCGTACTGACGCCAACGCCGTCTCCGGTGCCCACGCCTACGCCGACCGCGACGCCGGAGCAGACCAACGAAGGACCGATTACGCTGGCCGACGGCGAGTACACCGGTTCTGGCACCGGATTCCATGGAACGATAAAGGTTGCCATTACCATTCAAAACGGCTATCTCACGGGTATTCGAATTGTATCGTCCCATGACGATGAAAAATACTTCTCCCGCGCGAAAAGCAAAATGATCGAACGGATCATCTCCGCGCAGAGTCTGCAAGTGGACACGGTCTCCGGCGCAACCTACAGCAGCCAGGGCATTCTGGAAGCCGTTGCGGACGCGATTGGCAACAACTATCGCACCGCGTCAACCGCGACATCCGCGACAACCGCGAAAACGGGGACGGTGGACACGGTTTCCGGTGCAACTACCATTAGTCGCGGTTCCGGCTCCAGCGCCGGTTCCGGCACCGGTTCGAGCGCATCGGGCGGCGGAACGAACGCAGCGGTCTATTATGACGACGATGATGACTACGACGACGACTAGCGAGTAGGCGCTTCACTCCCCTGCCAGAAACGGCGGGGGAGTTTTTTTGTGTGTAAAGGGACTCCACGCTGCGTAGGTTGCGCCTAATTACGCGCAATGTTATGCTAACGGCGAAGAGAAGAGGAGTAACCACGATGAACAACAATATGACGGGGAGCGCAATTTACGCCTTGTGGGAACAAAGATGAATAACTACGTAACGGGGAGCGCAATACGCGCGCTGCGTGAGCAAAAGGGATATACGCAAAAACAGCTCGCCGAACGCCTGCTGGTCAGCGACAAAGCGGTGTCCAAGTGGGAGTCTGGTCGCGGACTTCCGGACATCAGCCTGATTGAGCCGCTGGCAAAGACGCTTGGCGTTTCGGTGGCGGAGTTGCTCTCCGGCGAATATGTTCAAAACCGCAATCGCCACGGAAATATGCTCAAGAGCCGGTTTTACGTTTGCCCGGTCTGCGGAAACGCGATGTTCGCCACGGGGGAAGGTGCATTCAGTTGCTGCGGCGTGTCGCTGCCGCCGCTCGAACCGGAAGAGCCGGACGAGGCGCACGAAATTCGAACGGAGCGCATCGAGGACGAGCACTATGTTCGCTTGGACCACCCGATGGACAAGACGCACTACATTTCGTTTCTCGCGTTTGTGACGGCGGATCGTGTGCAATTTGTCAAGCTCTACCCGGAGCAGAATGCGGAAGCGCGGTTTCACCTATCCGGTCGCGGGGTACTCTACGCGCTCTGCAACCGCCACGGGTTATTTAAAAAGAAAATTTGAGGAACAAGGACAATGAAGATACTGGTGATCAACGGTTCGCCAAAGGGCGAACAAAGCGTTACGCTGAGCATCACCCGCGCATTCATCGAAGGCATGGGCGAAACATACGAAACCATCGATACCATGCGGGTCAACGTGAAACCCTGCCTCGGCTGTTACGCCTGCTGGCGGATCACACCGGGCAAATGCGTTCAGCAGGACGACATGGCGGGCATTCTGGATCGAATTCTCGAAAGCGAACTAGTGATTTGGTCGACGCCGCTTTACTGCTACAGCGTGCCTTCCAATGTCAAGGTGCTCTACGACCGGCTGATTCCGCTGGGCACAATGGAGCAGCGCGTCGACGAAGAGGGCGGCACCTACCACCCCGGACGGCAGAACATTCAAACGCAGATCATGCTGATCTCCGGCTGCGGTTTTCCGAATCGCGAGAACAACTATGAAGCGATGGACTTTCAGTTTAACCGGATGTTCAGCCCGACCTGCCCGCGCATCTACTGCGTCGAGTCCCCGCTGCTGGACATTCCGGAAGCAAAGCCTGTAGCGGATCAGTACCTCGCGTATGCGCGCCGCGCGGGAGCGGAGTTCAAAGCGACGGGTACGATCAGCGCGGAAACACAGGCGCTGCTCGATGCGCCGATGATCCCGCCGGACGTCTACCGCGCGCAGATCAACGCACGGTAAAATCCATTGAAATCCGCTATACTTCTGCGTAGAATATGATAGAATGGATTCGGCGATCAAGTATCGCCGAATCCATTTTTAAGGAGCAGCGCAGATGAAATCGGTTGTATTATATTACACATTCGGCGGTTCAACGAAGCAGGAAGCGGAGAAGATTGGCGCCGAACAGGAAGCACCCGTCTACCGCGTAAAGGAAAAGCGCAACCGCAGCACATTTGGCTCGTTTCTGCCCGGCTGCTATCAGGCGTTGAAGCGCAAGCGGTCCAAGATCCTTCCGCTGGAAGTCGATTTGTCCGCGTTTGATCGCATTTACATCGGCGGGCCGGTTTGGGCGGCATGCCCCGCGCCCGCGGTGAATTCCATCATCGACCTGCTGCCCGCGGGCAAGGAGGTTGAGGTGTTTCTCTGCGCGGGCGGCAACGATCCGCGCCCGAGCGACGAGGTGACCAAACAGATGATTGAGGCCAAGGGCTGCAAGGTAACGAAGATTACTACAATCGCCACCGGAAAGCCACCGGCCAAACTGAAAGATTAGCTGATACGAATACACAGAAAAGCGCGAACGGATTTTTCCGCCCGCGCTTTTTGTTTGAACGTGTTTCTAGTTCTTCTTCACCGCATTGAGAATTCCGCCGACAATGGCGAACAAGCCGAACAATACGATGTTGACGCAGACGACGCTTGCCCCGCTCGGCGTTTCGTACACGAAGCTGATCACCATGCCGAGGAAGAACCCGACAATGGCGACGATGGCGGAGAGAATCGTTACGCTCAGATACCGCTTGCCAATTCGCATTGCCGTGAGTACTGGAAAGATCACGAGGCTGGAGATCAGCAGCGCGCCCATCATTCGCATGCCGAGCACGACGGTGATAGAGGAGAGCGTTGCGAGCGCGGCGTTGTACGCGCGCGTGGGAATTCCCGTTGCGCGGGCAAACGACTCGTCAAATGTAACGGCGAACAGGCGCGGATAGAACAGCACAAACAGCACGAGCACCACTGCGCTGAGCACGGCGGAGAGAACCGCGTCCCCCTGCGAAAGGGAGAGGATGCTGCCGAACATGTAGTTGTACACGTCCGTATTCATGCCCGTCGTCATGGAAACGACCATCACACCGATGGCGAGCGAACCCGCGGAGAGCATCGCGATGGCCGCGTCGCCCTTGATGCGCGTGCTCTCGCTCATGCGCAGCAGCAGAAATGATGCCGCGATACAGACCGGAATTGCGAGGTAGAGCGGGGCAATGTTTGCCGCCGCCGCAATGGCAAGCGCGCCGAAGCCAACGTGGGACAGCCCGTCGCCAATCATCGAGAACCGCTTGAGCACGAGGCTGACGCCCAGCAGCGACGCGCAGAGCGCGACGAGCAGACCGACGATCAGCGCGCGGACGAGGAACGGATAGGACAGCATTTCGGTCAACGTACTGATCATTTTGCTTCACCGCCTAAGAATCGTTTGCCGATTTCGCTCTTGCGATAATCCGACGCGGAGCCGAAGAAGAGCTGTTTGTTGTCCAAATGCAGAATGTTCTTCGCTTCGTGCGCGGCCGCATGCGGGTCGTGGGAAACCATGATGACCGTAACCCCATGATCGCGGTTCACGTGCTGAATCAGCCGGTACATCTCCGCCGTCGCCAGCGGGTCCAACCCGGATATCGGCTCGTCGAGGATAATCAGCTTCTGCGTAGCCGCCAGCGCGCGGGCAAGCAGCGCGCGCTGCTGCTGGCCGCCGGAGAGGTCGCGAAAGCTCGCGTTCTTGAGTTCGGTCAGGCCGACGCAGATGAGCTGCGCCTGCGCGATCTCCCGCTGCTTTTTCGTATAGAACGGGCGAAGGCCGAGCGAATTGAGCGTTCCGGAGAGCACGACCTCCTGCACGCTGGCGGGAAAGTCGCGCTGGCTGTCCTTCTGCTGCGGCAGATAGCCGATTTCGCGCGCGCGGAGCCCTTCCTCAAACGAGATGGACCCGCTGGACGGCGCTTTCAGCCCCAGCAGGCCCTTGACCAGCGTGCTCTTGCCGGAGCCGTTTTCGCCGACCACGCAGAGGTAGTCTCCGCGCTCCACGGCAAACTGGAGGTCGCGAACAACCTCCTTGCCGTCGTAGCGGAACGATGCGTTCTGAACGTTGATGAATGCCATGAAACCGGATTGCCTCCTTGGGTTGCGCGATTTATGCGAACCCGTTCGATTTAGCCGAGCGCCTTTTGCAGCGCGAGCACGTTGTTTTGCATGAGCGAAAGATACGTGGCCCCACTCTCAAACTCCGCCTTGGTCACGTTGTGGCAGGTGTGGAAGAGCAGCTTCTGTGCGCCGGTTTCTTCGCAGACGGTGTCCGCCATCTTTTGATTCGACATTTCAATATAGAACACGTAGGGGATTTGTTCCGTCCGTACATGGTCAATCAGCGCGGCGAGCGTTGCGGCGGAAGGTTCGGTATCCGTCGAACAGCCGGGGAAGGCGGCGTAATACTGGAGGCCAAACTCCTCAACGAAGTAGCGAACGGGAAACCGATCCGCAAAGACCATAATCTTGCGAGCAGAACCGTTGACCACGTCCCGGAACGACTGGTCGAGCGCTTCGAGTTGCTTGACGTAGGCGTCCGAATTGGCCTGATAGGTCGCCGCGTTGGCGGGATCGATCGCGGCCAGCTCGCTCGTCATCGCCTTGACAATCGAAATGGCGTTGACTGGCGCGGTCCAAACGTGTTCGTCCCACTCGGCTTCCGCGGCAGCTCCCGCGGGCTGCGGCTGCTCCTGTTCGGGCTGCATGCCGTCGGTCAGTTCCTCCTCATAGAGTGTGACATAATCCATCATCTTGAACGTGTGGACGCTCTTGTCGAGGCCGGAAAGCACGTTTTCCACCCACGTGTCGTTCTCTCCGCCAACGTAGAGAAACAGGTCTGCGTTCTGCACGCGAATGATGTCCTGACTCGTCGGGTCGAAGGAGTGCACCTCCTCGCCGGGCTGCAGCAGCATGGTTACGCTGGCGTTTGTGCCCGCCGTGATCTGGCGCGCAAAGTCGTAGCTGGGGAACACGGTGGAAACAATCGAGATTCCGTCGGTTTTTGCTGCGGTTGGTTGCGGCACGCAGGCGGCAAGGGACGACAGTAAGAGTAGTAAGAAGATTGCGATTGCAATGATTTTGTGTTTGCGCATGAAAAGCCTCCAAAGGGTCGGTTGTTTGGGTTGTCCGGGAATCGTTTATTTTCGTTTGCTGCAATTCTTGCAGGTGCCAAAGAGCACCGTCTCTTTTTGATCGAGCGAAAACGCGCTTTGTTCAAGCACCTCGTCGATGATCTGCTCGGAGACGGCATGGTTCATGTGAAAGAGGCTGCCGCAAGCGGTGCATTTCAGGTGCAGGTGCGCCTGGCACTCCTCGCAGGCGACGAGCTGGTATTGAAACCGCCGCCCGCGTTCCCCCGCGAACCGCTTGACCAGCCCTTCCGCAACCAACTTCGGAATCAGGCGGTAGAGCGTGCTCTTTCCGGGGAGTTGCTCCGACGGACAGCAGGAAGCCAACGCATCGTAGAGTTCCTCAATCGAGAACCCACGATCCGGATGCTCCTTTAGAAAGTCGAGCAAAACCCGCCGCTGCTGGGTTTCGTACTCCGCCATGGCATTCGCCTCCGAAAATGAGAATTACTCTCATATCTTTGCATGGATATATCCGTTTGTCAAGCGGTTTTCGCGTTAAGTCGGTTCCTACGGCAAAAGAAAAAGGCTTGCGGGAATACCCTACAAGCCTTTGTGCAGCGATTGCCTGTTTTTGCTTAGCGGAACTTAACCGCCGTTCCGTATACGATGACTTCCGCCGCGCCGGACATGACCGCGCTGGAAGCATAGCGAATGTTGACGATGGCGTCCGCGCCCATCTCGGTTGCTTCGGCAACCATGCGCTTGGTCGCCAGCGCGCGCGCGTCGTTCATCATCTCGTTGTACGCCTTCAACTCGCCGCCAACCAGCGTCTTAAACGCCTGCGTAATGTCTTTTCCAATGTTCTTCGTCTGGATGGTGCTGCCCTTTACAAGGCCGAGCGTCTCCAGCTCCTTGCCGGACACATAATCAGTATTGACTAAGATCATCTTCTTCACCGCTCCTTATTTCTTTGATTCGTTGAACGAGCACAAACACGCTCGCGCAAAGCAATCCGAGGGGAATCAATCCGACCAACACCTTGACCCAAACCGGCATTGGCAGCGAGAGCAATACCAGCAGATACGCCAGCATGTATGCCGAAAGCAAAACCGTGATCACAATCGGCGCAATCATCTTCTTTTGATGCGTATTCATCGAAACACCTTCTACTCTTTGGAATGCAAACTTTACGGTGGAAACAGGCAATGTTTTAAACGATGCTACTTACTTACGAAAGAGGAATCAGTTCCCGATACTCCATATTCCGAGTGTATCAGAAAAAACCTCGCGTGAAAAGATTATGGAGTACAGAACTTATTTCATTGCATCATGTTCAATGTAAGAGCATAAGCGAAGAGATGAACGAGCTTCCGAAAACGGATAGACGGTTGAACCGTTAGTTTTTCTTGCATTTCGCTCGACATGGCGTTGGATTCTTATTAAAATATAAACGATAGACAATTTCTTCAGTTTTTTGCGATTTCTTGCGATTCGACAGTGAAGCAACAGCGAAACAACAATCGAATACGCCGGTGCGGGCGGGAGCGAACGATGCGCCAAGCCGGTTGGAGGGAAAAAGATGGACGATCGAGTGGGTATCTCCGGTGGATTGGACGCGCATTATGCGGAGTTTGCCAGGAGCATTGGCGTATCCGTAAAGCAATTGCGCGCCTGGACGGCGAAGACGAAATTCGACACGGAGTTTCTCGCGCAGTTTGGCCACCGCGTGTCCTGCACGGCGGTTGCGGCGTTTTGCGAGCCGGTGATCAAGCGCTTTGGCGAGCTGCCGACCGAAGGGCTGCTGCCGTATACCTACGAGGCGCTCTCCGTGGGCTTATACCCGTATTCCGGCGCGCCGCGCTCCACAAAGGGGCAAAAGATCGCGCAGAAGTTCTATCTTTCGGTGCTTTCGCGCCTGCTCGACGCGGAGCGGGACCAAGCGTTTGACCCGCTGCTGGACTATCTGCCCGTTACGGAAGCGGAGCTGGAAAAAAGCGCCGTCCGCGCGCAATGCATTGTGTTTTCGGACGTGATGAAGAAGAGCAACTACCGTGAACTCCTTCGCATCGGCAAGGAGATTATGCGATTTGACCCCGCCGGGCATACCTTTGGCGTTCGGCATGTTGCCGTGCACATGGCGCGTCAGGCCGCCGCCGCAGGGCTTCCAGCGGACGTTGCGCTGGTGGCAGCCGCCGCGCTGAGCCACGACATCGGTAAGTTCGGCTGCCGCGGCGAGGACATGGGGCGCATTCCGTATCTGCACTATTATTACACCTGGAAGTGGCTCGAAGAGCGCGCCATGCCGGACATTGCGCATATCGCGGCGAACCACTCCACCTGGGATTTGGAGTTTGAAAACCTGCCAATCGAGTCCCTGCTTTTAATCTACGCGGACTTTCGCGTTCGTGCGGAGGCGGGGGAGGACGGCAAGGACAAGACCATCGTCGGCACGCTGCAGGAGGCGCGGGATCGCATCTTCGTCAAGCTCGCGGACATGACGCCGGAAAAGAAGCTACGGTACGAAACGGTCTATCGCAAGCTGGACGATTTTGAGCGCTATCTGGAGACGCACGGCGTCGGCACAAACGTCTTTGCCAGTTCGTTTGGCCTGCCGGAGAGCCGCGACGCGGCACTGCTGACTCAGGGCGAGGTCATTCGCGCGCTGACGAACCATGCGTTCGACAACAACATTCACCTGATGCATACGATTTCGGTCAGCGATTCGTTCGAGGCGCTGCTGGAGCAGGCGAGGGACGAAAAGAACCTGAACCGGATTCGCACCTACCTGATGCTGTTTGAAGAATACAGCACCTATATGACGCGCACGCATAAGCTGCTAACGTTGCGGTTTCTCTACGAACTGCTCATGCACCACGACGGGGACGTTCGCCGCCACGCGGGGCGCATTATGGGCAGCATTCTCGCCAACTCCGGCCCGCGTTATCGAAAGGAACTGCCGCGCGGGGCGGGGTCGCTCGCGATTGCTCCGGCGCTGCACGCGGTGCTCAGCGAGAGCACGACGCTTTGGGACGACTACATTGAACTCTGCCTGCATCCGGACTATAAGATTTCGCAAAAGCACGCCTCGCGCATCAGCAATTCACTCAAAACCATCTCCGGTAGCCTGTTTGCAAATTGCTCGCCCGAGGAGCGGCGCGGCTACTGGGAAAAGCTCTGCCGCCGGATTCTTTCGAGCGGCAGCGAGGAGTTGTTTGTGCTCATGGACACCCTGCCGCACATTCCGCAGAGCGTGATGACGCGCCTGGAAATCGAGCGCATGCTGCCGATTCTCGCGGGCGCGGCGGGTTCCATCGATGCGCGGATTCGCATCTGCGCCCTTCGCGCCATCCGCGCGGTTGTGGACGGGGACACGACGCTGCTCAAGCGCGGCGTGGAGGCGGTGCACCTTTCGTCGGACGCGGAGTTTGCCTCCGTCTGGATGCTCAACCGCCTGCGTCGGGAAGCAGGACTGTCGCCGCTGCCCGAACCGTCGTTTCCGGTTGCGGAAATCTATCTGGCAAACCTCAAGAGCAGCATTCCCTGGACAATGAAGCTCGCGCACATCGACCGGCTCTGCGAGTCCGTGCTGGAAAACGCGGACGAGGCGTTTCATATTGCGATGCATTTGAGCAACCTGCTCTCGGTCAGCGAGCACCTTCCGGTGCGCGAGCGTGCGGGGCAGGCGCTGGTGGAGATTTCCTCCGTGCTCTCGGTCGACCAGAAGAACGAAATCATGATCGACCTGCTGCGCGAGCTCGAGACCGGACAAAACGAAATCTCCGGCTACATTCCGCCCTACCTGGGGCGGCTGGTCTGCAACGTGCCGGAAAAGGAGATGGACGAGGCAATCGACTACCTGCAGGGGCTGATTCGCGCGTCCAATACGCGCGCGGCCCGCGCGGCGCTCGTTACGCTCTCCGTGATTCTAACGATCTATACCGCCGAAAACGGCGCGCGGACGGACGCGGTGACCGAGCGCATCTTCGGCCTGCTGCTCACGGGCGTTGCGCATTTTGACGACGACATTCGCCTGACTGCGCTGGAGGCGATCTGCCGCAACTACTTTGGAAACGACGATTGCCCGCTGCCCGCGCGGCGCGCCTGCCTCGTTCGATTCGGCAAAAAGCTCTTAACGCTGCTTGGCGAGCGGCGGGACGGCATGCTCGCGTTCTTCAACGAAGCGGCGATGCTCAACCATCTCTACCGCTTCATCACGCTCTGCGAAACGAGCGGCGGCTTCACCTTTGAACCGCTCAAGCCGGTTGCGTTCTTTCCCGGCACGTTCGACCCGTTTTCCGCCGGGCACAAGCGCATTGTCGAGGAAATCGTCGTGCGCGGGTTTGAGGTGTACCTCTCAGTGGACGAGTTCAGCTGGAGCAAGCGCACGCTGGCAAAGCTGCTGCGGCGCGAAATCGTCAGCATGTCTGCCGCGTTTTTGCCGGACGTGTACCTCTTTCCAGACGAGATACCGGTCAACCTCGCCGTCGTGGACGACCTCAAGAAGCTCGGTTCGCTGTTTCGCGACCGCGAAATCTATCTCGTCGCCGGAAGCGACGTCATTCTCAACGCGAGCGCCTATCGCCAGACCGGCCCCGGCACGGCGGCAACCTGGAACCACATTCTCTTTTTGCGCGTGGACACGGCGCACCAAAACGACCCGCGCCGCGCGGAGGACATCCTGCGCGGGAAGGTTGTTTCGCTGACGAGTCCGGCCTATTACGAGAGCGCGAGCAGCACGCAGATTCGCGACTACATCGACAAGGATATGGACATCGGCATGCTGGTTGACCCCGTCGTGCAGGACTATATCTACGCGCGCGGGCTCTATCTAAGGATGCCGCAGTACAAGCGCGAGCTCAACGAAATTGAGAAGAACCGCTGCGAGGTGCGCGAAACCGGCGAGGAATACAACGGCGTCTATCGCGACGATGCGGGCGGCGTGCTCGCGCACGTGAATTCCCGCAGCGTGAGCGTAACCGACCTGTACGACGTGCTCGGCGAGATGCGCCGCGCGGCGGAGACCGTGCGCCGGCTCGCTTCCGGACGGATCATCTGGATCACGGAGACGAGCGGGGAAGGCGAGCCGCTTCGCGCGCTGCTCTGCGACCTGCTTGCGCGCTCGCTGATTCGCGAGCACACCTACGCGCTCTACCGCTGCGGAAGCGACGCGGAGCGCGAAATTGCGCAGCAACTCGGCTTTTTGCCCGTCTCCGGGCAGGAGTCGCTGCTGTATGCGGATATGCGCGCGCCGATCGTGCTGCTGGAGGACACGCTCCAGCGCATCAAGGAGCCGTTCGACACGGACGAGGCCGTCCGCGAGGCGGTGATGTCCACGCGGCCCGCGCTGCGCCGCTCGATCTGCGCCATGTTCCCCGGAACGCTGCTGTTGAGCTTCGACATGGAGGCGATCAACGCAGGGCTGATTGAGAAGGTTCGCGCGTACAACGGCGTTTCCAACGTGCCGCCGACGGAAAAGACGCTCGGTCGGGCCATGTGCGTGCCCTACGGCAAGGTGCTGGCCGAAACGATTGTGCCAAACACCGTGACCAAGGCGCTCCACGCGGATAAGGCGTTCCATGCCAACGAGAGCGGATTTGACATTACGGAATCCCCCGGTTACTCGCCGCTGGTCAACCAGATCAAGACGCTCAAGTCCTTCCGCCGTCCCGTGCTGTTGATTGACGATCTGCTGCACAACGGCTATCGCCTTGAAAAGCTCGATCCGTTGTTCCGGCAGGAGGGCGTTGAGATTGAGCGGATCATCGTTGGCATTTTGTCCGGTCGCGGGCTGGATTTGATGCGCGAGCAGAAGCGAAATGTGGACTGTGAATACTTCATTCCAAACATGCTCTACTGGTTCACGGAGAGCCTGATATACCCGTTTATCGGCGGGGACAGCGTCGAGGGCGCGATTGTTGAGCGCGATTTTCCGCCGAGCATCAACCTGATTTTGCCGTACCAGTACCCCAAATATCTGCACGGCGCGCCGCCGTCCACCGTAAGGGAATATTCGCGCGTCGCGTTGCGAAACACGCTGACGATCATGACCGTTCTGGAGGAACGCTACCTGAAGCTCCAGGGGACCGGACTCACGCTGCGCCGACTTGGTGAGGCGTTACTGCGCCCGCGCCTGCCGGATAAGGGAACGCACATGAAATACGACCTCAACACCGTCGCTTCGGCGTATATCAAGGACGATATCCGCCAGATGCGTCGAATCTCCCATGCGGAGGATGTGTAAGCCGATGAAGTATTACCGATACCGCGATGTCTGTCTCTGCCCCTGCGGCGGAGCGCTGCCGGACGGCGCAATTCCGGCGGATGAGCCGTTTGCGCCACTTGTGCTGCTCGTTTGGCGCGATCCGCTCATAAACCGCGGCTTGTTCGCGATTCGTGATCTTGCGGAGCTGGACGAGCCGGAAGGAATCCGCTTGCTGCTACCCGTAAAACCGGCGGAGCAGACGGAGGCGCTCGCACGGTTCGTTGCAGAGCATGGCGCCTGCGTAGCAAACACTGCGTTCTCGCGCTGGTTTCGTGTGCTGGAGGCGTACCGCTGGACGATTGGCGTCAAAAAGAAGGTCAATCTCGTCGGCTTGGGCAACGTCGGCGGCACGACGGCAACGGCGCTGAAGCTGCTCGGCAGCGACCTTTCCGAAATCGGGCTGTACGATACGGACTTTAACAAGCGTCTGCGCTACGAGGCCGAGCTGAATCAGGTATTGCCCATCCAGGACGGCGAACCCCTGCCGAATATCGTGCTGGAAGACAACGATCATCTATTTCGCTGTGACGCAGTGCTCTTTACCGCCGCGCAGTTCGTTCCGGACGTGGGCGAGGAAAGCGGAAAAGATGTGCGCATGATGCAGTATCAGGCAAACCGCGAACTGCTGCGCGACTACGCGCGGCAAGCGCGCGAGGCGGATTTTCTCGGCCTGTTTGCGCAGATCTCCGACCCCGTCGATCACTTAAGCCGCGCGGTGTTTCTCATGAGCAATCAAGATGAGCGCGGGGAGTTCGACTGGAACGGACTGTTGCCAGAGCAGGTACGCGGGTTCGGACTTGGCGTCATGCACGCGCGGGCAATCTTCTGCGCACGGCAGGAGGGGGTGCACGACGAACGCATCTGCGCGTTTGGGCCGCATGGCAAGGGCCTCGTCGTAGCAAACGCGCCGGACGATGGGTATACCGACGATCTATCCCGCTTTCTCACCAAAAGGGCGGAGGAAGCGAATCTCGAAATCCGCAAGATCGGCTACAAGCCGTATATCGCGCCGGGGATATCCTCTGCGGCGGTCTCGGTGCTCCGTGCGTTGCGCGGGCAGTGGCACGACGCGGCGGTGCCGATGGGCGGCGCTTACTTTGGCTGCCGCGCGCGCTTTGGTCGAAACGGGCCGGAGATGCTCCGCCAGCCGCTGCACGAGCAGCTGGTCGCGCGGATCGAGGAGAGCTACGATATGCTGCGGGAGTTTGACGTAAGATGGGCAGACTGATCGTCGTCGAAAATCCGAATAATGACCGCTTGAATTCCGTACTCGCGTTTGCGCTGGACGGCGTTGCGCATGAGCGCGTGCCCGTATCGGAGGCGGTGTCCCGCCTGCGGGGCGAGCGGGTGCTCTTTGCGTTGAGTTTGAGTGAGCACGGATTGGACGCGGAGCTCTGCGCGCTGATTGCCGCGCTCAGACAGAACCCGACCGCGATGGAGGGCTCTATTGGTGCAATGCTTGTGGACGGCGCGGGCGAACTGTATACCAAACAAATGGCGGACATGCTCGCGTTCGCGGCAAACGGCGCGGGCTGCCTCTTTCCGGGCAAGCCGCTCGTGGAGGCGACCGCCTCGCTCGACAACTGGCGCGTGCAGGCGTCGCGACGGAACGTGGAACCCGCGGAGGCGTATACACAGTCCGCGCGGGAGCTCGTGCAGCGGCTTGCGTCCTGCGCGCCAAAACAGACGGATCGTCCGAAGGTACTGCTGCTGCACGCCTCCGACCGATCCACCTCCAACACGCTCCAAATCGGCTCGGCCATTGCCGCGCGGCTCGAGAACGACTGCGACATTCGCGAAATCTCGCTGCAAAACGGCGCAATTTACGACTGCCGGGGTTGCTCGTATACCACCTGCGCGCACTTTGCGCGGCAGAACAGCTGCTTCTACGGCGGCGTGATCACAAACGATGTGTATCCCGCCATCAACGAGTGCGACGCGCTGTTGCTGCTCTGCCCAAACTACAACGACAGCGTGAGCGCAAACATTCTCGCGTTCATCAACCGCCTGACCAGCGTGCTGGTCTATAATTCGCTCTACGACAAGTACCTCTATTCCATCATCGTCTCCGGCTACAGCGGGGGGGATCTGATTGCGCAGCAGGTGCTCGGCGCGCTTTGCCTGAACAAGACCTTTATGCTGCCGCCGCGGTTTGCCTTTCTGCAAACAGCGAATAACCCAGGCGAGGCGATGGAGGCAGAGGGGATTCTAGAGCGAATCGACGCATTTGCAGAGCAGATGCGAAACACCATGTGCACGCCGTCCGGCGGAACCGGGCTTGCGAAACAACATGTCACATGATAGAATTTTTCCGTGCGAGAGGCTCGCATAATCCAGCATAAAGGAAGTGTCTTTTTGATCGTTGTTCGGTAGGAAACACAGACTCCGCGTTCGAGAGAAGGGGATTCTATTTGAGTTACTCAATTTCGAATGCGCGCGTTTCATACCAGACAGCACCAGCCGCGACACGAGAGATCGCATTATAGACGGCATGGAGCTCTGTTCCATGCGTTTTTTGTTCTTTGGGGTTCTATTTAGATGAAACGCAATGCACAGGAGGACGAAAATCAATCGTTGAAAGGAAAGAAAACATGCAATACAAACTGGCAACCAAGTTCGACAAGGACTTTTTAAAGGAAAACATCATGGGGCCGAACCCGGTTAAGCTGCTCGAAGAAGCGCTAACGCTGTTTCCGCTAGAGGCGGGCGGCACGGTGCTCGACCTCGGCTGCGGGCGAGGAGTTACCTCGATCATGCTCGCAAAGGAATATGGTCTGCGGGTGTTCGCAACCGATCTTTGGATCACCGCGACGGATAACTTCCGGCGGTTTACCGAAGCCGGGCTGACGCGCGAGCAGATCGTCGCCATCCATGCGGACGCGCACGAGCTACCCTACGCGGAGGAGTTCTTCGACGCGGCGGTCTGCATCGACTCGTACCAGTACTTTGGGTTGGACCCGGAGTATCTCGGCAAACACCTGCTTCCACTCGTCAAGCACGGCGGCAAGCTGATTCTGCTCGCGCCGGGGTTTCGAAAGGACGTCCACGAGAATCTGCCACCGGAACTGCTGCTCTCCTGGACACCGGAGGCGCTGGACACAATTCACGACTGCGAACATTGGCGAAAGGTGATCTCGGCGACGGAGGGAATCAAGATTCTCGCCCTTCAGGAGCTGGATCGGGAGCACTTTGACGAATGCTGGCAGGAATGGCTGGATACGGACAACGAATATGCCGTTGGCGACCGCGTTTCCATGAACGCCGGCGCGGGAGACTGGATGAACTTCGTGCTCATCGCGCTTCGCCGTCTGTAAACGTCAGCACAAGGCAATCAAAAAAACGCGCTTCGGATGGTTCCGAGGCGCGTTCTTGATTTTAATTCTTACTTATTGATGATTTACGACTCCGGTTCCGGCTCCGGTTCCCGCTCGGCGGGGATGCCAAGCGCGATGAGCTTGCCCGCGAGCAGGCGCGCAAAGCTCGCCGCAACCGCCGCGCCGATGATGAGGTCGTTGACCTCCGCGCCGGTGTTGCTCTCCGGGTCAAAGATCGGTTCCGCGCTCGCTTTGGCCTGCTGAACCACGTAGCGGGAGATGCGCAGGTACGACGCAATGAAACGATCATATTCCGCGTGAATCAGCGCTTCGTCGTCCGGCGGAAGCATGCTTGCCACCGCGGCCATGCCGATGGTCTGCTTCATCGTGCAGATCATAAGCAACAGCGCAATGTGCTTTCTGCCGTACTTTTTGCGAACGGGCGCGGGCAACAGGCGCTGCTTGACGTAGTTGTTTACCATGGAGGGCGTGAGCAGCTTCTCCTCACTCGGATCGTACACGAAGAAGCCGAGGTATTGATTAATCAGCCCGATCACCTGATCCATATACAACGCGATTTTCGGCAGTTCATCCCAACTGGGCAGCCGAAAACCATCCAAGAATCGTTCCCAGCGGAGCAGTTTGTCCGCGACAACCGTTTTGTCGTACTGCATGTTGCCCTCCTAACTCACACTGTCTGATCTATTATAGCCGTTGTGGTTTGAAAAAACCAGCTTCATTTTATTCATTATACCTCTTTACATAATGTTGTAAAGCGGTTATCATAGTTTCATTAACTAGATAAAGAGGTGAAACAAACAATGTCAATCGCACTCTATACCGATTCTTCCGCAAACCTGACCGAGGCGCAGCTCAACGAACACCACATTGAGGTCGTCTCGCTGACGGTTTCGCTGAACGGTGAGGAGATTGTCTGCTACGAACCGGGCGTCGTCTTTGACCACGCGGCGATGATCAAGCGCATGCGCGAGGACAGCACGCTGGAGATGAAGACCTCCATGGTCAACACCGCTACGTTTCTTGCCGCGTTTGAAGCGCATCTGAAGGCGGGCGAGGACGTGCTCTATATTGCGATGTCGAGCGGCATCAGCGGCACCTGCGGATGCAGCCAGACGGCGGCGGAGATTCTGCGCCCGAAATATCCGGATCGCAGCATCGTCATCGTGGACTCGCTGACGGCGGTTGCCGGCGAGGGCATGATTGTTCTCGAAGCGGCGAAGCTGCGCGAAAACGGCGCGTCGCTGGAGGAAATCACCGCGCACGCGGAGCGCCGCAGCCATGAAATCCATTCGTACATCATGGTGGACGACCTGAACTTTCTCAAGCGTGGCGGCCGTATTTCCGGCAGCGCGGCGCTGGCGGGATCGATTGTGCACCTGAAGCCGATTCTCAAGGGTGACGAGGAAGGCCGCCTTGTGCTCGACCAGAAGATGCTGGGACGCAAGAAGGCGCTCAAGTCGATGTTTGAGCTGTTCCGGCAATACCACGTGGCAAATCCGGATAACCGCAAGCTTGGGATTACGCATACCGGCTGCGAGGACGAAGCGCACCTGCTGGCGGCGGACATCGGCGATTTTGCGCCGGACACAGAGGTGTCGGTTGCCTACTTTGAACCCTGTACGGCGTCGCACGTCGGACCCGGCTCGGTGGGACTGTTCTTCTTCTAAGCATTGATCGAATACCATACGAACTGATTCATCGTTTCATTCAAACAAAGACGGCGGAGCGCTCTGGGATGGGGCTCTGCCGTTTTTGTATGCCTTGTGTTTCCAATTGAGATAGGGAGAAGGGATCGTGTGGGAAAACAGGAAAATAACCGAGGAAGTCGATTTTATCCAATTTATTAAGAATATGTATGATGCTTGCAAATTAGACTACAAAAACCTATAGTATATTTGTACGATAAATACAGTTTATCAGATGGAACAAAGCCGGACACGACGCCATGAACAGAAGGGAATCGGCATGGACAGCGAATGGCTGAATCATTTGTACGAGCTTGTGCTGCAGCAATTGCGCGACGGAATTGTTCTTTCCGACGCGGAAGGGAATATGGTCTTTGTCAACGATGCGGCGGAGCAGATTCGCAGTGTGCGGCGTGAAGATCTCCTCGGCAAGAGCATGGTGGACTGCCACCGACCGGAGTCCAGAGAAAAGGTGCTTCGCGCACTCGACCATTTAAAAACACACGAGGGAAGCTCGTTTAGCCGAATGGTGACCGACGTAAAGAACGACAAGATCTACGAAAATGTTTACGCGCCGGTCTTTGAGCCGGGGCACGAACTGCAAGGCATTGCCGTTATCTCACGGGACATCACCGCGCAGCGCAAGAGTGAGGAGAGCAAGGCGGCCTATCAGCGGGCGCAGCAGGTGGCGCACGATCTACTACGCGAGCAGTACCACAACCTCGTGCTCACGAGCATGGAGATGCTCTGTAACCTTCTGGAGGCGAGGGATCATTACACGGACGGGCACTCGAAGCGCGTCTGCGAGATCGCCGTTAAGCTCTACGAAGAGAAGTATGGGGTAACCGAGGTCTTGCTGGACGTGCAATGGGCGGCAAAGCTGCACGATATCGGCAAAATCTGCATACCGGACAGCATTGTGCAAAAGCCCGGCAAGCTGACCAGCGAGGAATACGAAGCGATTAAGCAGCATAGCCGACTCGCCGGGGAAATCATCCGCCCGCTCGATCCGGGCAGCCGCATCTGGCCGATCATTCGGCACCATCATGAGCGCTTTGACGGAAAAGGGTATCCGGACGGGTTGAAGGAGGAAGAGATTCCAGACGGATCGCGCGTGATCGCGATTGCGGACGCGTTTGACGCGATGCGCTCCAGCCGTCCCTACCGAGAGACGATGCGATATGAACAATGCGTAGAGGAAATTCAAAACAACGCCGGAAAACAGTTTGATCCGAAATGGGTGGATATTTTTCTCGAACTGGCAAAGACCGGAAGCATCGATTAACAGGCATACAGCACATAACCCGCCGGAAACGGCGGGCTTTTTCTCGCATAATGTAGTTAAAGCGAAAAGTAATAGGAGCCGAGCAGATACTCCTGCGAATAGGTTTTCGCGAGGCGGTAGAGCAACACTTTTCCTTCGGAAAGAGGGGCGGAACCGTTTTGATATCGAGCGAGAAAAGACGCATATCGCTTTTGCTCGGCGGTCGAAGCGCAACCGCTGAAATACCCCCAAACATGCTCCAGCGCATTGACCGCGCGCCCGCGATCCTCCGGAAGGGCGAGCGCGGACTCCACCAAGCGATAGAACGGAATCGCGAGATCGCCCTGTTTGTCCTTGAGGAGCGTTCGAAGCTCCTGATACACCTGCGGCGAGCGCTCCAATACGGCGTATTTGTAGCGGCCCCATTCCGTTTCGAGCAGCCGCTGGTTTGGCGAAGCAAGGCACAGCTGGCATTTCACGGCGGAGCGGTTTTTGTCCTTCACCTCCAGCATGATGTCCGGTCGGAGCTCCGGCAGGCTCTCGACATAGGTTAGAAACGGGTCGATGGCAATATTATCCGAATGCGCACCGCGCGTCTTTTCGGGATTTGGCTGGGAATAGTGCGTCTTTTGCGCGCCGTCCTCCACGCGCCAGGTCGGGCGGCAGGCTTTGACCCAATATGCGTCGCTCTTCGTAACGTCCGCGGGGTGGATGGCGTTGTGCAGGTTGTCGTAGACGGCCGGGGCGCCGATGGAGAGGCAGAGCTCCAGCACCTCCGCAATGGTATAGATGGAGCCGTCGTTCTCCAGCACAAGGCGGCGGCGAATGGACTCGTCCAGGTCGCGGTAGACCGCGCGAAAGCGCGCGAGCGCCTCGGCGGGATCGTTGTACTTTCCGCCGACGTGCAGAATGATCTTGTGCGTTTGATCGAGCTTCAGCGCGTCGAGCACGCGCGCGTGATACTGCAAGTCCTCAATGGCGCGCTGCACCACGCCGGAACCCTCGGAGTTCAGCACCGTATACTGCCCGGGGTGCATGGAAACGCGCATGCCGCTCTTCGCGATCTTATTCGAAATGGATGCGATTCGCTCGGCATAGACCGTTTCCCAGGGGAGGTTTGCGGCGAGGCTGGAGCCAAACGGGATCAGGTCCGAGCTGATTCGATACAGCCGGATTCCGTTGGCTATGTTGTAGTCAACCATGCGCTCCAGCGCGAGCAGGTTTTCACCCGCGAGCGAGAGGAGCGTTTCCGGCGCGGCATGTTTCAGCGTACAGGTGCGAATGCCGGTTTGCTCAACCGCGACAGTCAGGCAGGCGTAGCCGATGCGCATGTGGAAAGTTCCTCCATTCAAAGTAGGCTGTTCTCCGTAAAACGCACGCAGAATTCGGTATTGTTGCAATTGTTTTGCAAACAGGCTGCCCGGTTTGTGGTAAAATCGATGGCATAGTATTTGTTTTTCACAGACGGAGGGCCCATGCAACAGAATCCAACGGATCAGGACTTAATCGAAGTACCCGTCTCCTCGGAGGAGATTTACAACGGAAAAATCGTGCACCTGTTTCGGGACACGGTGCGCCTGCCAAACGGCAAGACCGCCATCCGCGAGGTGATGCGTCACCCCGGCGCGGTTTGCATCGTCCCGCTGACCGAGCAAAACGAGGTGCTCATGGTGCGCCAGTTTCGCCATCCGTTTTCGAAGGTGTTGCTGGAAGCGCCCGCGGGCAAGCTTGACCCGAACGAAGCCCCGGAGGACTGCGCGCGCCGCGAGCTCTCGGAAGAGACCGGCGCCGAGGCGGGCGAGCTGACGTACATTGGCGACTATTACCCCTCCGTCGCCGTGCTGGACGAGAACATTCGCCTCTATATTGCGCGAAAACTGTCGTTCCATAGCCAGCATACGGACGACGACGAATTCCTGCGTGTTGAGCGGATTCCGCTCAAGACGCTGGTGGAGCAGGTACTCTCCGGCGAAATCTGCGACGGAAAAACGCAGGCGGCGATTCTGAAAACTTGGTTTCTGGAGCAGAACCGGTAAACAAAGAAAGAGCGGACGTCCGCTCTTTTTTTATGTGCTCAGGTCGATTGTTCGTCCTTGGGTAAGGAAATACAGTATTTTCCGCTGTAGGGTTTCGAAGGGAGCACGCCCTTTTGAATCAGAACCAGCAACGCGATTCCAACGAGAATTAAAATGCCGGAGAGCAGCTGCGAGACGCGGATGCTGCCAAAGAGGTAGAGGCTGTCCATTCGAAATCCTTCGACGATCACGCGGATCAACCCGTAGCCGATGAAGTAGACGGCAAGCAACGTGCCGTCCTTCGGCTGCTTTCGGCTGAGGAGTAGCGTAACGGTCAGGAGGATTGCGTTGCCGAAGCTCTCGTAGAAAAACGTCGCCTGATGCCATTCGCCAAGCGCGTCAATGTACACGGCGAAGGGAAAGAACTGCAGCGCGGGATTGGAAACCAGCCCGCCGAACGCTTCCTGATTGATGAAGTTGCCCCAGCGTCCGAGCATCTGCCCGAGAATCAGGCTCGGAATTACGAGATCAAGCAGCTTGAGAAACGGAAACTTCGCCGCGCGGGTAAAGAAAAACGCGGCGAGAAATCCGCCGATCACCGCGCCGTAGATGGCGAGGCCACCTTCATTGATTGCGAAAATCTTGATGAGGTTTTGCGCGTACTGCTCCCATTCGAACGCGACGTAATAGAGCCGCGCGCCGATGACCGCCAGCGGAATCGCAAGCAGAATGAAATCCAGCACCAGATCGGACTTCCAGCCGCGGCGCTTGGCACGAACGCCGGCGAGCAATATGCCAAGCAGCATGCCGGAGGCGATGATCACCCCATACCAGGTAATGTTTAATCCTTGAACGCCAAATAAGCTCTCTACGATAAAACGATTCATTGAAACCCTTTCCGGTTACGATTGTTTCCCAGCCGGAAACAATGCGGTTGATGCGAATACCCTAATTGGTATTCTATCAAATTTGATTCAGAAGATCAAAGCGCTCTAAACAGGCAATGTACTCCGCAACGCTGTAGTAGTTCGCAAGATCGGTTTCATTGAGCCCGCGAAACGCGTAGAGTTCGTCCCAAAGGCGGCTGCTTCCCTCGACAACGAAATAGCCGGTGACTAGATCGATGCCAACGAAGATTTCGATTCCCTGAAAACAGGCGTCCTGCTCTCGATAGAGCGCCTCGCCCGCGCCAACGGGTTCGACAATGCAGCATACGGGCTTTGGCGCGGCACTCGGCGGGAGTTCGCGCGCGAGTGATTCGTTTTGCAGTATGTTTTGAATGACCACCTGATCCGCCCTCGAATCGTGCAGCATACGCAGTGAATAGCGCGAGCGAAGATAGGCAAGCAATTCCTCGCCGCTTTTCCGGTTCGGATTCAGGCGGGGGCGATACTGGGCAAACACCTGTTTCCAGGTTGCGATATCCTGTATAGTAGGTTCATGCGTGAGCATACGTTCTACCTTTCTTTGGATCAATCTTTGCATCCACTGGGAAATAGGATACCATTTTTTTGCGTCAGATTGCGCGATTTTTTATTAGAATCGTTCCTCGAAAAGGCAAAACTGTGAAGAAATAAGAAAATTATACGCCAGTTGATCTTCCGTTCATAATTTCGCGTTACAATGCGCAAGCATTATTTGAAAAAACGGTTGCTGGAAACAACCTGGAGGAATATGGATGGCACCATACGTACAGTTTGAAAACGTCGCAAAGGTCTATCGCACCGAAGGCGAAGCGGTACACGCGCTGCGCGACGTGAACTTTTCTATTGAGCAGGGCGAGGTCTGCGTGATCGTCGGTCAGTCCGGCGCGGGTAAGACGACGCTGCTGAACATTCTCGGCGGCATGGACACGCTCACGAGCGGCAAGGCCTTTCTTGGCGGCGAGGAGATCTCCGCCTATAGCAAACGACAATTGACCCGTTGTCGCCGCGAGGACGTCGGGTTTGTGTTTCAGTTTTACAATTTAATTCCGAACCTGACCGCACTGGAAAATGTTGAGATGGCGACGGAACTGGCAAAGACGCCGTTCTCCGCCGCCGAAACGCTCAAGGACGTTGGCCTTGGCGAGCGCATGAACAACTTTCCCGCGCAGCTTTCGGGCGGCGAGCAGCAGCGCGTCGCGATTGCGCGCGCGCTGGCAAAGAATCCCAAGCTGCTGCTCTGCGACGAGCCGACCGGCGCACTCGACGACAGCACCGGCAAGCAGGTGCTCAAGGTGCTTTCCGATCTCGGCCGGGTCAAGGGAAAGACGGTCGTCATCATTACCCATAACTCCGCGATAACGCAGATGGCAGATCGCGTGGTGCGCGTGAAAAACGGAACGGTGGTCTCCGTGCAGAGAAACGAACATCCAAAATCGGTAGAGGAGATCGATTGGTGATGCGCGTTCTTTCTGCCTGGAGAAAAAATAGAACTCGGGAAGTGCTGCAGTCCCTTGGGCGTTTTCTGGCGATTCTTTCCATCGTCGCGCTTGGCGTCGGCGTATTTTCGGGACTCAAGGTCACCCAGCGGGCAATGGTTGACACCGCGGATCTCTACATCAAGCAAAACGCGATGTACGACGACAAGCTGGTCTCTACCGTTGGCTGGGAAACGCAGGACGTTGGCGAAGTTGCCAAGATCAAGGGCGTAACCGCGGCGGAGGGTTCCGTCAGCATGGACGTGATTGTCGATATGGAGAACGACGGCTCCTATGTGGTCAGCGCGCATGCGATGTTGAACCAGCTCAATCAGCTCAGTTTGACGAATGGGCGGATGCCGCAGGCGGCGAACGAGTGCGTTGGCGACGCGGACATGCTCGACAAAAGCAGTCTTGGCAAAAAGATCCATATTTCCAGCGAGAACGATTCCGACACGCTGGATGCGTTCGCGTACGACGAATATACGATTGTCGGGCTCGCGAATTCAATCGAGTACCTTAACATTGAACGCGGAACGACGAAGCTCTCCGGCGGAAAGGTCAGCGCATTTGTCTATCTGCCAGCGGACGGATTCTCGACCGACTATTATACGGAGATCTATGTTTCGCTGCAGGGCACCGAACAACGGATCTTCAGCGACGCGTATCAAAGTGCGATGGATGCGATGGAGCAGCCGCTCAAGAACGACATCCAGCGGCTGGCCGACACGCGTTACGATAATCTGGTTTCGGACGCAAACCAGAAAATAGCGGACGGCGAGCAGGAATACAACGACGGCCTGGACGAATACAACACCAAGAAGGCGGACGCGGACAAGGAGCTCGGCGAAGCGGAGGACGCGCTGGCAAGCGCGAAATCGCAGATTGAGGCGGGTTGGGGTCGCATTTATAAATACGAAGACGACCTGAACGAAGCCGAGCAGGAATATCAGGCAGGCTTGCCCGTCTGGCAGCAGGCGTACGCGGACTATACCACGTCCCGCGCGAGCACCGAAGCGCAGCTGGCCGCGAGCCAGTCGACCATCGACTCCCAACGCTCGTCGCTGAACACCGCGCTGCTTGCCGCGCAGGCGGCGGGCGACACGACGCAGGAAGCGATCATTCAGGGGCAGCTTAGCGCGCTGGACACGGCGCAGTCCCAGCTGGACGGCCAGAAGGCCGCCGCGGCGGCGCAGTTCAACGCGGCAGAAGCGCAGCTCAACGCGAACAAGGCGCAGCTGGACGCGGCGCCCGCACAGATTGCGGCGGGGCGCTCGCAGATCGCCTCCGGAAAGCACGACCTCGCGGTTGCGCAGGATCAGTACGACAGGGGAATGCAGGAGTACCTCGACGCAAAGGCCGAGGCGGACCAAAAACTCAGCGACGCGAAGCAGAAACTCGACGATGCGAAGCAGAAGATTGACGACGCGAAGGCCGATCTGGCGGATCTGGAGCGGCCGGACGTCTACGTGCTTGACCGCGAGACGAACAGCGGCTATGTCGGGTTTGAAAACGACTCCGCCATCGTCGCCGGTATTGCGAAGGTCTTTCCGCTGTTCTTTTTCCTGATTGCCGCGTTGGTCTGCATGACGACGATGACGCGCATGGTGGAGGAACAACGTACGCAGATCGGAACACTCAAGGCGCTCGGCTATAGCGATACCACCATCGCGATGAAGTTCATCACCTATGCCGCGAGCGCGGCGGGTATTGGCTGTCTGATTGGATTCTTTGGCGGAATCAAGCTCTTTCCGTGGGTCATCTGGCAGGCGTACGGCATGCTCTACGGCTTTGCGCCGATTCTCTACGTGGTGGACTGGAATCTACTCGCGATTTTGTTCGTTTCGTCGATTGTGGGGCTGTCCGGCGTGACGTTTTTAACCTGCCGCGCGGAACTGAGCCTTATGCCTGCGGAACTCATGCGCCCGAAAGCGCCAAAGGAAGGCAAGCGTGTGTTTCTGGAGCGGATTCCGTTCCTCTGGAACCGATTGAGTTTCATGAAGAAAATATCGTTCCGCAACGTGTTTCGCTACACCAAGCGGCTGATCATGATGGTGCTTGGAATCGGCGGCTGCACGGCGCTGCTGATGACGGGCTTTGGCATAAGGGACTCGATTGCCAACATTGCGGACGACCAGTTTGACAACATCATGGTCTACGACTTTGCCGTGCTGTTTGACGAGCCTAAGGACGAAACAGAGCAGCAAACCTTCCAAACGGATACGGAAAGCCTGCTGTCGAAATGCGTATTTGTTACGACGGATTCCCTCAAGGTGGATACGCGCGACGGCGCGAAGACGACAAACGTTATTGCAACGGGTGAACCGAAGATCGGCGAGCTGATGAACCTGCATACGCTGAAGCAGGACAAATTGAGCTTTCCAACGGACGGCGGCGTGCTGATCAGCGAGAAACTCGCTCAGATCAGCGGCGTTTCGCCGGGGGGCACCATCCACGTGACGCTGGACGATGCGCGCGAGTTGGATTTAACGGTCAACGGCGTGTTTGAGAACTTCGTGTATAACTACGTGCTGATGTCGCCCGAAACGTATGCGTCGGTCTATCAGCACAGCGGGGAATACGACACCGCGTTTGCCAACGCCGCCGGGGCGGATAAGCACGCCGCGGCCGCCGCGCTGCTGGACGACTACGGCGCGACAAACGTCACCGTGACGTCGGACATTCGCGAACGCGTGGACAGCATGATGACCAGCCTCAACCTCGTAATCTTTGCGGTGATCATCAGTGCGGGCGCGCTGGCATTCGTCGTGCTGTTTAACCTGAGCAACATCAACATCACGGAGCGCATTCGCGAAATTGCGACGATCAAGGTGCTGGGGTTCTACGCGCCGGAGGTTGGCGCCTACGTGTTCCGCGAGAATCTGGTGCTAACGCTGCTGGGCGCGCTGGCTGGCATTCCGCTCGGGCTCTGGCTGCATGCGTTCGTCATGAGCCAGCTGAACTTCGACATGGTGAACTTTCACGCTGTGATCAAGCCCATCAGTTATCTCTTCTCGGTTGCGCTGACGTGTGTGTTCGCGTTTTGCATGGACATCATCATGCGCCCGAAGCTCGAAAAGATCAACATGGTCGAGTCGCTCAAGGCGATTGAGTAAAGCGAAAACTCGTTTTTCGGAACAAAGCGGACGGGATCAAACGGATTCCGTCCGTTTTTGTTTACACCAATGAATTGTCGCAGGAAATGCAAAAAAGCTTTTCTGTATATACACATTCCGGCACTTGAAGAGGTGTGAATCGACGGTTACAATAGGTACTAGATTCCGTTTTATTAGTAATCATATCGTTCCAAACAGGAGGTGTTGCGCTTGAGCACTCCAACGCCCATCGACGGCACCCTCCGTAAGTTCGCTCTGCGAATTCCGGAGGCGATTCATTCCTGCAGCGGGATTCCCATCTTCGGCAAATGCATTCGTTCCATCGTATTTTCCACCGATCTTGCCATCATTCGAAACATCAATGCAGACGCGATTATGGCGGTGTATCCGTTTACGCCGCAGCCGGTCATTACGCAGGCGATTCTCTCGGCGGCGGATATTCCCGTGTTCGCGGGCGTCGGCGGCGGACTGACGCAGGGCAAGCGCGTGGTGCACATGGCTTCCTACGCGGAGATGCAGGGCGCGATTGGCGTTGTGGTCAATGCGCCGACGGCGAACGAGGTCATTCGCGAGGTGGCGGACACCATCGATATTCCGGTGATCGTGACCGTTGCCCGCGCGGATACGGACATCTCCGCGCGACTGCTTGCGGGCACGTCGATCCTAAACGTATCCGCCGCGGCACAGACCGCCGAGGTGGTGCGTTCGATTCGCGAACGCTATCCCGATCTGCCGATCATTGCAACCGGCGGGCCGAGCGCGGAGTCGATTCAGCAGACGATTGACGCGGGCGCGAACGCAATCACCTGGACGCCGCCTTCGAGCGCCGAAATATTCAAGAGCATTATGGCGGCTTACCGCGCGGGCGAACAGCACCCGTAAACCACGGGAACGAAAACGATTCGGTCAGAACGATATTTCAACTGTTTAGAGGGGTACACTATGCCAAACAAACGCGTCTACGACTGGGAGAATTTGGAGATCATCGCTCGAAACAAGGAAGAGGGACACGCGTTTGCGTTTGGCTACGACGACGCTGAAAGCGCGCTGTCGCGCGGGGCTTCGCCCTATCGCGTTTCGCTAAGCGGCACGTGGCGGTTTTTGTTTGTGCGCGGCGACGCGGTGCCGCTGGGCGTTACCGATCCGTCGATGGACGATTCCAGCTGGGATTCCATTCGCGTTCCGGGCGTCTGGCAGCTGCAGGGGTACGGCGAGCCTTGCTACTACGCAATGTCCTATCCGCAGGCGATTGGCACCAACCCGCGCAAAATTCCGCAGATCAGCCACGGTTTGCAGGAGATCGGCGTCTACCGGCGGACGTTTACGCTGCCGGAGTCGTTTCGGGAGCAGGAGGTGTTCCTCTGCTTCGGCGCGGCGAAAGCGGCGCTCGCCGTCTACGTCAACGGCCGTGAGGTTGGTTACTCGCAGGGCTCGATGACGCCGCATGAGTTTCGCGTGTCGGAGTATCTGCGCGCAGGCGAGAACCAGATGACCGCGATTGTCTGGCGCTACAGCGACGGAACCTATCTGGAGGACCAGGATATGTGGTTCTTCAGCGGCATTTATCGGGATGTGTTTCTCTACGCGGAGCCGAAGGCCTGCATGCGGGACTACTACCTGCGCGCGGAACTGGACGAGTCGCTGACCAAGGCGAGCCTGAGCCTGATGATTCGGCTGAATCAATACGGCAAGAGCGGGGAACTTCGCCTTCGCGCGAGCATTCCGGCGCTGGGGCTGACGATTGGCGAGGGGACGGCGGTGCTCGGCGGAGAGGCGGAGATGCACTTCGCAGCCGAGGCACTCAACCCGCTGCTCTGGAGCCACGAAACACCGAACTTGTATTCCGTTCTGCTGGAGTGCACCACCGGCGGGAAAACGCGATATTTCTCGTTCCGATTCGGCTTCCGCAAGATTGAGATTCGAAAAAACCGGCTGTATTTAAACAATCAGCCGCTGATTCTGCGCGGCGTGAACCGGCACGATTTTGACCCGGACACCGGTTGGGCGCTGCCGGACGAGCGGTATATTGAGGACGTTCTCCTCATGAAGCGGCACAACATCAACGCCGTGCGCACGAGCCATTATCCGAACGATCCGCGTCTGTATGACGCCTGCGACGAATACGGAATTCTCGTGATGGACGAAAATGATCTGGAGTCGCACGGCGTTCGCCCGTACCTTCCCGCGAGCGACCCGCGTTGGACGAATGCCTGTGTGGATCGCATGCGCCGCATGGTGCTGCGGGATCGCAACCACGCCTGCGTCGTGATCTGGAGTCTCGGCAACGAGGCGGGCACGGGCATGAACTTTGCCGCGATGCGCGAGGCAGCGGAAGCACTGGACGGCACGCGCGTGTTCCATTATGAAGGCGAGGTCAACCCGCGCAGCAGCGACCTGATCAGCCGCATGTATCCGGATCAGAAGCTGTTTGGCAAGCTCTGCCGTCAGGAGACGGCGCGCTTTGGCGCAAACGTCGGCTACCCTTCGCTACGCTACTTCGAAATCACGAAGGAGCACTACGCGAAGATGCCCGTCGTGCTCTGCGAATTTGCGCACAGCATGGAAAACAGCCTTGGAAATTTTTCTGAATATACTGACGCGTTTGAACGTTACGACCACCTCTGCGGCGGGTTCATCTGGGACTTCGTCGACCAGTCCATTCACAAGAAGGACGAACAGGGCGACCGCTGGCTGCACGGTGAGGACTATATGGAGCGCTTCGACCCGAAGAACGGACTCAAAAACCGGCTGACCGTCGGCGGCAACCGCTACTTCTGCGCAAACGGAATCGTTGCCGCAAACCGGACGCCGCACCCCGCCGCCGTGGAGGTTAAGAAGTGCTATCAGGTGCTGCGCGTGCATGCGCTCGATTTATCCAAGGGTGAATTCGCGCTGGAGAACCGGCAGATGTTCTGCGACCTGTCGAAGTATCGCGTGCTTTGGTCGCTGGAGGCGGACGGTACCGCGCTGCAATCCGGCGAGATTCCGGCGGAGCAGTTTGCGCGCACCGCGCCGGGCAGTAGCGCCAAGATCACGCTGCCGGTGGAGACGAAGCACGACGGACTGGCGACGCTGACCTTCCGCTGGGTGCTCAAGTCGAGTACACGATGGGCGGACGAGGGGTACGAGCAGGCATTTGATCAGTTTGTACTGCAAAACCGGACGCCGATGGCGCAGATTCCGCAGCCGGGCAAGCTGACGCTCACGACCATCGGCAATGCGGCTGTGGTCGAGGGAGACGGTTTTTATCTGCGTTTCGAGGACGGCGCGCTCGCGAGCTGGCAGCGCGCGGGCGAGGAGATCATCGCCCGAGCGTTTCTGCCGAACTATTATCGTGCCATGACGGACAACGACCGCGGGCTTTCCAACTTTGTGCCACAGCTGCTGCCGTTCCTTTCGGAAAGCGCGTGGAAGCGAAAGAACACCCGCCCCACCGGAACGATGTTTGCCGCGGCAGAGGGGGACACCGTTGCGATCCACGTGCGCTGGCATCATCCGTTTTTCCGGCGCGAAGAAACGGTATACCGCGTCTTTTCAGATGGAACCGTCGAGCTGCTGCATCTAGCGAGCACGCGCCGAAAAAAGCCGATCCGCATCGGCCTGCAAGGCACGCTAACGAAGGGCTTTGAAACGGTCGAGTGGGTTGGCCGCGGGCCGGAGGAGAACTATCTCGATCGTAAGAGCGGTAGTCCGCTTGGACGATATCGCCGCGCGATTGCTGAGATGGAGCATCCCTACATGCGCCCGCAGGAAAACGGCGCGCGCTGCGACGTGGAGACGATACTGCTCGAAGGCGCGGGCAAGCAGTTCTTCGTGGAGCGGCTGTCGGACTCGCTCCAGTTCTCCGCATGGAACTATTCCCAGCGCGCGCTGGACGACGCGGAACACCAGCACGAGCTGATCCGTGAGCCGGAGACGACGCTGAGCCTCGACGGAGCCATGCGCGGCGTCGGCGGCGACTTGCCGGGCGTGCTGGAGCTACATCCGCCATATGAACTCAAGGCGAATACGGAATACCGCCTGCACCTGCGCATTCGGGCGGACAAACGATAAGAAACAAGAGCAAACAAACAGGGACGCGGAGAAGTTCGCGTCCCTTTGCGTTGATGGAAATTCTAAGACTGATTACGGTTCCGGCGTTGCGGGCAGGGTGTAATAGCGAACGTAGTCGACGAGCATTTGCTGCGGAAAAACCGCGTCGTCTACGCCCTTTGCGCCGCCCCAGGTGCCGCCGACCGCCAGGTTCAGAATCAGATGAAACGGAACGTCAAATGGCCATGTTTCCGACGAGGCGTTCTCCGCTCTGCGGTAATTCAGCGCTTCCACGCCGTCCTGATAGATCCGCAGGGAATCCTCCGTCCAGAGCAGCCCGTAGATGTGGAACGTGTCGTCTTTTTTTGTCAGGCGCGAGGAGGCCGTAATCGCGTTGTTTGAAACGGCATTGTTCTGGAAAGTGTGGATGGAATGATGCACGCGCTTTGCGTCGTATCCAACCCGCTCCGCCACATCGATTTCGCCGGAATGCAGGTACCCGCCGTAGCGCAAATCGGTTGGCAGCAGCCAGACAGCCGACCAGGTGCCCTTGCCAACGGGGAGCGCCGCGCGCACCTCGATATAGCCATAGGTGAGATCGAGTTTACCCTGCGTTGTCAGCCGCGCGGAGGTGTAGGAACGTCCCTCGAACGCTTCCGCGCGCGCTTCGATCACGAGATTGCCATCCTCGATCCATGCATTTTCCGGACGGTAGTACTCCAGCTCTTCGTTGTAAGGCCAAGGCCCCGTTTCGAAGTTCCAGACGGTTTCGTCGATCTGTGGTTGGTCAAACTCGTCCGCAAAGGCGAGCACGTAACCCTCCGGCGGGCCCGGCGTCGGCGAGGGGGAGGGTGTTGGCGAAGGGGTAGGCGAGGGAGTTGGCGTTGGCGAGAGGGTTGGGGACGGCGTCGGCGTTTGAATCGATGGCTTTGGCGCTTCTGCCACGGGCAGACTTGGCGCGCAAGCGGCGCATGCGGCAAACAACAGAACAACCGCAAGTCGGAACACGGTTTGTCTCATCGAATCCTCCTCACAACTGGATTTGGGTGTCGATCGAGCTTGAGTGGGCAGAGATCGCTGCCATCACCCGTTCTCTTATTTATGCTCAAATATCCGCTCGGTATTAAACCACGCACGCTCACCGAATGGCTTTTTTACAGGGCGCTTGACGGGCTCCGAGGCGACGCCGATGGGCAGGTAGCAAACCAGTTCGTATTCCTGTGGAATGCCGAGGAAGTCCGCCATCTGGCGGCCAATGCGATCCACGTCGGTAACCTGCCCTTCGACCCAGCAGCTTTCATAACCGAGCGAAACCGCCGCCAGCAGAATGTTTTGAATCGCGGCGGAATAGTCCTGAATATAAAATGTGCGGTCGCGATAAGCGATGGTCTTCTGCGCGAGCACAAGGATCATTGCAGGGGCGGTGTCGCCAATGTGTTTCTGCGTCAGCGCGACGAGCGGTTTGAGCAGCGCGGGATCGTCGATGGCGACGAGGTTGGTCGTCTGCTTGTTGCAGCCGGAGGGTGCGGATAGCCCCGCCTCGAGCAGCTGCTGCAGGTGTTCGCGCGGAACGGGAGTTGGTTCGTATTTACCGCGATAACTGGTGCGGGCAAAAATCGTAGAGAGGGTGTCCATCGAGTCGCTCCTTTGCTGCCTTACGTAAAATGGTGTGGGATGCTGTATAAATTATTCTATCGCGTATCTGCTGTACATGCAAATAGAAAGGGATAAACGGTAGAATGACGTCACATTTCGCATTGAAACCAGTTTCATTCGTTGCTATAATAACATAAGCTGTGCTGGTGGAGGTTATATGAACGAACGAAATCACGAGATCGATTTTTTTCGGCTGGTATTTGCCTTGTTTATCATGGGGCATCATGCGGCTGGGTTACTTGGCTGGAACCATTGCAAAGACGGGGCTATCGGAGTTGAGTTTTTCTTTGTTGTCGCCGGTGTCTTCTTTGCCCGATCCATCAAACGTGTCGCGTGCGATCCGGATCTGAATCCCCCAAAGTCACTCTATCGTGACTCGGTTCGCTTTATCTTTCATAAGATCAGCATTTTCTATCCATACTTCCTATTTTCCTTCATTGTTGCATTCACTGTGCGTCAGATGATTCCTGGAATCCGGCTGTGGAATATTTTGGAAAACGGCGTTGGTTCCATATGGGAACTGTTGATGCTTCAAACGGCGGGATATGCCGGTTATTGGCCGACCGGCACCGGCTGGTACCTTTCCGCGTTGATTCTCGCACAGTGGATTCTTTACCCGCTGGCGCGCAAGAACTATCATCGGTTTATTTATTGGATTTCGCCACTGGCAGTCATTCTGATTAACGGTATCTCCAACTATAATTACCCGACCATTCACGGTACGGTCGATCTGTTTCTTGGATTCGCTTCTCGCGGAATACTACGCGCGATCAACGAAATCTGTCTGGGTTCCATTGCGTATGAAGTTGCATTGTGGCTCGCAAAGCTCAGTTTAACAAAACTGGCGCGCGGCTTATTGACTGCGCTGGAGGTGTTCTGCTACGGTTTTACCATCGCAAGCGCCTGGTATATGCCGATTTCGCAATACGATTACGTCCTGTTATTACTGATTGCCATCGCTGTCACCATAACGATCAGCGGACAAGGCTTAATCGGCTCCTGGTTCCAAGGGCGGCTGCCGCTGGCAAAATTCAGCCTCGTGCTGTTTATGAATCACTTCTACTGGGCTTTAGCCATTCAGGTTTGGCTCCCTCAATGGAGCGCCGCGCAGAAGACGCTGTTGTTCTTCGGGATTTCGTTTGTCACCGCGATTGTGTGCCTCATTGTGGTGGATGCGATCAAGAGGACCTTCAAACCAGAGGTTTGGAAGAAGCGTTTATTGAAAGAAGAACCCGTTTAATCGAGAGTATCCTTCCTTGGCGAAAAAGAGACCGGCGACAAAACCGGCCTCTTTGTTTTTGTTCGAATGAATGCTAAAAGCTTCCGCGATCCGTGCTGTCGTCGTTTATATACGTTGCATCTTTTGAGTCGCGCGTGGAGATCTCATAGATGTACTCGCTTTCCAGCGTGAATTCGTAGGTGTCTCCGAAGAGCTGTCGATAGTATACGCCCTCGTCGCCAAACATATCCTCCGGACCAAACCAGCGCGTGCCATACGCCTGGTTGAGCGTATAGGTGCCTTCGGGCACGCGGACGGTCGCCTTCTTTTCGGAAGAAATGTAGAACGAACAGACGAGATCCCCGTTGGCGGCATAGAGCTTGAGAAACGAATCATTTGAACTGGAGTTGTAAACCGTAAGTTGCGTTTGGCTGAAATTGTAATTCTCGTTGTGGTAGAGCTCGCCGTTCTTTGGCGCGGCAAGGACGCAGGCATCCGCACGCAGAAATGCGCCGTCGAAGTCGCCCAGTGCGGCAAATGATTTGTATGCCTCGTAATTCTTGCCATCGGCGAGCAACTGCTCGGCGGCGGCAAAGTCGATCTTGTTGTCGCAGAGTTCAAGTTTATCGTTCGCATCCTCAAAGTTGCTTTTCGCGGGTGCCGCCAGTTTTACTGCTGCGGCGGTGTAGTCGCCCTGCTCCATGAGCGCGCAGGCGGCCTGATAGTCCAGCGTGTCCGAGCAGAAGCGGGCACGTTCCTTCGAATTGTTGAAATCGCCAAGCGCTTCGAACCCTGCTTGTGCTGCCGCGAAATCTCCGGCGGTTTCCAGATCGTCCGCTGCGGCATAATCGATTCGGTTCTGGCAGAACACCGCCATGTCCGCCGAATCCTGAAAGTCGCCGAGCGAGAGGAAGATCTGTTTTGCTTCGGTCGTGTCGTCGTAGCGATACGGTTCAATCAGGTTGCTCGCGCGGCTATAGGACGCCCAGTTCTGGCTTTCGATCGTGCGGTCGGCGGAATCCTTAAAGTGCCCTAGCTTGGCAAACGCCTCCGCCGCCTGAGAGTATTTCTCAGAGTCGAACAGCGCGGAAGCTTCCTCGTAGTTCTTCTGGCGAATCGTTCCGAAGACAATCAGAAATAGGATGACGAGCATCGAAAGCCCCACGATGGCGAGAACCGTGCGCCGCACCTTGGTGGCCGCTTTGTTCTGCAAACCGGTGGAAGCATCCTGCGTTTGGTTCAACAGCGCCGAGAGGTCGGGCGTGGGGGTAGGGTCGCTGGAAGGAGTGACGGGTGTCGAGGGGGTGTTGTCGGGCAAGTTGGGTTCAGTCGTTTTGAAGGCCATGATGTGTTTTCCTCCATAGAATATATGTATCAGCAATGTGCGAGTCTGGTGCGTCGTGAATAAATACATGGATCAAAAGGGCTGGAAGATGATTCATAGGCGATTCTGATATAGGAATAGATGATACACGCAAAGTATCTTCTCTACCAGTATACCGAGTAAGAATCAGGAAGACAAGTGGACAAGAGGATTTGGTTGGGAAGTCTATGAAATGAGGATATGGATAGTAGAACAAAGCTATGACAAGAAAAGTTTTACACTTCGCCTTGCTCGAATTTCGAAGAGCCAATATATAGGAACTGGAAATAGTCAAGACAGACTGCGGGCTGTCTCAGCGAATCAAAGTCGATAGCGAGCCTGAGTTCGCCACCCGGGCGCTGAACGCCTGGGTGTAATTCAACAAGGTCGAATATGTGGACTCATAATCTGTTGTATCTCTCTAATCTGAGGGAGAATACGGAGTAGCTAATCAACATAAGCTTTTGGAACTGCATATACATAAGTAAAACCGTTAATCTCAAATGAGCGGATGATATCGTAATTGCGATATAAATATAACATTGTGTATGGAAAATCTAACGATTGCTCATAGGGATTAATGAATATTGGAGCATCGTTCTTCTGAATGATTGTAGCATAGAAGTCCCATGCGGTTTGAGATAACCCTATTGCGGGCGCATCACAGACTCGAATACTGTTTTCCCATCCGAGTTGCGAGTATATATATGCGGTACCATTTCCGAGCGCATTTGTGTTTGGGGGCACAGTCTGACGGATTTCACTCAATACGGCGTTCTCTTTACGAACCTGCTCAGAAATAGACTGAATTTGTGTTGGCTGAAACTGGATCCCTAAAACGACTGCCATGATGCAAAGCAAGAACAGAATGGAACCTGAGAATACTTTTAGAGAACGAGCTAGAATTGTCATGACACTA
The DNA here is from genome assembly GCA_034927595.1 of Christensenella sp. Lineage (GTDB taxonomy): Bacteria > Bacillota > Clostridia > Christensenellales > CAG-138 > UBA7703. The sequence continues at coordinate 55,502 of JAYFPQ010000065.1, forward strand.
TTTTGGGGATTATAAACGCACCAGTCAGTCGCCCACTGCGCAAGCACACCGATTAGTAAACAGGTAACATAGAATACGATATAGAGACCTCCGAATCCAGCTCTGTTGACAAAGAAAATCAAGGAACCCAGGCCCAGAATTGCCAAACCAGCACATGTTATTTGGGCATTGGTGGAGCCACCGCCACGAAGCAATCGACTTTTCAAAAAGCATATCCCGACAAAGAATATAAAAATAAGTGTTATATGCAGCCATAGACTGTTTCCTGATTGAAGCGGAATTTGTAAACCTCTTACAAAATCAACACTCCGCCCTAAACTCAATATCGGTACAACAAAAAGACGAAAAGAGAGTGGCTCGCCTCCATTGATTAGATTCCAAAGAGTGGTCATCCCCCAAGCGGCGAAAAATGCTGCAATGCATGACATTCCATACACAAAAGTTCTAATTAGGAGTGAAGGTAGACGAATGCCTTCTCTGTTTAAAGTCGAAAGAATCAGCAGACAAGAAGTTGCTACAGCACAGACTAAGCCTGTTTCTAAGTTCCACTGAATAGCAAAGGCTGCTAAAACGAACAGAAATATTTGGTAAGAAATTTTCTGCAACTTCTTTTTGTATACGCCCCAAGTAAAAATAGCGCTAAAGAGAGCAATAAACAAAAATCGATGAGGATATCCTTGATAAGAAACATACCCGATATAGTTTCCTGCACACATACAAACGGAAGCTATTACGGTCATTATCTTGATCCATTGGTTTTTGATCAGTTTGTCAGCGCAGTAGCAATAACAAAGAAAGCATACGCCGCATAATACAGCCATTAACTCTGGGAAGTGGGCCAAACCAAAGATTTTCAATAGAGCGGACAAAACAATTGCATAATGGCCATATGTACCGTAATTCAAGGCACTGTAAGGTTCATTATAATAAGCATTGTATATGCTATTGAAATAAGCATCTTGATTATAGATTGTGAAAAAAGAGCTTAGATTTGATGGAAACCAACAAAAGAGAGTAACGAGAAGCGCTGCAAGAATTGAAACCAACCAAAATGCTTTGCTGCTACTCGTTTTTGCATCAAGAAACTGAAACTTGTGCTGTAAAAAGTAGAGTATTGATAATATACAAGTTACGATCAAGATGAGATGTGAATATCGAAGATTCTGCCAACAAAACACCGTCGGGGCATTTTCCATTTCCAGCGTATGTACATACATATTGCATAAAATGAATGTCCATCCAGCCAGAAGAATCACCAATAATATTGTTCTATTCCGAGCGCTCAAGTCAGTTAAGAGCATTTGATCATTGCGCTTTGGAAGCACAAGCGTTAGTAATGAAAATGCCGTTAATACAAACATTGCTCCTGCTAAACTAAATAAGAACAGGAGCACATCGCTAGACTCCTGGGTTGCATGACCCAAGGCATAGTCAATAAGAAAGCAAAAACTTGAGAATGCCATAATTAGTGTAACGAGATATGAAGCCTTAGAGCGTGTTTGCATAGAAGTACTTCCCCACATGGTTTTATAAAAATTGTACAGCTTAGTACTTATATATAATGTTAAGTTTAATCGACAAAAGCTATTATAAACTACCAAAAACAGAAAAGCTACCATCCCAATGAATAAGAATCACACAGTGCAGTATTTTCATGTGTATACAGACTGGATCATTCAAATCCTTCTTCCCTCCGTTGCTTTCCCATCCCCATTGTGTTAAACTCACGGGAACACAACAGAGATTATCTTTCGGATTGGAGCCCAATACCCATGCATGCCATTGTTACCGTCATCGGCCGCGACCGCGTCGGCATTATCGCGGGCATCTGCGTCGCGCTCGCCAACATCAACGTAAACGTTCTGGACATCAGCCAGACGATTCTCGGCGGCATGTTCACGATGATTATGCTCGTGGACGTTCAGGACGCCAGCGTTCCGTTCGACCGGATTGCCACCGCGCTCGACGAAGAGGGCGAGCGGCTCGGCGTGAACATTCGCATTCAGCGGGAAGACATCTTCAACGCCATGCACCGCGTCTAAGGGGGCGCCATTTCATGATCGACCTCAAGGAAATATTCGAAACACAGCACATGATCGACCGCGAGCACCTCGACATTCGCACGATCACGATGGGCATTTCCCTTCGCGACTGCGCGCATAGCGACGTGAACATCGCGACTCGAAAGATATACGACAAGATTACGCATTGCGCAGAACGGCTCGTCTCCGTCGGCACGGACATTGAGCGCGAAATGGGAATCCCGATCGTTCATAAGCGCATCTCAGTGACGCCCATGGCGCTGGTTGCCGAGGCGAGCGAAACGGAGGACTATGTTCCCTTTGCAAAGGCGATGGATCGCGCGGCGGAGACCTGCGGCGTGAACTTCATCGGCGGGTTTTCCGCGCTCGTGCAAAAGGGCTTTACCGTAGGCGACCGTCGGCTGATTCTATCCATTCCGGAAGCGCTCGCGACCACGAAATACGTCTGCTCATCCATCAACGTCGCCTCGACGCGCGCGGGCATCAACATGGACGCCGTGCGCCTCATGGGCGAAATCATCAAGGCAACTGCGGAGCGCACCGCCGATCAGGGCGGACTGGGCTGCGCAAAGCTCGTGGTCTTCTGTAACGCCGTGGAGGACAACCCGTTTATGGCGGGCGCGTTCCACGGAACGGGCGAGGCGGAGTGCGTCATCAACGTTGGTGTGTCCGGCCCCGGCGTGGTGCACCATGCGCTCAAGGAAGTGCGCGGCGCGTCGATTGACGTTGTCGCCGAAACGGTCAAGAAGACCGCGTTTAAGGTGACGCGCATGGGGCAGCTCATTGCGCGCGAAGCGAGCATTCGGCTCAACGTTCCCTTTGGCATCGTCGATCTCAGCCTAGCGCCGACGCCCGCGCAGGGAGATTCCGTTGCGCGGATTCTCGAGGAAATGGGGCTGGAACGCTGCGGAACCCACGGCACCACAGCGGCGCTCGCGCTGCTCAACGACGCGGTGAAAAAGGGCGGGGTCATGGCCTCGTCGCAGGTTGGCGGGCTCTCCGGCGCGTTCATTCCGGTTTCGGAGGACGAGGGGATGATTGCTGCCGCGTTGGCGGGTACGCTCACGATTGACAAGCTCGAAGCGATGACCTGCGTCTGCTCCGTCGGGCTGGACATGATCGCTGTCCCCGGTGACACGCCCGCCGAGACGCTCTCCGCAATCATCGCCGACGAAGCCGCGATTGGCATGATCAACAACAAGACCACCGCCGTGCGCATCATTCCCGCGCCGGGCAAACAGGTTGGCGATCTCATCGAGATGGGCGGCCTGCTCGGCAGCGCGCCGGTGATGCCGGTGCATACGGAATCCAGCGCGGCGTTCATTCAGCGCGGTGGGCGCATTCCCGCGCCGCTCAACGCGCTGCGCAATTAACCGAACAAGCAACATAAAAAGCAGCCCGCCGGAAGGCGGGCTGTCGTGTTATAGACGAATTTAGTCTTGCGGTAAGTCGATTTCCGCCGGATCGTTCTCGCGCGGGTACACGCGCCAGCTTTCGCCGTTCGCGTCAAAATCCGCAATGTTCGGCAGCGGCATCTTCATGTATTTTCCCGTTGCGGTTGCGGCGACTTCGCCGCCGGGCAGCAGGAGTTCCCCTTCGCCGGTGAACACGCGGCGGTTGTTCGCGGTAATTCGGCCAACGACTTTGAGCTCAACGTCGTATGGCACGGGTTTCTTATATTGTAGTGAGAGCTCCGCGGTCACGGCCCAGGTATCCGGCTCGGCAATGTTGATTGCCCGGCCAATCGTCTCGTCCAGCAGCGCGGCGATGATTCCGCCATGCAGCCGCCCGGGATAGCTCTGGTGCTCGCTGTGCGGCGTTACGAGCGCGGCGAGCGAACCGTCCTCCAGCTCGTAAAAATCGGTGTGCAGTCCAAAGGGATTCTTGACCCCGCAGATGAAGCAATGGGTTGCAGCGTTCTGCTTTTTTAAGACGGTTTTCTTCAAATTATCACCTCGTTGTCTGGGGAATGAGATCATCGGCGTTTCGAACGAAACCGATTGGGCAGATCATAACAAATTTGGATGCTTCGTGCAAGAAGAAGCAGGTAGCATTTGATTTTTTATCGCCGGGGCAAACTTTCGCAAGACGGAGGTTGACAGGAAATTGCGCGTTACGATACGATAGACCGAACAAAACAATCCGCAAGCCCTAACAGAAGGAGAACTGGAATGACGAACCGAACCGACATCGAAATTGCGCAGGAATCGCAGATGCAGCCAATATTCGAAATCGCAAAGGGATTGGGCATCGACGAGCGATATCTAGAGCAATACGGCAAATACAAAGCGAAGATTGATTACAATCTTTTAAACGAATACAGCGCGCGACTGGACGGGAAGTTGATTCTCGTTACGGCGATTTCGCCGACCCCGGCGGGCGAAGGAAAGACGACCACGACGGTCGGCCTCGCAGACGGACTGCGTAGGATTGGAAAGAAAGCGGTCGTTGCGTTGCGCGAACCGTCGCTTGGGCCGGTGTTCGGGGTCAAGGGCGGCGCAGCGGGCGGCGGCTATGCGCAGGTTGTCCCCATGGAGGACATCAACCTGCACTTTACGGGGGATTTTCACGCCATCGGCGCTGCAAACAACCTGCTCGCGGCCATGCTGGACAACCATATCTATCAGGGCAACGCGTTGGGCATCGATCCGCGACGGATCACCTGGCGGCGCTGCGTGGACATGAACGACCGGCAACTGCGCTTCGTGGTGGACGGTCTTGGAGGGCGCGTCAATGGCGTGCCCCGTGAGGATGGCTACGACATCACCGTCGCCAGCGAGGTTATGGCGGTGCTCTGCCTCGCGTCGGATATTGCGGACTTGAAACAGCGGCTCAGCCGTATTATCGTTGGCTACACCTACGCCGAGCAGCCCGTGACCGCGGGCGACCGGCACGCCGAGGGCGCGATGACCGCACTATTAAAGGATGCGCTCAAGCCGAATCTGGTGCAGACGCTCGAACACACGCCCGCGTTTGTGCACGGCGGGCCGTTTGCCAACATTGCGCATGGCTGCAACTCGCTGCTGGCTACGCGCATGGCGCTCAAACTCGGCGAGTACGCGGTGACGGAGGCGGGCTTTGGCGCGGATCTCGGCGCGGAGAAATTTTTAGACATCAAGTGCCGCATGGCGGGGCTCAAACCCGCGGCGGTAGTCGTCGTTGCGACGGTTCGCGCGCTCAAGCATCACGGTGGCGTGCCGAAGGATCAGCTTAACGTTGAGAACCTTGATGCGCTCGAAAAAGGACTACCGAACCTGCTCCAGCACGTGAGCAACATCAAAAACGTGTTCCATCTGCCCTGCGTGGTGGCGATCAACGCGTTCCCGACGGACACGAAGGCCGAGTTGGACCTCGTAGAAGCGCGCTGCAAGGAACTCGGCGTCAACGCCGCGCTCTCCGAGGTTTGGGCAAAGGGCGGCGAGGGCGGAAAGGCGCTTGCCGAAGAGGTCTGCCGCATTGCGGAGCAGCCGAACGAGTTTTCCCAGAGCTACGAACTGGATCTGACAATTGAAGAAAAGATTTCTGCCATTGTAAAGCAGGTTTACCACGGCGAAGGCGCCGTGCTGACCCCGCAGGCGCGCCAGCAGGCGCAGAAGCTCGCGGAGCTTGGCTTTGGTGGGCTGCCGATCTGTATGGCGAAGACGCAGTATTCTTTCTCGGACAACGCCGCGCTGCTCGGCGCGCCAAGCGGGTTTACCGTGACGGTGCGTAACCTTAAGGTCAGTGCGGGCGCGGGCTTCATCGTTGCGCTCACGGGGGACATCATGACCATGCCGGGGCTGCCGAAGTCGCCCGCCGCGGAGCGGATCGACGTGGACGAAAACGGAAAGATCAGCGGACTGTTCTAAGCAAGTAGTTGCGGAACGGAAGACGGAGGAAACGATGGTGAAGATTCTCAAGGGCGCGGAGGTGGTCTCCGCCCTGCATGCGCGGTTGATTCCGCAGGTCGAAGAGCTGAAGGCAAAGGGCGTTCAGCCGACGCTCGGCATAGTTCGCGTTGGCGAGCGGGCGGACGACGTTGCCTATGAAAAGGGCGCAACCAAGCGCGCAGAGACGCTGGGCGTCAGTGTGCAAAAGTTTGTGCTTCCCGCTGACGCATCGCAGCAGGAACTGATCGATACCATTCAACGGATCAACGCGGACGCATCGATTCACGGTGTGCTGCTCTTTCGGCCGCTGCCAAAGCACATCAACGACGAGGCGGTTCGCGCGGCTCTGCTGCCGGAAAAGGACGTGGACGGCATTACGGACGGGTCGCTCGCGGGCGTGTTTGCGGGAACGAAACGCGGTTTTCCGCCCTGCACGGCGCAGGCCTGCATGGAAATTCTGGAGCATTTCGAAATTCCTGTTGCCGGCAAAAGCGCGGTGGTCATCGGCCGGAGTCTTGTGGTTGGCAAACCCGCCGCGATGATGCTGCTGCAACGAAACGCGACGGTCACGGTTTGCCACACGAAGACGGTAGACATGCCGTCCGTCACGAAACAAGCGGACATCCTGATCGTCGCCGCCGGGCGCGCTGGCGTAATCGGCGCGGAGTATGTGAGCGCGGGGCAGACGGTCATCGACGTCGGCATCAACTTTACGCCGGAGGGTGCGATGGTTGGCGACGCGGATTTCGCCGCTTTGGAACCGATCGTCGAGGCGATTACTCCGGTTCCGGGCGGGGTTGGCACCGTAACGACCACCGTGCTGATCGGGCACGTCATCGAAGCGGCGCGGCGCGCGGGGGAGCGCGCTTAACCGTCGGGCGGTCGCATCTTTGGTTGGGGGGATTTTCTCATGAAGCAGAGCAGGGGGCTTAGTTTTTTATTCACCGTTTTGGTGTATCTGGCTGCCATTGCCGTTGGGCTCTATGTTTACCGGCTGCTGTCGTTTGAACCGATGGTTCGGCTGTTCTTTGCCGACGTTGCGGCAACGGTGGTTGTTTATCTCGTGAGTGTTCCGCTGGGCAATGCCTCGGTGTACGATCCGTATTGGTCGGTCGCGCCGGTCATACTGCTGCCGTTCGCGATTTCGGAATTCGGCGTGTGGAACGCGGGCAGCATTGCGTTATTGGTCTGCGTCGCCTACTGGGGCGTCCGCCTGACCGCGAACTGGGCGTATACCTTTCATGGCTACGCGCATCAGGACTGGCGCTATACCATGCTCCGCGAAAAATCCGGCGCGCTTTTTCCGCTCGTGAGCCTGATGGGCATCATGTTGTTTCCGACGCTGGTCGTGTTCTTTTGCCTGCTGCCCGCGCTGTTCTACGTGCAGATGGGCGGAATCAACGCGGTTACCTGCGTCGGATTCGCGTTGTGCCTCTCCGCGGCGACGTTGCAGCTCGTTGCGGATGTGCAGCTGCATCGCTTTCAGCAAACGTCGAGCCATCGCGGGGCGATTATTCGAACGGGCGTCTGGAAGAACGCGCGGCACCCGAACTATCTTGGTGAAATCCTGATGTGGTGGGGCGTGTACGTCGTGCTGCTCTCCGTCTCTCCGCGGCTCTGGCCGCTGGGCATCGGCGCGCTGACGAACACGTTGATGTTCCTATTCATAAGCATTCCGATGGCGGAAACACGACTCGCCGGGTATAAGGAAGGGTTTTCCGATTACATCGCGGAGACGAACCGCCTGCTGCCGATCAAGCGAAACAAATAGGAGCGCTTGCAGAAGCGCCCCCAGTTTGGATCATCACTTTCTTGTTGAACGAGCGAGTATCCTACTTCGCTGTTTGCAGCAGAAACTCGTGAACCATCGGATTCACAACCTCCGGCTGCTCCAGCGGCAGGATATGCCCCGCATGCGGAACGACCGTAAGCTCGGCGGGTTGTCCGCTTTCGCGAGCAAGCTGGACAGCACGTTCCATTTCGCTCTGCTTGACAAGCTTGCTCTCCGCACCCCGCAGCCAGAGCGTTGGGCAGGAGATCCGCGGAATCTGGTCGAGCAGGTTCCAGTATAGCCGAAACGGGCCGATTACGCCGTCCAACTGCCAATCGTCCATGTCGTTCTCATGACAGTCGAATTTTCCCTTGATCTCGTCCATCAAAATCGAAACCAGCCGATCCGGATCGGTGGGCGTTGACCCGCCGACGTAGATCGTATCGAGCAGCTTTCGGACCGCAGCGCGGTCTTTTTTTACGTAGCTTTTGCTTAAGATGCGCAGCATGCCGGGCGTCTTGATGTAAAGCCAGGTAACAAATTGCGCGTCCAGCTTTTCGCCAAGTCCGCCGGGCTCGAAGAGCACCATCGACTGCACCCGATCCGGGTGCTGCGCGGCGTAGCCAATCGAAAGCGCGCCGCCCATCGAGAGCCCAACGAGCTGAAAACGCCGCAATTGCAACGCGTCGAACACGCCGTCCAGTATCTCTAGCAGTTTTGCCTGATTCAGCACGCCTTCCCATGGGCGCGACTTCCCGTGCCGCGGCGTGTCGACGGCAAACACGTGATGGCTCTCCGCCAGATACGGAAAGAGCTGGTCCCAGATGAACCGCGACTCGTCGTACATTGCCCCATGCAGCAGCACGATGGCGGGGGACTCGGGATCGCCCGCCTCGTAGACGCAGACCGGCCCGCCGCAAACGGTGAGCAGGTGGGTCTGCAAACCTGGCACGCCCTCAATACCGCCGGAATACATTGATTTATCCATATTAGTAGACATATTTTGTTAGCCTACCTTTCTGCCGACGTATCTGCCGGCTGTCGATCGTTACGGAGTAGCGTTTCCAGCACGTCGACCCAACGCGCAAAGCCCTGCTCCAACGAATCCGGGTCGTCACTGGTTTGGTGCAGCATCTGCTCCAGATACCCCTGCGAAACCCAATAGATCAGCTGCGCGACGGTCTCCGGGGAAACGTCCGGGCGCAGGGTTCGATACAGAGCGGCGTTCGACGCAGCGCCCGCGTCGCCCTGAGAAGACGGATAGCGGACGAGCTCCTGCCGAACGAGTTCCTGCACGAACGGATCGGGGTCGAACGCGGCGGTATACGAGAACCGGTAAATCCACGGATACTGCCGAAACAGGGCAAGCCGGGATTTCGCGTTGTTGCGTAACACGGAGAACACGTCGTCCTCCGCGCTGCCCTGCGTGCGGGCAAGCGCGTCCGCCTCGAGAATGCTGTCCGAGGCGAGACGAAACAGCCGGAGGTAGAGGTTCTCCTTGGTCGAAAAGTACTTGAATAGTACGCTTTTCGACACCTGCGCGGCGTCCGCAATGTCCCGCATGGAGGCTTTCTGGTAGCCGTGCTTGGCAAATACCTCGCAGGCGGCGTTGAGGATCGATAACTGTTTTTCCTGTTCTAATTTCTCGAAGGCCATAGGGGGCACTCTGCTCCTTTCGAACACGCCAAACCGTGACCGATACGGTCACGATAAGAATATAGCACTTGACTGCATATCTGTAAAGAGGAATTCTGATGCCGAGCAAAAGAAAAAACCGGGCAACAAGCCCGGTGAATAGCACGCAATGTTCAGATCATTTCTTTTTTCGAAAGATACAGCTGCACCAATTGAGGGATTTCGATTGTTCCGCCGTGTTGATTCAGATAAGCGGTGGTTTCTTCCAGAATGGCCGTCTGCTGCTCGGGGCGGATGGAATGGAAGTCCGAGTAGGAGTTGATGAGCTTGCAGTAGCGCTCGGTCGAATAGGAATCCACCCAGCGGTACTCTTTGTAGACCGGATCGCCAAAGAGATTCTGTGTCTGCGAAAGCTGCAACCGCTGCTGATGCACTTCATTCGCCTGCTCTTCGGTGCAGTAGTCGTCCAGCTCTGGCGCAAGCCTTCGTTCGATAGCGCGAACGCTTTTCTCTCGCTCGGTCTGCGCCTCAACGACGGACTCCATGTGCCAGAATGCTGCGAGCACACCGCCTTCCTTCAACAATCGATACGCTTTCGGGTACCCGACCAGCGGGTCGATCCAGTGAAATGCGGTTGCGGAGAACACCAGATCAAACGATCCGTCCTCCGCCGCGAAATCCTCAAACGGCGCGCAGACACAGCGTAGATTGGAATATCCGGCAAACTTTTGCTCCAGATAAGCGACCTGTGGCAAAGAGATTTCGAGCGCGGTCACGTCGTATCCGTTTTGTACGAAATAGCTTGTCGCCTGTCCCGGCCCTGCGCCGATTTCGAGAATCCGCGCATGCTTTGGCAGATTCGCGAACGAGACGATATCGCGAAACAGCGCGTCCGGATAGCCGGGACGCGCCGCCGCGTAATCCTCAATGATGGTTTGAAACACATCCTTGTTTCGCATAGAACGCCTTATGTTACTATTTTGAATTGAGAGAAGGAGAACGATTCTTCTCGCTTATTCAACCGTATTTTTCTCCAGATAGACAAACGTCAATCCGGGAGCCGCCTGTCGCTCGGCAAAGCGACGGTACCCTAGCCGCTCGTAGAGGCGAAGATTGTGCTCGCTTTTGTTGCTCGTAAAGAGCTCATAACGAGCAGCGGGACAAACCTCTTCTACGGCGAGCAGCAGCGAAGAGCCGATTCCTTTGCCTTGTTGTGATGGATGCACGATGAGTTTGCCGACAAATACGGTGCCGCCCTGCTCGTAGGCGCGAACGGAGCCGAGGATCGTTTCTCCCTCCGTCGCTTTGAGGATCGCGCCGCGGGCGAACTCCTCCTGCACGCTCTCGAGCGATTGCGTGAGCGGCGGAATCGAGAAATTCTGGAGAAGCGCCGCCTCGCTTTGATACGCGAGGTACTGCAACGCCAGAATCTCCGGCAAATCATCGTAGGTGGCCTGCGAAATCATGTAACGTTCCTCAATGCTGGCAAGTTCTTCCAAAACGGATTACAGACTCCATTCCACACAGCAGTTGCCGCTGCCGTTCTTCGCCTGATACATTGCCTGATCTGCGGCTTTGAGCATAGCGTCCGCGGACGCGGCGGAAGCGTTGTCGCAAATGCCGATGCTGACGACCAGCGGAATGTTGCACTTGGCTCCACAGGAGACGCTCTGCGCTTCGGCGGATCGGAGAATGCGGTTGGCAATCTCGGTCGCCTCGCGCTTTGCGATGCCGGGGAGGAGCGCGACGAACTCGTCGCCGCCCAGCCGCGCAATTGCGTCCTCATGGCGCAGCGTGCCGGTGAGCAACTCCGCAAACGCGACCAATACGCGATCGCCCGTGTCGTGACCATAGGTATCGTTGATGCTCTTGAACTTATCCAGATCCATCATCAAAACAGAGAGGGAAGTGCCCGTTACCGCGCACTGCTGAAACTGCGCGGCGAAGGTTTCCTGAAAACTCTCGCGATTGAGCAGCCCCGTCAGGCTGTCCGTTTCGGCCTTTGCTTTCAGCGCGAACTCCTGGAGCCGATCGGCGGTTTTGTCATTCATAATGGAGACCGACCCAACGAACACGCCTTTGCCGGACTGCAGCTGATAGACGCGAATATGGATGTAGTGTTCTCTTGGGTGCAACAGGTGCAATTCGACCTCGCCGACCGCGTTTTGCTTTGTCTGATGCAGCCAGTCCGGAAACGACGCAAACACCGCGTCCATCGGCTTGCCGCCAATGTGCTCGGCGATGCCAAAGGTCGTACGGAGCAGGTGATTCGCAAAGGGGTTGATGTCCGCAATCATACCGGAAGCATCCGTAACCAGAATGCCCATCTCCACCACGTCGAATACCTTTTCCCGCGCAATGGGCGAGACGCGGAAGAAATTGTTCTTAAACAGGTTATAGAAGAGAATGATACTGCCGGGCAGGTAGATGATCACAATGGGAATATTGATGCTCGTTCCTTCGATAAATGCGGATTTTAAGAACCCGAGCACGAAGACCATGCCGGTTGCAATCAGGATAAACCAAACCTGGCGGCGAAGCGCGCGGGACACCTGCCGGGAAAAGATGAACAGAATCACAAGCGAGATCAGCGCAAGCAGGTAATTATAGGCCACCAGCAATCTCCCAAGAAGCGTCTGCTGAACGGAAAGCGCTTTTCCAAAGAACGGACTGTAGCTGACAAGGTAACCGGTTCGCATCAGGTGCAACTTCGAATCGGTAAAGATCAACACGATTGCCGACACCGAAACGATCAGCAGCAGGGGGATGTATTTTCTCAGTTTGTGATACTGCGCGTAATCAATCGAAAAATAGACGCAGGCGACGGGGATGAGAAACACGCCGATCTGTTGAATGTTTCGCCAGAGGAGCATCTGCTGCTCGGTTTGCGAAATCATCTCTAAAAGCGAACCGATGGACCAGATGGTGACGCAGACGATTTGGAGAATATATGCCTTTGCACCGGCGATGGTTCGATTTTGAATGGCATACGTCGCGACGATAAACAGAAAAGCCAGAGCGCAACCAACGATAAAGATATAAACAATCGACATTTGAAAACCGATCCTTTACTTAGAGTAAGGACGAATCAATGGAGAAAGCGCAAAATGAAAGACGGCTCGACTCGAATTCCGATGAAAATCATCGAATGAATTCGATTGATCGAGCGCGACAACGAACGTCGCAATTCATCTGAAGTCATCACATCATAACATGCGATACTTTTGACTTCAATGTACAACGATCAAAATTAGCTCAAATTCGAGAAATCGAGAATTTGTTCCTACGAACCAAGAACCTCACGACTGGCTTGTTTTCTTGCGGTACTCGGAATACTGCGTACCCCAAACCTGAATGCTCTCCAGCACCGGTTCGAACTTTCGGCCAATGTCGCTCAGCTCATATTCCACCTTCGGCGGGACCTGCGCATACTCCGTTCGCAGTACAAGACCCTCCGCTTCGAGCTGCTTGAGCTGGACGGAGAGGGTTGCATGCGTCATCTTCGGCATTCTGCGTTGCAGCTCGTTAAAGCGGAGCTTGCCGCCGTTGAGATGGTGCATGATTAAAATCGCCCATTTTCCCTGAATCAACCGCTGCGCCGTTGCATACGGGCAAACACAAAACAAATCCTGTTCCATAAGACCTCCACGGTATGTTTCACAATCGTACTTGCATATACCTTTATAGGATATATAATTGAACTACGATAGGAATCCACACCAATATACCACACAAAAACAGGGGGATCAAGAGACCATGAGCAACGCGGAACGAGTGAACGAATTTTTGACGAAGTCGCAGACCTTTTACCTTGCAACCGAGGACGGGAACCAGCCAAAGTGCAGGCCAATGGGGCTGCATTTCTTACTGGACGGCGTCGTGTACTTCGGTGTCGGCGGGTTCAAGGAGGTATTCAAGCAGATGCAGGCCAATCCGCTGGTCGAAATCTGCGCAACGGTGGAACATGACTTTCTGCGTTACTATGGGACTGCGGTCTTCGAAATGGACGATCGAATTGCGGAACGGATGCTGGACGATTCGCCGTATCTGCGGTCAATCTACAACGAGCAGACCGGAAAGAAACTCAAGGTCTTCCATCTGAAAGGCGGAACCGCGGAATTCCACGCGATGAGCGGCGCGATCGAAAAGTTTTCGCTGTAACGGACTTCGTAAGAAAAAAAGCAGGCAGGGGCGAACGTGCTCCTGCCTGCTAGTTTTCGTTTCGACTCGCTTGAGATAGCCTGGCATAACCGTCGTTTTTAGCTCGGATTCTGACTGAGAATCAAGTTACGAAACCGAGCGCACCATCTCCAGCGCAAATTCGGTTGCGTCCTGCAAATCCTTCTTGTTTGGATGGGGCAGGGATACGAATAAAATGGCTCCCTTACAAACGAACTCACCCAATACACGAACGCCCTTTTCTTCGAGGATTTTTCTCGCGGCATTTTGCCGTTGCTTGCCGGAGGCACAGCTGGTTACGAGCGCAGCGTGTTTCAGAGCGGGGGCTTCCATTCCCTTCAGATAGTCCAACAACTCCGGCATGCTGACCCCGCCATAGATACCGCCAACGAGGAAAAGCAGATCAACGTCATGCAAATCCGGATGATCCGCGATGTTTGCCGCTTTACACCCCAAAGCCGAACCGACTGCGTCCGCAAGCTTTTTTGAGTGATTTGTTTTCGTCGCATACAGAACCGCGATGTTCGCCATACCCGATACCTCCTGCAAGATAGACAACGCACAATTGTGATCGCTGAACTATCATCAGTCTAATCGGACTATTCCAACAACGCAAGTGGAATCTGTTCAAACACCGCTATGCCGATCAAACGGACTCTTACAGAAGGTCCTCAAGCCGTATGACACTGCTGCCGACGCTTTCGTAATAGCGCAGCATTTCGTCGATCTTCCGCTTGTCATAACTGGTGATGCAATTGGAAAGCACGGTCACGCCATACCCCGCCTTGCATAGGTTGTAACAGGTTGATTTAACGCAGGCGATCGCGTCCGCACCGGTGAGGTAAAACTCGCGAATCTCATTTTTGCGAATGAACTCGGCAAATTCTTCGCTGGTCAACGCGTTTCCCTTGCTCTTGGTAAACACATGATCGGAGGCGAGTTTTAATTCCGGAACGAGTTCAAATCCGCGGGTGTTTGGCTTAAACGTCCGCGTGCCGTCCGACAGGTTCTCATGCCGAATATAAACAATATGAATCTGCTGCAGAACCGCCCAGTCCACCGCGCGGTTGATGTTGCCAATGATCTCTTTGTAGTTCTTTGTGATGTCGTTTTGAATGTCGATGACGACCAGTGCTTTGTTCTGCATAGCGCTTTCTCCTGACGAATGATTGATTTTCTTACGGTTCTATGATACCTTGCAATTGATGACAACACTATGGCAACAATCCGTCGCGTTGAGCGCAAAATTTGGGAGGCGAATAATCAATGAAGGTCGACAGACTGGTCAGCATGATTCTGATTCTGCTGGAGCAACAGCGGGTCGGCGCACAGGAGTTGGCGGATCGATTTGAAGTCTCTGTGCGCACCATCTACCGGGACATGGAGGCCATCAACCAGGCGGGGATTCCGGTTCGCTCCACATCCGGTGTTGGCGGCGGATTCGAAATCATGGAGCAATACAAACTGGATCGAACGGTCTTTTCGACCGACGATCTTTCCGCCATTCTGATGGGGCTTTCCAGCCTATCTGGCATGATGCGAGGGGATGAGCTGGTCAACGCGCTCGCGAAGGTTCGCAGCTTTATCCCCGCCGACCGAGCAAAGAGCATCGAGTTGCGAGCGAACCAGATCTACATCGACCTTAGCCCGTGGATTGGCAACCGGAATGTGCAGCCCTATCTGGAACGAATCAAGACAGCGTTGCAGCAAAGCAGGTTGCTTTCGTTTGAGTATGCGGATCGCTACGGAAGCAAGACCGCAAGAACGGCCGAACCGTATCAGCTCGTGCTGAAAAGCAATCACTGGTATCTGCATGGCTACTGCCATATGCGGAGTGATTTCCGCTTGTTCAAGCTAGCCCGTATGTCGGAATTGAGCGTAGAGGAAAAGAAGTTTTCGCAGCGGGAGTTTCCAAAGCCGCAGCTCGATGCTTCCGAAGTGATCGTAAAAATGCAGACGATCATGATAATCCGAATTCATCAATCGATTCTGGATCGGGTGCTGGATTTCTGTACGCAGGAGGACGTTTCGCCGGACGGCGACGAACAATACATCGTTCAATTCCCATTCATCGAGAACGACTACTATTACGGTATTCTGCTGAGCTTTGGGGAGAAATGCGAATGTCTGGAGCCGCCATCGATTCGTGCGGAGGTGAAGCGAAGGATACGGAACATTGCGGCGATCTACGAATCTTAACGCAGAAAAACGAAGAATCGAAATCAGGGGAACAGAACGCTCTGCTCCCCTGTATTTATATGCATATTAACTTTGTCTGGGTTACTTCTCGTCCTCTTTGTAGAGAAGCGGCCACTCCTTGCGAATTCGATCCAGCATTCGCGCAATCTGGAGTGTTTCATCCAGCGGCATTTCGGGCGCTTCCTTGAGTCCGTTCAGGAAATGCTGCTGAACAGCCTGTGCTTCAAACTGAAAACCAGAGGAGGGATACGGCTGCTCAAACACATCGCGATCCGGAGAGATGCCGACGTCGGTCGTTCCCCAAGGCGCGAACTCCGCGCGATCCGGATGCCACCAGCCCTCGCCGAGCAGCACGGAGCCTTTCGTTCCGCCAACAAACACGTGGTTGTCGAGCTTGATGCCGATTCCGTCGGACAGCACCGCGATGCGCCCGTCTGCATACTCAAACGTAAACGTGTTGTACTCGTCAACGCCGTTCACGACACAGGCGGAGGTCGATACCTTGATGGGATCGGTTCCAAACATCGCGAACGTCAGCGCGAGCGGATAGATGCCAACGTCGAGCAGTGCGCCGCCCGCCATGCTGTGTTGAAAGCGCCACTGTTCCTTGTTGGAACTGCCGTCGTACCCGAAGACCGCATGGAGCATTTTCGGTTCGCCGATTCGCCCCGACCGCACCCATTCCAGCGCCTGCTGAAACGCGGGGAAGAACCGCGTCCACATGCCCTCCAGGAAGAAGACGTTCTTTTCGCGTGCCTTGGCAATCATCTGTTCGGTCTGTGCCGCGTTGACCCCCAGCGGCTTTTCGCAGACCACCGCAAACCCCGCTTCCAGAAACAGCATCACGTTTTCATAGTGCTGCGGGTGCGGCGTGCCGATGTAGATGATGTCCAGATTTGTGTTCTCGGCCATATCCGCATAGCTGCCGTAACTCATGGGAATATCAAATTGCGCGGCAAAGTCCATTGCGCTGTCGAGATTGCGGGAGGCAACCGCAGCGATGACCGCGTGCTCCACCTGCTGCAATCCTTGCGCAAACTGGGTGGAGATGTTGCCGGTGCCCACGATGCCCCATTTCACCTGTTTCATAAACTTCCTCCTTTTGGTATGTGTTCCAGATGGATTCGTTCTTTCTCTAAAAGATGATTTTCTGTGCAAAAACGACGCGGATGAAGATATTCCCAGGGCTAACGATTCAGACCGTCGGAGATTACGTCGGCATACGAATCGCGATGGTTCATAAGCCAGGCGTTTGCGTAGGAGCAGGAGGCAACCGCCTTCAACCCGTCCTGACGCAGCTGCTGCGCGACGGCTTCCATCATTTCTCCTGCGACGCCTTGCCCGCGCAAGGACGGGTCCACGTAGGTGTGGTTGATATCGACCGTGCGATTGTCCAAGAAGACGTAAGTCGCTTCCGCGAGGCACGTATTTGTTTCGTCTACGCCGTAGACGCGCCCGGGTTCATAGATCCAGTTCATAATTCACCTCGCTGCTTTCTGTCCGGTATTGCAAACTAGTGTGCCACACGCGGCAACGGAAGATCGCTGCCGATTTACATACGTTCGGGGGTAAAAACTCCACCATGATAACAATAATAAGTCTTTGCGTGGATGGACAGCAATCGCTCCATCGATGCGGCTGCTTTCTCAAGGTCGAACGCAAATTGCGGGTTTGCAAGCACCGGCTTGCCATGCTCCAGCGCGATTGCGTCGCCCGTAATGACAACGGAAGCTTCTTCCATGAAAAGCGAGACATGACCAGGCGTGTGGCCTGACGTAGAAATTATGCTGCATCCTCCGCACCAATCGAAATGATCGCCGTCTTGCAGGAATGCATCGACCTCCACCGGTTCAACCCGGCGCAGCATGTCGCAAAACGCTTTTCCAAAATCCTGCTGTTCTGCCGGTAGAGACGCTTGCATTTCTTCCGCCTGCTGTAGCCGAAACGGCTTAACGCGGGCGGAGATAAAGGGCGCTTCCTCAGCAGAGGCATATACGACCATGTTTGGATTCAATCGTTTCAGTGCGGCAGCCGCTCCCATATGATCGTGGTCATGGTGGGTTAGAACAAGGCCTGTTAATTCAGTTATGGAGAAACCGCGCTGCGCAAGCTCCTTCTCCAGAGCGGGGAGCGACCCGATAAACCCACAGTCGACCAGTATATGGTTCTTACTGTCGGACAGGATTGTTGGGTAAATCGTATTCTCGATGTTTCCAAATTGCGCGGAGATTGAGAAGTTGGTAATCGTATTTTCCATGGTTAACTCCAGCTGAAACGTATTTGCTTGTTACCAGGTATGCGCGCTTATCCGAACTCAATTGGATGCGGCTTTCTGCGTCATTTTTACAAGCATTTTGCCCATAAACAGTGGGAAAAGGTAGCTCAATTTGACCGAAACAGCATCGGCGAAGGAGGGGGTAATGATAAATTTGCGACTGTCGATATGCCGAATAAATCCTTTTCCGACTTTTTCGGGCAGTGCCTTGAATTCCTTTGGAACCGGAAGCGGCGAAGAAGACTTTGTATTTGTAAGAGGCGGATGCATGATATGAAACGTGATACCAAGATCGGTATACTCATTTCTCAAACATTTGGCCAAAGATTCAATAGCTCCTTTGCTGCATGCGTACGGGCTGATATTTATATAACCCGTTACGCCTACTCCGGAACTGGTAAAGCAGATTTTGCCCTGCTTCTGCGCCTTCATGATGGGCAGCACTGCCTTGGCAAGATGAACAGCACCGTAAAAATTCACATCCATTACGGAATGGAAATCCTCCGTATCCAGCGATTCAAAACCGTTGAAGGAGCAAATGCACGCATTGTGAACGGCATACTGAATGCTGCCAAACCGGTCAACCGTCTGATCAACGGCAGCTTTTACCGCGAGCATGTCGCGGACGTCGCATACAAACGTGAGCAAATCGTTCGGATACTGTTCTTTCAACAGATTAATATTATCGGAATGCAAGTCTAACACGGACACGCGGTTTCCAAGCGCAAGCCACTCCTTGGCCATGAAATACCCAATGCCTTCATTTCCACCGGTAATCAACAGAACGCTCATCGTTTGGTCTCCAATATTCTATAGGATTTCAGTATGTCTTTTATTTATCGATCAAGGATGCTGATTCGCCCCGTGACAACGAACACAGGGCAATTTTGCCTTTGTTGCATCTATAGATTTTATCGCAATAGAAGAAGCTTTGCTACTGGGTGATTCAAAGAGGGATTACCTATTTCATATTTCTCAAGAAGATTACATATGCTTGTCTTTGATTGCAATATGGTTATCATTGATTGTTTTCATAAATTCTTGGTTGCGGGATATATCTTCGTTGAGTGATAATTCTGTTCCGTTCTTTAGAATCACGGTATAACCGGAAGTATCGTCGCGATAGAAACTATGCTCTATGTAATTCACATCAGAATAGGAGTAGACTGTTTCGCGGCTTGATAAAGCCGATTTCACGGTGATTTGTTCGTCGCTAAAGTAACGATAACTGTTGAAGCCTAGCATCATAAGCGGAAGACCGATCAACAACAAAACTCCTGATATCAAGAGATTCATTCTCTTCGGGTACTCTTGAAACGAACCAAGTTGATAGAGCAAATCTGCCTTTCGAATGATTCCGCGATTGGTCAAATAGCTGTATGCGACAAGTACCGGTATTCCGGTCAAAAAGGCACCAAAGCCAAATACCAATAAGGCTGGAGTGTTCAAATCGATGCAAAAAGCGTTCTCCGGAACAAAAAAGTAATCAATCAAATAGTAACGAGCAATACTGAGTACAATGACCGGTACAACAATCATTGCTATAATGCTGGAAAACCATAGCCAATATAGAAATCTTTGGTAGAGTGGCAGAACTTTAACTCTTTTTTTGCGTGATCGAACATCGGACTTTGTTAAACCCTTCATCATTTCATCGACAAGCACCCCTTTGAACTGGCGCTTTTCAACTTTACTCGGGGTCATTACATATAACACAAAAAGAAGAACGATTAGGGAATAAATCAAAAACGAGATTAGATAATACATATAACCAATTGCCCTTTTTGTTACTACATTCACCCTAGGCACTGATTCACGACGAACAACGATTCTGCTAACTACGCAGTTCTCTTTCCGATAAAAGCGTATTGTTATGCGGGTCTCCCATATCTTCATCTTCGATGACAGTGACTTCATCGCCGAAAGAATACGGTATTAGTGCCTTTAGTTCAGAAATCGATTTGCATTCATCTTCATCAAAGTAATAGATAATATCAAAATATTCCCCTCCTCGGGTCATATCTGCTGAAACGCCAATCTTATGGACCTGATTATCAACACGAATGATCAACCTTGTAATAGGCGCATCAATACGAACGGACTCTTCCATCAGGTCAAATACATCCTGGAAATTACATATTAGCTCTGTGTTCTTTTTCTTAAATAAATTATCCAAGAAGCCCATCCGAAACCGACCTTTCTTATTCCCTGTAAATAGTATCTATTACATAACAATAGTTCTGTATTCTTCCCCTTGGCTTGAGACATCCATACCACTGTCTCCACAGGACACGTTTGTGAAACATGTCCACGGGGCGGACGGCGGAGAGGGTGAAACAAGATACTTGCAGCCACGCGCGAGGGCGAAGGGGGTAAAGCAAATAAAAAACAGCACAGGACAGTAAAACGGGAGAGCTTGTGATTTCCGGGTTCAGGCTCAACCGTTCGCTTTCTGTTACACGAAGCACAGAATGATCGAAACCACCATGAAAAGGGCGTAAACTGCAACGAATAACAGCGGTATGAGCGTTTCTCGGCTCGTATATGATCTATACCGTGAAGTTGTCTTCTTTAGTACTACCCATTCTGAAGCGAACATGGAAGCGGGGAATTGCTTCTCCATCTCCTCCAAAATTGCGAATTTTGCGGCATTTGACTTACCGTACGAATCAATGGCGTTGCGCCAGGAAAAGCAAAGCAGAATACTGATCAAAGAGATGATCGCGCATCCGATGTTCATGAAAGCCATTTTCTGGGAAAGCATGAAGGTAAGTACGGGAAGTAACGCGCTAAATATAGTTAAATAAGTAGTCGTGAGTTTTTGACGGCGTTCAATCAAAGATTCTGATGTGGACAACAGCATTCTATACTGCTCAACAAGCGTTTTATTGTCGATCACACCCGTTTCAAACAATTTATTATGCAGATGCTCCCGATCACCTTTGACCAAGTCCGCGATTTTCTCGAAAGAGACAGGTTCGACCTTCAATGTTAATTTGCTATCGTAATCATCCAATATCTTCAGACGCTCGTCATTCAATTCAATGTCATCACGTAGCTTGAGGCAGAATACTTTATGACCGATTTTCTTCGCTTCATTGATTTCCCAGTCAATGTTGTCACTATAGTGTTCGCCAGCGAGATATATGACCATATCTGAGTCTTTTAAGAAATCGAGCGTCATCCTTTTCCATTTTCGGTTTTGCCTTAATATGGACACCTTCACATCCGGAGAAAGTTCCCTTAATCGATCGACTACTTTTTCGACTTCTTTCATGTCTTCGCTTTTAAAAGATAAAAAGATCTTCATTGTTTCCCCACCAAAAACCTTTCATTTCTTTTTCTTCCACAAGCTGTTTCCGTGACGAAACAGGAGAACTATCGCTTTACCATTCGCACCACCGTCTTCACGGCACACGTCTGCGGGAAATGTCCACGGGGCGGATGGCGGAGAGGGTAAAGCTTGGGTCGGGTATAAATTCTCACAAGTATTGTCATTGAACCCGCCAAACAGGTTCCTTTTGCTTGCTGCCGATACTGGAAAACGGATACCTCAGCCACTTGAAGATTAGTTCGCCTTTTCTTGCTTTTTGGGGGCATTTTTTAACGCAGGCAAAACAGCGAATGCACTTGCTTTCGTTGATGATAAGAGTATCGGTATCAATTGCCTTTGTTGGGCAAATTCTAGTGCAAGCTCCGCAGCGGTTACAATCGCCGATTATGACAGGCTTTTTCACCACGGGTCTGACCGTGCTTTCAGGCAATTTTGTAAGCAACAACGGGAACAACGAAGGAGGCAAAGTAACATTGGTTGTATCGTTTGCGCTTAATTTGTTTTGTACAGCCAGCCCAAACAGTGTTGCTAGCTCCAGATCGCGAGCGCTCGGTCTACCCTCCGCAATCGGCGCATCCTTGAAAGAATATGTATGTTCAGCGATGAAAGCTCCCGCTCCTACGAATGAACAATGATGTTTTTTTGCCAACTCACGAAGCTGTGCGAGACTTGCACCGAAATGCATGTTGCCGTATACGGCTATTCCGACTACCGTTTTCCCTTCCGTACACTTTTTCTCAAAACATTTCATGATGCGTTCAGGAATTCGACCGCCGTATACCGGAGATGCAAATACGAGCAGATCGGCATCAGATAATGCAGCGTTTTCGTGAGAGAACATATCGATTTTTGTATCAGTTACTTCATCCGAAAGACCTTTTGAAAACGCCTTTACGATATTCTCGGTCGCGCCCGTCGCGGAGTAATAAACGATTTCACAGGTCATTCTTTCGATTTCCAATCCATTCTGCCTGTTTATTTCTACATGAACAGCAGCGAATATCGTTCCGCTTTGCTGATTGAAGCGTTTCCGAATACCGCATTTTATGAGAACTTGCGTTAATACGCGCGCTCCATTTCAAGAATTGTTTCATAAATCTTTCGGTTCACTGGCACGTCGATTCCATGCTTTTCCGCCAAAGCGAGTACCGTGCCCGCAAACAGCTCGACCTCGGATTTTCTTTGCGCCAAACCGTCCTGTCGCATGGAGGGCATACCGGCTGGATTTAGGGTATCAAGGAGCCTTACGTATTCGTCAAAATCCGCCTGTGTGATGGTAACGTTCTCCTTTTGCGCAACCAGAATGACTTCCTGCATGGCGGCTAGCATGAGATCCCGCGCGTTTCCGGGCCGCTGCACCGTTTCGTATGTTCCTTCGTAAATCATGACGGACTGATTCACGCCGACGTTGAGCATGAGTTTGCACCACATTCTACGGAGAATGTCGTCTTCTACTGCGTAAGGCATATCGATCCGGTCAAACAAATCCACCACGGCCTGCAAATTTTGCTTCTTTACGTCGTTTTCGTCGTGGACGCCCAAACAGATTTTCCCAAAGTGCGCGTAGGTCACACGGTTGTTTTCCTTGATCGTATCCATGCCCTGAACGATGCAATGAAGGATCGGGTCCATTCCGTATGCTTTGCCGATGATTTCTTCACTGGTGATTCCGTTGAGCAGTGAAAGGATGATCGTGTGCCGGGATATCTTATTTCGAACCGAATGGATTGCGGATTGCAAGCCGGTTGCCTTTACCGCGAAGATCAGCAAATCTGCGGGTCGCCCGGCCTCGTCTGCATCGTCCGCCATAGAAAAATCGCAAGAGCGTTCGTTACAAAACATGCCTTCCTGTTGGAAACGATCAATTCTGGCTTTGTCGGCGATAAACTCGACGTGTTCTTTGCCCAGCTTTGCGACAAAAAAGTCGCCGTACATCACACCGAGCGCACCCATTCCAACAATGGAGACGTTATGAATTCCCATTTAAAAATTCCTTTGCCGTTTATGATGAATTATAAGAAGCATATTTTTATCCTTCAACGAATTCTGAAAAATTTGTAAAACAAGGTTGGGGTCGGGACTCATAAACTCTGCAAGACTATTTAAGAAGTCGTGTAGAATGCTTAGGCTCTTTTCATCAGCACCACCGTCTCCACATGGTGCGAGCCGGTCAGATTGATGTCTAGCATGTGTTTTTGACTATTTACGTCATAGGAGACATGATATCGCAAGTTTGCGACTTTGGGAACATTGCGATGAATGTAGCTCAAAGAGCACCCGTTTTAATCATGATTTTGAGATAGTTTTCAGTGCCTAATAAACGGAAAACATTGTCCATCTTACTGCATTCGTCAACGAAATCTCTCAGCAATTTGACATAATTCTTTGTAGCCGTGATTTCATCATTATTTATGGATTCATTACAATTAGCCAACTCGACAGCGAAATCCTCAACAATATTGATAAAGAACTCGCTTATTGTCGTATCTATGGGCGAAGATTTCATCGTATTGTCTGCGATAATACAAAGCTTCAACGGTTCTGGCGGGGTGCCCAGAAATTGCTGGATTTTTTCTTTTGTACACTTCATACGTCGCATATTTTCCGAATATGATGACTCATTAAGTGAAACCTGAATATAGTATTCGAGACAATCAAGTTTCTTCTGATTAACACAAGGGCTTCCATTTGAAAGCGCAAAGCACAGTAACAGAAAATAGCCTTGTAGGAAATCAGTGGCCTCGTTTTCTTCTTTTTCTTCACAAAAACTTGCTAATCCTTTGTACACTTCAAGGCACTGGTCTAGCCTGACCTTGAGGGCTTTATTAAATTTTGATTTCTTCGAGGATCCCGTAGAACTAGACTTATTACTCTTGGTAGCTTGTTCCCCTGAGGACTTTGTGTTCTCATGCGAACCAATATTTCTTGTATCTGCATTATCAATGGCCTCGATTTCGTTTCCAATTACTTCAAGCGCAATGCGATGCGTTTTCGCATACTCAGCGGCATAGCTTCCTGCGGGCGCACTGATTCGTTGACCAGCAATTCGATCAAAAGCCCCTTTTCCTATGCTTCTTACGCTTCCAGGGATAGTTATTGACTTCAATTCGCAACTGTTAAAAGCATCCTTACCGATAGCGGTAACACCATTAGGAATGATGATAGAGGTCAACTTGGAGCAACCACAGAAAACCAAGTCATTTATGGTTGTCAAGCGCTTGGGAATGTTGATAGATGTCAGGCTTTCACACAAACCGAATGCATCTTCACCCATAGTAGTGAGACTATCAGGCAATTTTAACTTATTTAAATTGCCGCAGCTCCAGAATGCCCGTCTTCCGATACTTGTTACACTTTTGGGAATAACAATTGATGAAAGCTTATAGCAGAGACAAAATGCCTCTTCACCAATACTTTCTACACCATCATTAATTACGACGGATTTCAAGTTAACACAGCGACAGAAAGCTTGCTTGCCGATTCTTGCAACACTGCCGGGTATGTCGACACTTTTTAACCCCTCACATTGATAGAAAGCTTCTTCACCAATGTCGATTACACTGCTCGGTATGGTGATGGATTTCAAATTCACACAACCTTTGAAAGCCTGCATACCTATGTTATTCACTTGGTCAGGCATGGTGATGGATTTTAATTCTGCACAATCTCTAAAAGCAAATTCCCCTATGCTGATCACGCTGACGGGAATTTGAATGTTCTTTTTGCCGGCGGGACACACGATTAGTTCCGTTAGCGCTTTATTGTAAAGCACACCATCTACAGAGGCATATGTTGGATTTTCCGGCGATACTAAAATATTCTCTAATTTACATGTACTGCCTAATGAATATTGGAAAGAACATGCATTAACGCTCATCATACTTTTGAGTATTGTGATTGATTTCAACTTTTCACAATTAGAAAAGGCGAAAAACTTTATGCTAGTCACACCTTCAGGAATAGTAATTGAAGACTCAGAACCACTAGGTAGAGCTTCTTTAAGTTCGTTTTGTTCGATTACAAATTGCATTATGATTCTCTCCTTATCTTTAGTTACTAGTTAGATCAGCATTTGCTTCCATTGTTTCATATTTAATCAGAAATATAATCATCAATGTAGTTTTCTGCAAATCCAAACCCCCGCATATGACTTGGATCAACGCAATCTGCAATGTCTTCACTATATTTGAAGCGTCCTTGATAGTAAGTTCCTTTGCATTTTAAGTTATTCATCATTTCCAGGTATTCAGCTGATTCAATGTATTGATCCAGCTCGTAGCCTTCAAAATTACGAGACTCGTCATTTCTAAAGAAATTCTTAACCCAATACTTCACGATATCAGTTAGTGTCTCTTGACTCTGCGGTAAGGGGCCACCGTACTCACCTTCGTTACTGATCTCAAACATGCAGATCCCCGATTCTCTGAATAGGTGTACCGGTATGCCATCATCTGAAGTAACTACATCGTATTTGGACAGACCTGATTCACCGCATTGGTCAGCATAACGTTCAACGATGATTGAGACAATATCTTCGCTCATAATAGATATCAGGAAGATGCATCCGCCGAAAGGTTCATCGGAGTCATCGAACGAGTCATAAAAATCATTATATAATTGATCTTCGGAGCTGGTGATAAAATCAAGTCCGTTACAACTATTCTTGGCTACGCTTCTGGATGAGTTTGTTTCGTGCCATTGATTTGCTCCTACACGAAAATGGTCGCTCTTTGCTACAAACGCAATCCCATTCTCCCTTGCATAGCTCTCAACATAGCAATTTTCAGGTGCGTATATGGTAAGATTTGGGCAGTCTTCGAAGGTATTGTCCTCAATACTCGTAATACTGTCTGGCATGATGATGGATGCCAAACTCTCGCACCCATCGAAAGTACCATTATCGATGCTCGTCACGCTGTCAGGGATGGTAATGGATATCAAGTTTGTGCAACTCATAAAAGTACCGTACTCAATGCTTTCAACGCTGTTAGGGAGGATAATAGATTTTAAATTCGTGCACGCAACAAAGGCTGATTCGCCTATGTATTTCACACTGGCAGGAATGATGATAGAAGTCAACTTATCGCAGAAGGAAAATGCAGCAATTCCAATGGTGGTCACACTGTCAGGAATGATACACTCGTTTTTGTTCTGCAAGCATTTAACAAGTTCAGTCATATTATTACCGTAAAGAACCCCATCTAGTATTTCAAAATAAATATTCTTGTCCGAAACTAGAATACTACTCAATTTACTGCAGTCAATCAAAGCACGATCTCCAATATGCTTAACATTGTCACCAATTATGATGGATGTTAAGTTTTTGCAGCTTCGGAAGGCATTGTCCCCAATACTAGTTACAAGATCAGGAATTATTATGGAAGACAACTCTGTGCAGTCATCAAAAGAACCGGATTCGATATCAGTAACATTAAATGGAATAATCATGGAAGTCAGCTTTCTGCAATGAGAGAAAGCGCCGGCATGTATACTGGTCACGCCTTCAGGAATGCTGACGGATGTTAGATTTACACAAAAAGAAAAGGCTTTGTCCCCAATACTCGTTACACTATCCGGAATGTTGACCCCCACTTTCCCAGTAGGGCATCTGATGAGTTCAGTCATTGATTTATTGTAAAGAACACCGTCTAGAGAAGTGAAAAATTTACTTCCTTTCGAAACAAGTATGTTGTCCCAATTATCTAGTTTTGGTAAATCCCGTAAGCCTTGCACATCATACAAGCTATCAGGCAATGTGATGGAGGCCAGGTTTAAGAAGTTAAAAAAATTCAAAAACCCTACACTTCCCACACCGTCGGGAATTATCATTGATGTCTCAGAGTCAGTTGCTTCAACATTTTCCAGTACACCGTCTTCAATTTCGAATTTCATATTGACTCTCCTTATACTCGTATGCTTTCATTGTTTGTTGAATTCTTTTAAGCTAGTAGTTTTATCACGCTACTGACGAACATTTTATCTTCAATTCTTTCAGTACGTACATTTTCTCCCATAAGAGATAAATCTGGAAACTATTTCTAGCTAATTAACCACCTAATATGGCTACCCTCTTCATTTTTACTGACAATCAATTGGTCTTCAATCTCCTGCTTTAACTCTGCCACATGAGATATGATTCCTATAAGTTTTGATCCATTGGCCATTTGCTGTAATACCTTGACTGCTTGATTTCTTGAATGATCGTCAAGCGATCCGAAGCCTTCATCAATAAACATAATATCAAGGTTGATTGATGAGGAGCTTTCTTGAATCTGATCCGCCATTCCGAGTGCAAGGGCAAGGGCTGCTATAAAAGATTCGCCGCCTGAGAGAGTTCGAACCTCTCTCTCCTTGCCAGTAACGGTGGAGAAAACTATGAGGTCCAGACCCTTATTTTTGCCATCGCCTGCCTGATCTTCACCGATCAAACGAAGCTCATATTGACCGGCTGACATTTCAAGAAAACGGGTATTTGCCGCATAAAGAATTCTCCGAAGATAATAACGCTGTACGAAAGTCTCAATATCCATTCTTGCGCCGGATATTTTGCCAGCGAGGCGGTTATAAAGGCTATCAATTCTAGTATGTTCCTGTATGATTTGATTCCGTTCAACCATCTTGGGGGCTAGTGCGTTGTAGGCATCAAAATTTGTCTTATAACACTCCCTTAATTGATCATAAGTAGTTTGTGTTAATACAAGCGATGCTTCGGCATCTCTCATTGCAAGTTCCAGACTCTCAATCAATGGCTTTGGCTGATCGCTGATGACCTGTTTTGCCGTACTACGAGCTCCTTCTGCTGACGCTTTTTTATTTTTGTACGCATCAATTTTTTCTTGTAGACCGGCAACTTCCGAACTTTTGTGCTTTAAAATGATATCCATCCACTCGGATTCAACTATTCCCTTCTCAAACACGATCATATTGTAAGCAGCTTTACGCTGGTCGCGTACTACCAATTGAGCAGGGATATCTTTTTTGAAGCGATCGATTAAAACCTCGGCATTCTCCTTTGCGGTTTTTGCTGTTTGCGCCACCTCGTGAGCAGTGATATATATTGCGTTTGTTGTGTTCTTTGCTTCGGTTACTTTTTTTAATGCCGCTTCTGCTTCCTCAACATTCAGATATTCCGATTGCTGGTTTAATCCTTTGAGTGTTTCTTCACGGGTTGCGAGCTGTGTTTTTGCATCGGAAAATTGCTGAGAAGCTGCGTCATAAACTTCCTTCAGTTTAAACTTGTTAGCGTCTGCGTTTGTTAAAGATTCCTGAATGCTGGCGAGTATACTCGCATTTTTACTAAGGGTTATTCCTTCTGCTTGAAGTTCAGATCTCCATCCGATGAGTAGCTCTTCTAGCTGACTCAATGTCAACCCATCCGAAGCATTTGCGATGCTAATGACGATCCGCCCACGAAGTTTAACCATGGTTTGTATCAAGTTCGTCTGCTTTTCAGCCAACAGATCCAAAGCAGAACCTGATTCTGTAGACTTTGATGTCTGATCTTTTTGAAGAGCGGTTACTTCAATTGCCAGATCTTCAATCATTTTTCGGGTCAAGTCTTTATGTTCATCTAATAGCTCACAAGGCCGCGGATGATCTTTAGACCCGCATACTGGGCATGGCTCTCCATCTATTAACTTTTCTTTAGCAATAAAACCAGCTTGAGCGTCCAAAAATGCATTTTGCTTTGCAACTAATTCATCGTTTTTTACCACATATTGTTGACGCACATTTTCATAATCCTGTTGTGCGCGATCGGCCTTTCGCTTCTGAGTTTGAACATCATCTTGTAGCTTTCTTGCAGTAGCGATATCCGTGGCAATGCCAGTAGCTTCGGTGTTTTTTACTTCCCAAAGAGCTAGATGCTTTCCGGCATCCGCTAATTCTTCCGCTTTTTTACGCCATTCTTTTTCCTGAATCTCAAAATCTATTAAGGCTTTTTGAGATATTCTGGTTAATTCATCTGCATTCCGTACATTCTCTTGTGCTGCCTCAATGTCAACCTCAGCAGCATGCATCCTCTTAAAAACATCCAATGCCGTTGCTACTCGTTCTGATATTTTTGCGAATAATTCAAGCTCTGCATCGAGAGATACCTTTGCAGATGTTTCTGCTGCTTCCGCCTCGGAATTTGCAGCCATAAGTGCTGGAAGTGCTATTTCTTGTTCCTTTAATTGCTTCTCCGCATCAGCGACAAGCTGATCTGCGTCCCCAAATCTTTGATATGCGGCTTTTATCTCATAAGCGGCATTAATCTGTGTAATCAAATGAGTTGCTTCTCGCATGTCGCCTTCCGCCAACTTACACTCAATAAGTTCCTGTTCGGCTTTCTCAAATTGCACGAAAGACAGCAACAATGCTTTTGCACTATTATATGAATCCCTCGTTAAATCGCGAATCTCACTGGACTGGTTAAATGCTGTTTTTGCAGAGTCTCTTTCCTCCAATAACCACTGACACATAAATTCTAATTCAGCAAGAAGGGTTTCCATATCCGTGATATTCAGTTTGTCAGAAGTTAGAATTCTTCTCTTCACCTCTAAGACTTTCTCTGCACTATGGTATGTTTCCGGAACAACGACATGAGATACCTCTGTCTGACATGCAGTACGAATTTGTGCAATCTCCGCAAGTTTACCCCTACGGCGCCCGTCAAGTTCATCCAATATAACTTGGAAAAGTCCTGTATTGAAGAGCTTCCTGAATATTTCCTTCTTCTTGGTTGAGTCAGCACGGAGCAAATCCATGAACTCGCCTTGCGCAATCATGGCTACCTGCATGAACTGGTTTTTTGTTAGTCCGACGATCTCTTCGAGCTTGCTATCTGTCTCCTTTTGATTTTGTATAAACGGAGATCCATCCGGCATAGTTAAAGACACTGACTCTTTTTCATCCGTGAAACCTGACCCTTTCTTAAGCGGGCGGATGTGTCGTGGTACACGACGAACAGTATAAAGTAAAGTCGCTCCGCCGACGACTTCCGAAAAAACAAGTTCAACGAATGGTTCTGTACTATAATCAACAAACTGGCTCTGCAACTCTACTCCGCTTTTTTTGTTATAACCAGAACTTGCCTCCCCATATATTGCATATACGATTGCGTCAAAAATCGTGGTCTTGCCAGCGCCGGTATTTCCAGTGATTAAAAAGAGATTTTGGTTAGGTGCAGTGAAATCGATTATTGTTTTTTTGCCGTAGGAGCCAAATGCCTGCATCGTCAGTTTTACTGGTCTCATGCTTGCACCTCCTGAGCGATATTAATAACATCTCGAAGAAGCTCTTGCTCGACTTCATCTAGATCTATTAAGAAAGACTTGCAAAGATCAAAAGCGTCAAGAGCTCCTTCGGTCGAAAATTGCGCTTTATAGTCAGCCTGCTTGAGGGCATCTCTCCGGATCTCTAATAGATTTGGGAATGCGTACCTGACCCTATCCTGCATATCGAAAACATCAAGATCAACTTTATCAGTCAGTATGACCGTTACAAAATCGTTGCATCCCTGCTTCAGTATATCCTCCAGCGTTCCAGTAATCACTCGAACCTGACGAAGTGGCGTAAGCGGAAGAACGGTCGTCGTCAAATTTCCCTTCTCTTCGAGTACTACCATAATGATGCCCTTTTGTTGATTCGCTTCACTCACAGAGCAGGCAAGCGGTGTGCCGCAGTAACGGTACGACGCGCAACCAACCTTCATCGGTTTGTGAATATGCCCAAGTGCAGTGTAATCGAACCTTTCAAGAATGTCCGCTTTTACTGCGTCGATATTGCCTACGGTACATACCTCGGTGTCCATACGTTCAATGGTATTGGGATCTGTTGCGGCAGGCAGATAAAATTGGTGGCTCACTAAAACATTGCGCTCGCTCTGCTCGATGATCTCACGCTCGATAAGTTTATGTATGGTGTCATTATATGAGAAGTTGTTGCCGTTCTCATCAGTACCGATTATGGTTCTTACCATTGACGGCTTGACAAAAGGTAGCAAATAAAAGTTGACTTTTCCATGTGCGTCTTGCATTACTACTTTCTCAATATAGTCATCTGGAGATTGCGGCGGTATTCCAATCATGCGGATCTTCTGACGTTGCAGTATGCTCCGAAATACATTGACACGTGTCGCACTGTCATGGTTTCCGCTTATTATCATAATTTCTGAATCTGGAACAGACCGAGTAAGGCGAGATATGAATTGATCAAAAGCTTCGACAGCTTCCGCCGCAGGGATCGCTTTATCATAGACATCCCCCGCAATGACGATAACATCGGGGCGCTCTTTTTCGGCAATTGCAATAATTTGGTCAAAAACGTACGCTTGATCCTCATATAAATCGCGGTTAAATAATTTTAATCCTATGTGCAAATCGGACAAATGGAAGAATTTCATTAAATTCGCTCCTTTTTCACCAGCAATGTTATCTAGAAAGCACCTAAACGAAACTGTACAGAAACTATGTGGAACAGAGGGAAGTTATTCTTTTGACGATATCTAGTCTCGCCTGGGTGCGGGATAGATAATAGGAGTGAGTTTTTTGTTGAGCCTGCTGCACCCGATTGATAAAGCGGGCAGTTCTCATTCTAAAGAATCTTTAGCATATTATTTTGTGTCAATAGCTTCAAATCAAAGTGTTTTACCCCTACACCTTGAGCAAAACGTATCGTTACATAGATGCCATCATTTCTTATAACAACACCTCTACCAAAACTATGATGGGTTACAGTTGTTCCGGTCGTTGCCTTCGAAACGAGGGATTTCTTATCATGGAAGGCATGGACTTCGCTGTATAACTTGTGTGTTTGCGTATTGTTTTCTGGTCTCCGATTTTGCAAGTTCTCACTTGTTTCAATTGGACTTCTTTGTTCAATAAGTTGAGTAGCCGTGAATAGTTGCAACGTGCCATCTGCATACTCTACTAGAGCAGCATCCCGGTTGCACGCAACTATGATACCTTTACCATTGATTCTATGCACATAGGATCCTCCACAGAAGATTTTATTTAGCACGGATGCAACGAAACCCGTGCCGC
>JAYFPQ010000007.1:0-42262 GCA_034927595.1 Christensenella sp.
GACCGGCGCCGCCCGCGCCCGTGAAGCTCTCGTCCTTCACGCTCGGCGGGTTCGTCTACGGCGGCGCCAGCCGAGGTACGACGGTCTTCGCGCTCGACCGCGAAAAGGGGCTGATGTCGCTCGACTTCACGAAGAAGAGCGCGCCTACCATTTTCAGCCGCTGGATGCCGCTGTTGGACGGGCGAAGACTGACGGCGAAGGACGGAGTGTGCTACGTCGCGGGCGGGCTTTCGGGCATGCATGTTTATGATATGCAAAATGTAGCCGCTCCGCTGGAGACCAGCTGGTATGATACTGGTGGCGGATACGCAAATCAGGTGTTATTGGACAACGGAAGAATCTACTTAAGCACACATCTTGCTACGCGGGAGCCGTTGGTTATTTTTGACGCGAAAAATCCGCAGGAACCAACCAAACTTGGTGCGGTGCCAAACGATGAGCGCGTGTTTAACTCGGCGTTTCGCGCAATTTGTATGGGCGAGAATGCGCTGTTGGTTGCGGGGGAGCAATGCGAGATGACGGTCAAGATCGATGATCCGTCGAATCCTGTTGCGTGGGGACGGCTCAACATGCCAAACCCGATCAATGTGGATCGCTCCGGTTCTTTCATGGTCACGACGAACAATTATGAATTGCAGCTGGTGGATGTTTCTAATCCAGAGAGTCCCCAACTGGTTTCCACGCTTGCAAAAAACTCGGGTGGGGAGGCGGTTCGATTCCTCAATTCGACAACGCTGATCACCACCGGCGATCCCGGCGTTTGGATTGTAGACGTATCCGATCCAAAGAACCCGAAAAAAGTATCGGAACTGGCCATTCCAGGGAGCATCATGGAGGCGCATATTGACGGAACAACCGCATACTTGCCAAACCTCGGCAATGGTGTTGAAGTGGTTGACCTGTCGGATTTGGCGAATCCAAAGCTGATAGGCAGCATTCCGACGATTGGTTTGGCTTATGACTGTTTTATCGACGGCGACCTGCTTTATGTAGCGGATAGCTTCGCAGGCATGACCATCTACCAGCGCGGCACGGCAAACCCGACGCCAGTTGCGAAAACCGTACAAACATCGCTTTCGCTTGCGCTCGGAGAGGACGAGCAGCAGATCTATCAGCCGGATCAATCTACCGCAATACTTGAGACGAAACAGATTGTTGTAATCAGCGCGGCGGACAGCGGCGCGGGAACGTTACGCGAAGCACTCGAACAGCTGACACAAGGCACGACCATTACATTTGATCCGGCGGTGTTTCCGGCGAAGAAGCCGGTTACCATATCGCTCAATACAGAATTGCCGTCTATTTCACAAAGCGAAGTGACACTCGATGCGAGCAATGCCGGCGTGATTCTGGACGGATCAAACCTGACGGAAGGAAACGGGATCACAGTTGCCGCCTCGCGTTGCACCGTGATGGGGCTACAAATCTTTCATTTTCCACGCATGGGCCTTGAAACGAGCGCGGACTACTGTCAGATTGGCGGGGATCGCTCCATTGGCGATGGCCCAATGGGGCAGGGAAACCTTGCTAGTGGAAATAAGATCAACGGCTTCCATATCGGAGGGTGGTATAACGTGGTTCAGGGCAACTTTGCCGGTCTGGATGTTGCGGGCAAACAGTCGATCCCGAATTTCTACGGCATGTTCGTCTCCGATTGGGCGTTTTACACAACCGTTGGCGGGCTCAAACCGGGTGAAGCGAACGTGTTGAGCGGCAATCAAAACATCAACTTCGATTCCTGGGGAGACCATACCCGCGTGATCGGCAACATCTTCGGCTTGGACGCATCCGGTCAAACAGCGGTGCGGAAAGAGACGTTCAGCAATATTACGCTCGAAAGCGGCGTAATGGACAACGTCATCGGTGGAACGACGCCGGAGGAACGAAACATCCTCTCCGGCGCGAATGTGGGAATTGTGTTCAGTGACCCGAACAGCTATTCCTGCTCGGTAATTGGCAACTACATTGGGATGGATATCACCGGCACGAAGGCGATTGGGAACCACGACGGCGTTCTGCTATGGACGAGCGGGAACCACCGTGTTGGCGGAACAAGACCGGGCGAGGCGAATCTGATCAGCGGCAATCAGAACGGCGTTCAGCTCAACGGCTACGGCGTGACGGACAATCTCGTACTTGGTAACATAATCGGGTACGACGCAGACGGAAAGCCAATGCCGAACGAGTGCGCAATCTCGATAAACATGGGGCAAAAACATGCGGTGATCGGCGGCTATACCAGCGCGGAAGGAAACCGTATTTATGGCGGTTCCATCTCGATGCGGGTCAGTGAAAGCGGCGCGCAGGGGCATTTCTTCGCGGGGAATGTGTTTGAAAACGCCAAGGGGCTGAATCTGTTTCTGGAGAACGGCGCAAACCACAACTTCGTTCAGGCAAATACGTTCGGCAAGACGAGCAGCAACAGCATTCGCGTTGATTACGGCGAGGGGAACCTGCTACGCGGCAACGTGTTTACCGGCGGCAAACCGCAGGATGCGATTCTGTTGCTGGAAGGCGGCAATAGTGCAATCTCCGCGCCGGAAGCGAAGGGAACGCCGGATGGCGTCGTCGGCAAGACGGTTCCGTTCGGGTGCGTGGAGGTCTACCGGCTGGATGCGGCGGCAATCACCCCGCTGGGGTTCGCGGTTGCGGACAAGGACGGGGTATTCTCATACTCGAATGCTGCACTGACCAGCGGCACCAAAGCCGTTTTGCTGGTTTCGGACGCGATGGGCAATACCTCCGTATTTTCGGAAACGATTTTAATACCAAATAATTAATCGGTTGATAATCTGAGAAAAAGAGGACTAAACAATGATGTTTCAGAACATTTGGAACCAAATACTAGCCAATGAAGGAGTTGTGTTCCACACGATTAGCGGGTTGCCACTTACCTATCGAGTGGAGGGAGAAGGGATTCGTCCAAGCCGAACGAATTATTTTTTACACAAGAGAAACTTCGAGATCGCTTTCGAAAGAATGCCAATTGCGAAGCCAAGTGACATTAACGAGGTCAGAGGTCCGTCATACGTCTTTGCGATTCTAACAGACCCAAGAATCTCCAATTTATGAAGATTTGGGTGGTTTACAACCGTTATATTTCATGGTATGTATATAAATAAGGAGAAACTTATGCACTACTACATTCGCATTCGATAGGCATCTTGCGCGGACTTAAGCCAAAGCGGCTTTGTTTGCGCTTGCCGGAATTGCGAATGGAACATGCGATGCGAAACGTGCCGAGGTAGACGGACGGCACGCGGGCGTTGCATTCGGTCTTCGCAAAAAGGGCAGGCAGCAAAGCGCCTGCCTTTGTTCTATCGGCGCGTGATTTGGTTACGCGGAAATTTCCGCAAGATATGCTAGTATGCAGGCAGGACTTTCAAAACAGACGAAAGGAAATTTCAATATGGAGTCCACTCAAAAAATCAACATCCCCGCCCATTGGAGGCGGCGATATTTTACCATTCTCTCTGGCCAGGCGGTGTCGCTCGTGACCAGCGGAATTCTCCAGATGGTGCTGATTTTCTATCTGACGGAGAAGACCGGTTCCGCGCTCGTTCTTTCGCTGGCAACGTTCTTCGGCTTTCTGCCGCAGGCGCTGCTGGGACCGTTCATCGGCGTTTGGGTTGACCGCTGGAACCGAAAACTCGTGATGATCGGTTCGGATCTGTTCATCGCGCTCTCTGGCGTCGCGCTGGCGCTGCTCGCGCTGCAAATGGAGCCGCCCATCTGGGTGGTGCTCGGCATTCTCTTTGTGCGCAGCGTTGGCGGCGCGTTTTACCAGCCCGCCATGTCGGCGGCAACGCCGCTGCTCGTGCCGGAGGATCAGCTCACGAAGTGCGCGGGCTATAGCTCGTCCATTCAGTCCATCAGCTTCCTCGTGAGCCCCGCGCTCGGCGCGGTGGTCTATTCGCGCTGGCACCTCTCCGCCATCGTCGGGCTGGATGTGGTTGGGGCGATCATTGCCTCCGCGTTTGTCGCGTTCGTCGCGATTCCGAGACCACCCAAGGCGCAAAATGCGGCGCAGCCGAACTTCTTTCGCGAACTCAAGGACGGCTACATCGCGATTCGCGAGGATAAGGGCTTGTTTACGCTCGTGCTGATTGCGACGCTGTATATGCTCGTGTTCATGCCGATTAACGCGCTGTTTCCGCTCATGAGCATGGGCTACTTTGGCGGAACGACGACGCACGCGGCCATTGCCGAGACGGCGTTTTCCGCGGGTATGCTCGTTGGCGGGCTGGTGCTCGGCGTATGGGGCGGGTTTAAGCGGCGCACGCGGACACTCGGTTTCTCCGTGCTGCTGATGGGACTTGGCATCGCGGCCTCCGGCATACTGCCCAAGAGCGGCTTTGTCGGGTTTGCCGTATTCTGCGTGGTGATGGGCTTTGCCGCGCCGTTCCACGGGGTGCAGACCGCGCTGTTTCAGGAGCGGATTGCGCCGGAGTGCCTTGGGCGCGTGTTTTCGCTTTCGATGAGCATGATGTCCGTCGCCATGCCGGTTGGGCTGATGCTCTCCGGCGCGTTTGCGGAGGTGATTGGCGTGCACAACTGGTTTTTGATCTCCGGCGTGCTCGTGATGGCCATTTCGGTGCTCATGATGTCGCTCTCGTCCATTCGCTCGCTGGACGAAAAACCGGTAGAGGAAGCGGCGTTGGCGGAGGCTGCGCCCGCTGCGGAACCGGCGGAATAAGCCGAAACGAAGTGCAACAGAAGCAAGGCCGGAGGGGGATTTCCCTTCCGGCTTTTTTCATGGCGCGCGCGTTGACAGCGGTGTTTTGCTGTGATAGCATTCGGCTTAGCGACCGACTTGTTTGCTACCATACAAGCGACTATTTCTATTTATTATTTCTTATCGTTTCGACTCGTTTTCAAATCCGTTTGATGGCAGAGGTTTTATGATTCAGGAACAAATCAAGCACCCCGTTCTTTCCGCACGGTTACACCGGATTCGCGGGCGAATCTATCGCATTGTGTCGCGTTTGGACGTGGAAATGCTCAAGAGCCTGGAGCCGATTCCCTTTGCGCAATTATCTGGGCAGTCCTTTACGAAGGTCACCGGCGTTGTCAATTGGGGGCGCAAGCTCAGCTGCGCGTGGTTCCGGCTGCGTGGGAGCGTGCCGCAAGGAATCAACCATCCTGTGCTGTTGATACACAATACGGGCGAGGGGCTCGTCTACTCGCCCTCCGGCGAGATTCTGGACGGGTTGACCGCCGTCTGGACGCCGCTGGAACTGCCGCGCTCCGGCGGGCGCTGCGTGGTTTTCGAGCTGCCGGAGGGTACCAACGGGGAGATTGATTACTTTACGGACTGGGGTTACAACGGATTTCTGCTCAACGATGTTGGGCACGGGCGCTTTGCCGGAGCCTGGCTTGCCGAGCGCGACGACGAGACGTTCACGCTGTATTACGACTATCTGACCCTCGCGTTGCTGTACGAGAGCACAGAAAATACGCGTAAGCGCGCCGAGCTGTCGCGCGTACTTTCCGTCGCATATCGCGTGTTCTCACACGGCGACACGGCTGGCGCGCGCGCCGCGCTCTCCGGCGTACTTGCCATGCCGTCGCAGAGCGATTTTGTGTTCGACGCGGTGGGGCACGGGCACCTCGACCTCGCCTGGCTCTGGCCCATGCGCGAGAGCCGGCGCAAGGCCGCACGCACCTACGCCATCGCGCTGAGAAACATGGAGCGCTACCCCGACTATATCTACGGAACAAGCCAACCCCAACAGTTGCAATGGATCAAGGACGAGCATCCCGCGCTGTATGCGCGTATCAAAGCGGCGATTCTTGCCGGACGCATTGAGCTGCAGGGCGGGTTCTGGACGGAGTGCGACTCGAATCTTTCCGGCGGGGAATCGCTCGTTCGGCAGGCAATCTACGGAGCAAAGTTTGCACGCGAGGAGTTCGGTCAGGAGATTCGTCTCTGCTGGCTGCCGGACGCGTTCGGCTTTAACGGCAATTTGCCGCAGATTCTGCGCCTTTGCGGCATGGACTATTTTTCAACGATCAAGCTCGCTTGGAACAAGGTGAATGTGTTTCCGTACCGCTCATTTGAGTGGCAAGGCGTGGACGGAACGCGTGTGCTCGCGCATATGCCGCCGGAGGGGGACTACAACAGCGCGGCGGGCGCACACAACCTGCTCGGCGCCATTCGCAAGTATCCCGAACGCAAGCTCAACACGGGATTGCTGGTCTACGGTTCGGGGGACGGCGGCGGTGGCCCGCGCGAAAGTCACCTTGAACTGCTCAAACGTGAGCAGAGCCTCGGCGGGCTGCCGCGCGTTCGGAATTCGAGCGCGATTCGGTTTTTCGACGCGCTGCGGCAACAGCCGATCGAGCACATTCACGCGGGAGAACTGTATCTGGAGACGCATCAAGGAACGCTGACCACACAGGCGGCGAACAAGCGGGACAACCGCTTGATGGAGCGCCTGCTGCACAATACTGAGGCGGTTGCCGCCGCGTTCGCGCCCGTAGACGAGTACCCGATGGCGTTGCTGGACGAGGTCTGGAAGGAAACACTGACCTACCAGTTCCACGACATCCTGCCCGGCACGTGCATCGAGCGGGTTTATCGCGAAACCGCGCCCGCCTACGCGCGCATGAAGCAGCGTATGGCGGACTATGCCGAAAGTCGCCTGCCCGTGGGGGATAAGCCCGCCGCGGTGAATATGACCTCGTTCGCGCGGGACGAGCATGTGCAGCTTGAGGGCGAGTGGTACCGCGCGCGTGTCGCGCCGTACGCGATTGCCGCGCTGGAGCCCGTTTCGGTAGAACAAACACTTTCGTTTACGCAATCCACGATGGAGAACGGGCTTGTCTGCCTCGCGTTCAACGAGTTTGGCGAGATCGTTTCCTACAAAACGGCGGAAGGGCGCGAACTCGTGGCGGGACTGCTCAACCGGCTGACGCTCTACCAGGACCCGCTGATGATTCCGTTCAACGCCTGGGACATCAACCCGAACTATACAAAGCTGCCCGCGCGAAGGCTCCGCGCGCGAACCGTTTCAACGAGGATCGAGGGGCCACGTATCGTCCGCGAGCAGACCTA
The DNA here is from genome assembly GCA_034927595.1 of Christensenella sp. Lineage (GTDB taxonomy): Bacteria > Bacillota > Clostridia > Christensenellales > CAG-138 > UBA7703. Next base: position 7,058 of record JAYFPQ010000007.1, read on the forward strand.
TTGCTTTGGCAAAAGCAAGATCAATCAACGCGTCGTGCTCGAAGCGGGCAGCGATTGCGTCCGGTTCGAAACGCGGGTGGACTGGCACGAGCGGCTGCGCATGCTCCGCGCGGACTTCGACCCGGCGGACTATGGCGACGAAGCCGATTTTGAAATTCAGTTTGGCGCGATCTCCCGCGCAACGACGGAGCGAAACTCGATTGAGTCTGCGCAGTTCGAGGTCTGCGGGCATAAATGGGCGAGCGTGCATCAAAACGGTAGGGGCTTTGCCCTGCTCAACGACAGCAAATACGGCCATCGCGTCAAGAACGGGCGCATGAGCCTCAATCTGCTGCGCGCGCCGGTCTATCCGAATAAAACGGCGGATCGCGGCGAGCATACCTTCACCTACGCGGTCTGCCCGCTTGGCGCGGACAACGCGCGTGCGGTCGAGGAGGCCTATCGGCTGAACTACCCGCTGCTGATTGGGCGCTATCGTGAAACCGCGAGCGTTGCCTCCGTTTCGAATTCTGCCGTCGTGCTCGAAACGATCAAGCGTAGCGAGGACGGAACAGCAATTGTGCTGCGGCTCTTCGAGTCGCTGGGTAAAGACGCCCAAACGGCGCTTTTCACCCGGTTTGTGTATGAAAACGCGGTGCTTTGCGATCTGCTGGAGCGTCCACTGGGCGAGGCGAACCTCGCGAGTCTCCGATTCCATCCGTATCAAATCGTCTCGATTCGGCTAGAAGGGGGAATGCTCCAATGAACCAGAAAACGCCTTCCGCGCGGCTGCAGCGCAACTCCATCGTGATTGCCGGATTCGGGCAGAACATGGTGCTGACATTCGTAAGCACGTTCTTGCTGCTCTATCTTTCGGAATACGCAAAGATCAGCAGCGGCGGGCTCGCCATCGTCGCGGTGATCCTTTCGGCGGCGAAGGTGTTCGACGCAATCAACGACCCGATCATGGGCGTGTTCGTCGACAAAACGCGTTCCCGCTGGGGCAAGCTCCGGCCGTATATCCTGTTTTCCGCGCTGCCGGTTGCGTTCTTTTCCGCAATTCTCTTCTGTCTGCCAAACGGCAGCGAGGCGCTCAAGCTCACGTTCTTCGCGGTCTGCCTCGTGTTTTGGGACCTCGCGTACACCGCCTGCGACGTGCCGTTTTGGGGGCTGATCGGCGCGGCGTTTGCGGACGAGGAGCGCACGAAGGTGATTTCCTACGTGCGCGCGTTTGGCGCAATCGCGCTGGGGCTTGCCACGCTCGGCGGGCCTTGGATCGCAAAACTGCTGAGCTTTTCTAATAAGACGACGGCCAGCGGTTGGAGCCGCGCGGCAATTCTGATCTGCACCGTCGGCATGAGCATGTTCCTGCTCGCGTTTTTCAACACGCGCGAGCGGCACCTGCCGCCGGAGGAAGGCGTCAGCCTGAAGGAACTGTTTCGAACTTTCGTGAAAAACAAGCCGCTCTTTCTCGTGCTGTTGGGCTCCATTCTCGGGTTCGGGCGGAATATTGTGCAAGCGGGCGGCGCGGTTTTCGCGCTGATTGCCTACGCCAACGAGGGGTATTTCACGCTGATCGGTGCGGCAATCATCCTCGGCATGGTTGCGGCGTCGTTCCTCTCCCCATTATTGTTGAAGAAGATTCCCGCAAAGCCGCTGATGATCTACAGCACGCTGCTCGCGGGCGCGGTTTACACGATGATGTACTTTGTTGGGTACGAAAATCTGTATTACATGATGGGCATGATCTTTCTCACCGGCGTGACGCTCGGCGTGTTCTCCGTCGTGCAGACCACGATGCTGGCGGACGCGGTGGACAGCGCGGAGCGCGAAACGGGGCTTCGCAACGACGGACTCTCGTTTTCGAGCCTGACGTTCGTGAGCAAGCTCATGGGCTCGCTCGCGGTGCTAGTGTTCGGCGTAATGCTCGCGTCCACCGGCTACGAAAGCGGCATTGTCGTCACCCAGAGCATCAAACACACCGTGTTTCTCGCCATAACGCTGATTCCCGCGGTGAGCTGCTTTGTTTCGATTGTTCCGTTCCTGTTTTATCGCATTCCCGAAGCGGAAACGAAGGAAACATCCCGCTAGCACGAACAATCCCCGTGCTGTCGTCGTTGTACCAGCGCGGGGATTGCTTGCGATTGTATGCGGTTTTGTTCGTTGCTCTTCGTGTCACCGGGTTAATTCCGTCCCAGGTGGCGCGCTTTGCCAGATCCAGCTCGCGCTTCTTGCGTTTGTTCATTTTCTCACGCGGGAGAAAGCGGTTCATGGTGTTTCACTTCCTTTCGTGTTCGGGATGATTCCCGCAAGTTAGTATAGGGCGATATGGAAGAATACGCAAGGACGAAGTCACACGAACGATATATAGAATAGTGGAAACTCAAAAAAAGAGAGGTATTGATTATGAATCCGAAAACCAAAGTTACCCTCGTTGTCATCATCGGCGTTCTCGCCGTGGCATTGTTTGTCATCGGGCTGTTCCTCCTGCCGGACATGGTCGTCATGCAGTTGCAGGCGGACGGCTCGGCGGGCACCACGCTGCCAAAGCTGCTGGCGCTGCTGATTCCGCTCGCGTTTACAGCTATTTTTACCGTGCTGTACTACAGAAACGGCGCAACCAAGCACATGTTGGTCGCACTGCTGGGGTTGGCGATGTTTCTGCTGACGTTTGCGTTCAATCGCTGACTCTTTTCGCCGCGTTACGCAACTGCCGTTGATTATAACGGAAATACTGCAAAATCGATGTAAAATTGCTTGACAACGCCAAGAACGACATGATAACATAACGAAAATTTCATACCACAGTAAATGCGTTGAAAGAGACATGCTGTCAGCAGAATCATCTTCAGAGAGCCGGTGTAAGGTGCGAACCGGCGGTGAAGCGGACAGCGGATCCCTCCCGAGCATAGACGCTGAAGCAGAGTAAGCGTATTACGGAAGGCACCGTTACCTGCCAGGGTTTGTTCGAACCTGACGAGTGGATCGACGCATATACCCGTATACGGTTACCGTATCCGGAAATGCAAGATCAAATTGAGTGGTACCGCGAGGAGTCATATCCCCGTCTCAAACAAGAGACGGGGATTTTTTGTTACCCCGAAGAGGAACGCAACCGCAAGAGTACGGAGGCAAATGCATGAAAAAGGTATTTTTATTCGATTCAACGCTGCGCGACGGCGCGCAGAGCGTTGGAATTTCGTTTTCCGTTCAGGATAAGCTCAAGATCGCCCGGATTCTCGACGAGCTGGGCGTGGACTATGTGGAAGCGGGCAATCCCGGCTCCAATCCCAAGGATATGGAGTTCTTCGAGCGCCTGCAGGAGCAGCCTCTGCGCCATGCAAAGGTGACCGCCTTTGGCGCAACGCGCAAGAAGCATACCCCCGTGGAGGAGGACGCAAACCTGCGCTCGCTGCTCGCGGCGGGAACAAGCTGCGTTACGATCTTTGGCAAATCCTGGGACGTTCACGTGACGGACATCCTCCGCGCGGAACTTTCCGAAAACCTCGCGATGATCAAGGACACCGTCCGCTACCTGAAAGAGCAGGGCAAGGAGGTCGTCTACGACGCGGAGCACTTCTTCGACGGCTACCGCGCAAACCCCGCCTACGCGCTGGAAACGCTGAACGCGGCCTACGAAGCGGGCGCGGACTGCCTCTGCCTCTGCGACACAAACGGCGGCAGCTTTCCGGACGAGGTAGAGAAGGTGACCAAACTTGTCTGCGAGCGATTTCCCGTTGCGGTCGGCATCCATGCGCACGACGACGGCGGCATGGCGGTTGCCAACAGCGTGCTCGCGGTGGAAGCGGGGGCAACACAGGTGCAGGGCACGCTCGCGGGATTTGGCGAGCGCTGCGGCAACGCAAACCTCGCGACGGTGCTGGCAAACCTGCAACTCAAGCGCGGCTACGATTGCATTCCGAAAAAATCGATGGAACGACTTACCAGTACGGTCCATGAGGTGGCCGAAATTTCAAACATCAGCATCCACCGCGGTATGCCCTATGTCGGGCAAAACGCGTTTTCCCACAAGGGCGGCATGCACGTGGACGGCGTGGTGAAAAACTCCACCACGTTTGAGCACGTCCCGCCGGAACAGGTTGGCAACAGCCGCAAGATCCTCATGAGCGAAGTGGCCGGGCGCAGCGCAATCCTCGAGAAGGTGCGCGCGTTTTACCCCGACATTCAGCGGGAATCCCCCGAAGCGGCGCGGATCATCGACATGGTCAAGCAGATGGAACATCAGGGGTACCAGTTTGAAGGCGCGGAGTCGTCCTTCGAGCTGGAGGTGCGAAACCTGTTGGGAACGCGGCCAAAGTTCTTTGAACTGCAGATGCTCAGCGTCGTAGACGAGCCGCAGAGCGACCGAAAGGGCAAACCCGCCTGCGCGACGATCAAGGTGCTCGTTGGAGACCAGCTGGAGATCACGGCGGCGGAGGGCGCGGGCCCGGTGAACGCAATCGACGGTGCGCTCAGAAAAGCGCTGGAGGTATTTTATCCAGAAATCGGAGAGATCCGGTTGACGGACTACAAGGTACGCGTGCTCGACAGCGAGAGCGCGACCGCCGCAAGGGTTCGCGTGCTGATTGAATCCACGGACGGGCGGGAGTATTGGACGACGGTTGGCGTCGCGGTAGACATCATGGAGGCGAGCTGCCGGGCGCTGATGGACTCCATCGACTACAAACTGCTCAAGTCCCAGCGGCTCGCGGAACGAACCGCGCACCAAACCGCAACCGCTTAAGAACACCCCGGACTTCGGAAAGGAGATTTCTCATATGAAATTAACAGGAGCGCAAATCCTGATGGAATGTCTGGTGGAGCAGGGGGTTGACACCGTGTTTGGCTACCCCGGCGGCGCCGTGCTCAATATCTACGACGAACTCTACAAAAGCAGCGACCGCATTCGCCACATCCTGACCTCGCATGAGCAGGGTGCGGCACACGCGGCGGACGGCTACGCGCGCGCGAGTGGCAAGGTCGGCGTCTGCATCGCAACCTCCGGCCCGGGGGCGACGAACCTCGTCACCGGCATCGCCACGGCGTACCTCGACAGCGTTCCCGTCGTGTTTATCACGGGCAACGTCAACGTGAACCTGATCGGCAAGGACAGCTTTCAGGAGGCGGACATCACCGGCATCACGACGCCGATTACGAAGCACAACTACATCGTCAAGGACGTTGGCGAGCTCGCGGGCATCCTCCGCGAGGCGTTTGCCATCGCGCAGAGTGGGCGTCCGGGCCCGGTGCTCGTGGACATCCCGAAGAACGTGACTGCTGAGACGGCGGACTACGAACCGCAGCAGCCGAAACCGGCGGAGGCGACCCCCTTGAGCGAGGAAACCGAGCAGGCAATTAGCGAGCTGGCGCAGATGATCCGCTCGCATGACAAGGTGTTTCTGCTCGCGGGCGGCGGCGTGCTCAAAAGCGGCGCTTCGGAAGAACTACTGCAACTTGCAAACCGCCTGAAGGCTCCGGTCGGCACGACGCTGATGGGCGTTGGCGCGTTTCCGAGCACGCACAAGAACTTTGTTGGGCTCGTCGGCATGCATGGTACGCGCGCGGCGAACACCGCGATTTCGCAAAGCGAGCTGTTTGTCGCGCTCGGCAGCCGGTTTAACGACCGCGTGACCGGCGACACGGCAAAGTTTGGCCGGAACGCGAAGATCGTTCAAATCGACATCGACCCCGCGGAGATCAACAAGAACGTTCGCACCGCGCACCACGTGCTCGGCGACGTTAAACTTGTGCTCTCGCGTTTGCTCAAAGAGTTGGACGCGGAGCCAATTGATACAAAAGAGAGGGAACAATGGCTTGGTTCGCTCCAAGCCTTGAAGCTTCCCCAGCGCGCGGCGCGCAACGAGGGCTTTTCGCCCAAGGCTGTGCTTGGCGCGGTCTACGAGCTGGCACCGAAGGACACGATTCTCGTCACCGACGTTGGCCAGCATCAACTCTGGGCGGCGCGGTATTTTGACTATGATCTGCCGGGCACGTTTATCTCCTCCGGCGGATTTGGTACAATGGGGTATGGTGCAGGCGCATCCATGGGCGCGGCGCTGGCCAAGCCAGATCGCACGGTCGTGCTCATCTCCGGCGACGGCAGTTTTCGCATGAACTGCAACGAGCTTGCGACGATGGAGCACTACGGCATACCGGTCATCGTGCTCGTCATGAACAACGGCGTGCTCGGCATGGTTCGCCAGTGGCAAACCGTGTTTTACCAGAAGCGCTATTCGCAGACGAATCTCGACCGCGGGCCGGATTTTGCGAAGCTCGCGGAGGCGTACGGAATTTCCGGCACGCGCGTCTGCTCGCTGGAGCAGTTCAACGAGGCGTTTGGCGAGGCGCTGGCCTCGCATAGGCCGGCAGTCATCGACTGCCGAATCGGATGCGACGAAACGGTGACCCCAATGGTTGCGCCGGGGAAACCGATTACCGAATTTATCCTGCACGAACACCACGACACGCAGGACTGAAAGGGGGATCAAACAGTATGCGAAGCGACGAAGTGAAACAAAACGCGGAACGCGCCCCGCACCGCTCGCTGTTTCGGGCGATGGGGTACACCAAGGAGGAGCTGGATCGTCCCCTGATTGGGATTGCGAATCCCAGAAGCGAAATCGTGCCCGGGCACTTTCATTTAAATCAGCTTGCGGAGGCGGTCAAGGCCGGCATCCGGCTGGCGGGCGGCACGCCGATTGAATTCGGCACCATCGGTGTTTGCGACGGCATCGCCATGGGTCACGCGGGCATGCGTTATTCGCTCGCGAGCCGCGAGATCATTGCGGACGAGTGCGAAATCATGGCCGAGGCGCATCGTTTCGACGGCATGGTGTTTCTGCCTGGCTGCGACAAGATCATCCCCGGCATGCTGATGGCGGCGGCGCGGCTCGATTTGCCAGCGGTGGTCATCACCGGCGGGCCGATGCTCTCCTACCCGACGGACGACGGAAAACACCTCGACCTCAACAGCGTGTTCGAGGCGGTTGGCGCCTACAAGGCGGGCAAGGCGACCGAGGCGGAGTTGAGTTACTGCGAGGACAACGCCTGCCCCGGCTGCGGTTCCTGCAGCGGGATGTTTACGGCAAACTCCATGGCGTGCCTCAGCGAGGCAATCGGCATGGCGCTGCCCGGCAACGGCACGATTCCGGCGGTCTACGCCGAGCGCGTGCGCCTGGCGAAACACGCGGGCATGCAGGCGGTCGAACTCGTTCGCCGCGACATCCGCCCCTCCCAGATTCTCACGAAAACGGCGTTTGCCAACGCGCTCGCCGTCGATATGGCGCTCGGCTGCTCGACGAACTCCGTGCTGCACCTTACCGCAATTGCGCGCGAGGCGGGGGTAGATCTCAACCTCGATCTGATCAATGAGATCAGCGCGAAGGTGCCAAACCTCTGCCGACTCGCGCCCTCCGGCCCGTTCCACGTGGAGGATCTCTACCGCGCGGGCGGCGTTTCGGCGGTGATTCATGAGCTGATCGAGAACGGCTATTACGACGGATCGAATCCAACCGTACTCGGCGTTTCGATGGAAGAGGCGGTCAAGGACGCGAAGATTCGAAACAGCACCGTGATTCACTCCTGCAAGGAACCGTACAGCAGGACCGGCGGAATCGCGATTCTCAAGGGAAACATCGCCCCCGACGGCGCGGTGGTCAAGCGCGCGGCAGTGCTGGAAAGCATGATGCGCCACACGGGCACCGCAAAGGTGTTTGACTCCGAAGAGGAGGCGATTACCGCGATCTACGGCATGCAGATTCAGTCGGGCGACGTGGTCGTCATCCGCTACGAAGGACCGAAGGGTGGCCCGGGCATGCGCGAAATGCTGGGGCCGACCTCCGCAATCGCGGGCATGGGGCTGGATAGCACGGTGGCGCTGATTACGGACGGGCGCTTCTCCGGTGCGTCGCGCGGGGCGGCGATTGGCCACGTTTCGCCGGAGGCGGCGAGCGGCGGCAACATCGGCCTGCTTCGTACGGGGGACGTGATCGAGATCGACATTCCGGCGGGCACGCTAAACGTTCGACTATCCGGCGCGGAGCTGGACGAACGCCGAAAAGGCTGGCAGCCGCCCGAACCCAGAGTGAAAACGGGGTATCTGGCGCGGTATGCGAGAATGGTCTCCTCCGCTTCGGAAGGAGCGGTGGTCAAGTAGAGTCGAAGCAAAGAAGAGGAGAAGGAAATGAGACGAATTCAGATTTTTGACACCACCCTGAGGGACGGCGAACAGTCCCCGGGGTGCAGCATGAATATAAAGGAAAAGATCGACATGGCGCGCCAGCTCGAAGCGCTGGGCGTGGACGTGATCGAGGCGGGGTTTGCCGCCGCGTCGCAGGGGGACTTCAACGCCGTGCGTGCGGTGGCCAAGGAACTGCAAAAGACGCGGGTCGCGAGCCTCTCCCGCGCGCTGGCGAAGGACATCGACAGCTCCTGGGAGGCGATTCGCTACGCGAAGTACCCGCGCATCCATGTGTTTATCGCCACTTCGGACATCCACATGGAGTACAAGCTCAAAAAGACGCGCGAAGAGGTGCTGGAGCAGACGAGCGAAATGGTTCGCTACGCAAAGAAGCTCTGCGAGGACGTGGAGTTCTCCGCCGAGGACGCGACGCGCAGCGATCCCGCGTTTCTCGCCAAGGTCTGCGAAACGGCGCTCGAAGCGGGTGCAACCGTGCTCAACATTCCGGATACGGTGGGTTACACCACGCCGGAGGAGCTCGCCAAGTTGATTGGCTATCTCAAGGAGCACGTAAAGGGCATCCACAAGGCACAGATTGCGACGCATTGCCACGATGACCTCGGTATGGCGGTTGCAAACTCCCTAGCTGCGATCAAGGCGGGCGCGGATCAGGTGGAGTGCACGATCAACGGAATCGGCGAGCGGGCGGGCAACGCGGCGCTCGAAGAGATCGTGATGAACCTCAAGACCCGCGCGGACTACTATGGCGCGGATTGTGGCATCGACACGACGCAGATCTACAAAACGAGCCGCCTGCTTAGTAGCATTACGGGCGTTAAGGTGCAGCCAAACAAGGCGATCATCGGCGAGAACGCCTTTGCGCACGAGAGCGGAATCCATCAGCACGGCGTGCTCGCCAACAAGGCGACCTACGAGATCATGAGCCCGGAATCCATCGGGCTTTCGAAGAACAAGATGGTGCTCGGCAAGCACAGCGGGCGGCATGCGTTCAACGAGCGGGTGCACGACCTCGGCTACAACGTCGATCTCGATATCTCGAACACGCTCTTTAAGAGCTTTAAAGACCTGGCGGACAAGAAAAAGACCGTCAGCGACCGGGATATTGAGGCGCTGGTGCGCAGCATCCTCGTTTCGGAAATTCCGAAAACCTACGAACTGCAGCGCTACGTCATCAACTCCGGCAACACGATTACGCCGACCTCGAACATCGCGCTCACGAGCGGGAACGAGGTTACGGAAAAGGTCGCCAAGGGATTTGGCCCCGTGGACGCCTCGTTCAACGCGATCAACAAGATCGTCGGCAAGCAGATCCGTCTGGAAGAGTACACGATCGACGCGGTTACGGAAGGACGGGACGCGCAGGGCGAGGTCAGCGTAAAGATTACCTGCGAGGGTGCCATTGCCAAGGGCTACGGGTTAAGTACGGACGTTATCGAGGCGAGCATTCTCGCCTACATCAACGCAATCAACAATCTCTTTTATGAGAGCGCGCGGGAGGAGTAAACACAATATGGGCATGACAATGACGCAAAAGATTCTCGCCGCGCACGCGGGCTTACCCTCGGTAAGCGCCGGGCAATTGATCAAGGCGAAGGTCGATCTGGTGCTGGGCAACGACATCACGGCACCGGTCGCGATTAAGGAGTTTGAAAAGGCGGGCATCGAGCGTGTGTTTGACCGCGAGAAGATCGCGCTCGTGATGGATCACTTTACGCCAAACAAGGACATCAAGGCCGCCGAGCAGTGCAAGGTTGTTCGCGAGTTTGCAAAACAGCACGCGATCAAGAACTTCTTCGACGTCGGCAAGGTCGGCGTGGAGCACGCGCTGCTGCCGGAGCTGGGGTTGGTCAAGCCGGGCGATCTCGTGATTGGCGCGGACTCGCACACCTGCACCTACGGCGCGCTCGCTGCGTTTTCCACCGGCGTCGGCAGCACCGACATGGCGGCGGGTATGGCGACCGGCGCTTGCTGGCTCAAGGTGCCAACCGCGATTCGTTTCGTACTCACGGGCAAACTCAAGCCCTGGGTCAGCGGCAAGGACGTGATTTTGCACATCATCGGCAAAATCGGCGTGGACGGCGCGCTGTACCAGTCCATGGAGTTCACCGGCGAGGGACTCAAGAGCCTCACGATGGAGGATCGCCTATGCATGGCAAACATGGCGATTGAAGCGGGCGCGAAGAACGGCGTGTTCGAATACGACGAGCAGACCGAAAAGTACGCAACCGACCACGGCTGCAAGGACTGGACGGTCTACCAGGCCGACGCGGACGCGGAGTACACCGCAACCTACGAAATCGATCTTTCCAGCATTGCGCCGACCGTCTCTTTGCCGCACCTGCCGGACAACGCGAAACCCGTCTCCGAAGTGGGGGACATCACGATTGATCAGGCGGTCATCGGCAGCTGCACGAATGGGCGCATTGAGGATTTGCGCGCGGCAGCGAAGATATTCGAGGGCAGGCAGGTTCACGAGGGCGTTCGCTGCATCGTGATTCCCGCAACGCAGAATATCATGCTCCAGGCGATGGAGGAAGGTCTCGTCAAGACGTTTATCGACGCGGGCTGCGCGGTCAGCACTCCTACCTGCGGGCCGTGCCTCGGCGGGCACATGGGCATTCTTGCCAAGGGCGAGCGCGCGGTTGCCACGACAAACCGCAACTTTGTCGGGCGCATGGGGCATACGGGTTCGGAGGTCTATCTGGCTTCGCCCGCCGTTGCCGCCGCGTCCGCCATCGCTGGAAAACTTGTTTCCCCGGAGACCGTGTTAGGAGGCAACGCATGAACGCAACTGGAACGGCCATCAAGTATGGCGATAACATCGATACGGACGTGATCATCCCCGCGCGGTACCTGACCACGACCGACCCCAAGGAGCTCGCGAGTCACTGCATGGAGGACATCGACAAGGACTTTGCCGCGCGGGTGAAACCCGGCGACATCATGGTTGGCGGATCGAACTTCGGCTGCGGCTCCTCCCGCGAGCACGCGCCCATCGCGATTAAGGAGAGCGGCATCTCCTGCGTGATTGCGGCGACGTTTGCGCGAATCTTTTATCGCAACGCGATCAACATCGGCCTGCCGATTGTGGAATGCGCGGAGGCGAGCGCGAAGATTCAGGCGGGGGATCAGGTTAGCGTCGACTTCGACACGGGTGTGATTACGAACCACACGCGAAACGAAACCTATCAGGGCGAACCGTTTCCGCCGTTCATTCAGGGGATCATAGCCGCGGGCGGGCTGATGAACGCGATCAAGACCGGAACGCTGTAAGGGAGGATGGAACGCATGAACTACAACATTGCGGTCATCCGCGGGGACGGCATCGGCCCCGAAATTATCGAAGAAGGCATCCGCGCGCTCAACGCCGCGGCGAAACGCTACGGTTTTTCGCTGAACTACTCCGAGGTGCTCATGGGTGGCTGCGCCATCGACGAGCATGGCACGCCGCTGCCGCAGGACACGATCAGCACCTGCAAAGCCAGCGACGCAGTGCTGCTCGGCGCGGTTGGCGGGCCAAAGTGGGAAACACTGCCGGGGCATCTGCGTCCGGAGGCGGGCTTACTCGGCATTCGCGCCGCGCTGGGGCTCTACGCAAACCTGCGTCCGGCGGTGCTGTTTAACCCACTCAAGGACGCCTGTCCGCTCAAGCCGGAGATCGTAGCCAACGGGCTGGATCTTTTGATGGTGCGCGAGCTCACCGGCGGTATCTACTTTGGCGAGCGCGGCAGAAGCGCGGGCGAACACGGCGAGGAGGCCTACGATACCGAGCGTTACTCGGTGCTGGAGGTTGAGCGCATTGGTCGCATCGGGTTCGAGGCCGCGCGCAAACGCGGCAAAAAGCTCACAAGCGTGGACAAGGCAAACGTGCTGGAAAGCTCGCGCCTCTGGCGGGAGACGATGCATAAGCTCGCGAAGGAATATCCCGACGTGGCGTACGACGACATGCTCGTTGACAACTGCGCCATGCAGCTCGTTCGAAACCCCGCGCGCTTTGACGTGGTGGTCACCAGCAACATGTTTGGCGACATCCTCTCAGACGAAGCGAGCATGATTACCGGTTCCATCGGCATGCTGCCCTCCGCGTCGCTCGGCAAAGGCACGCTGGGGTTATATGAGCCGATTCACGGTTCCGCGCCGGACATCGCCGGAACGGGCGCGGCAAACCCGCTGGCAACGATTCTGTCGGCGGCAATGCTGCTAAGGTACTCGCTGAACCAGCCGGAAGCGGCGGGCGCGATTGAACGCGCGGTGCAGCGGGCGCTCGAAGAGGGCTGGCGCACGGCGGACATCGCTGCGGGCAAACCCGCCGTCGGCACGCGTGAAATGGGCGATATTGTTTGCCGTTTGATCGAGACGGCGTAAGGAGGGTATGGTATTATGGAAGGAAGACCTATGAAGTTGACCATGTCCGTGCTGGTGAAGAACCACGCGGGCATCCTCTACAAGGTCGTCGGCCTGTTCTCGCGCCGCGCGTACAACATCCATAGCCTCGCGGTCGGCACGACGAGCGATCCCGCGATTTCGCGCATGACCATCGTGGTCGACGGCGACGAGGACATCTTTGAGCAGGTGGAAAAGCAGCTCTGCAAGCTGATTGACGTCATCGAAGTCAAGATTTTGACCGAGGGTGAGTTCATCAACCGCGAGCTGATATTGCTCAAAGTCAGCGCGACGTCCGAAAACCGCTCCGACCTCTTGCAGATTACGAAGATCTTCGGCGCGAAGGTCATCGACGTGTCACACGAGATGCTGATTGTCGAATACGCCGATACGTCCGATCAGGTGCGGCGGCTGGAGGCAATGCTGGAGCGCTACGGCATTCAGGAGACGGTTCGAACCGGAACCATCGCCATCGAAAATGCGCACGTGATGGCGGGAAACAAATAGGGTAAATCGGCATTTGCCGAACAGATTATTAATTGGAGGAAGAAAAATATGGCGAAGATGTATTACGAGGCGGACTGTAACCTCGCACACCTCAAGAACAAGACCGTTGCGGTCATTGGCTACGGCAGCCAGGGGCACGCACACGCGCTGAACCTCAAGGAGAGCGGCGTGAACGTGATCGTTGGCCTCTACGACGGCAGCAAGAGCTGGAAGCTCGCCGAAGATGCGGGGCTGAAGGTCGCTACCGCGAAAGACGCCGCCAAGAAGGCGGACGTGGTCATGATCCTCGTCAACGACGAGAAGCAGTCCGCGCTCTACTACGAGAGCATTGAGGCTGGACTTTCCGAAGGAAACACGCTCGTGTTTGCGCACGGGTTCAACATTCACTTCGGCCAGATCGTTCCGCCCGCGAATGTGGACGTGATCATGGTCGCCCCCAAGGGCCCCGGCCACACCGTCCGCAGTGAATATCAGCGCGGCGCGGGTGTTCCGGCGCTGATTGCCATGCAGCAGGACTACACCGGCAAGGCGAAAGAAACCGCGCTGGCGTATGCCGCGGGTATTGGCGCGGCTCGTGCGGGCATTCTGGAAACCACCTTCCGCGAAGAGACGGAGACCGACCTCTTCGGCGAACAGGCCGTGCTCTGCGGCGGCGTGACGGAGCTCATGCTCGCCGGATTTGAAACGCTGGTTGAGGCGGGTTACGCGCCGGAGAACGCATACTTCGAGTGCATCCATGAGATGAAGCTCATCGTCGACCTCATCTACGCGGGCGGCTTCGAGCGCATGCGCTATTCCATCAGCGATACGGCGGAATATGGCGATTACGTCACCGGCAAGCGCATCATCACCGAGGAAACGCGCAAGGAGATGAAGCGCGTGCTGACCGAGATTCAGGACGGCACCTTTGCCCGCGACTGGATCCTCGAAAACCGCGTCGGCCGCCCGCATTTCAACGCGATGAAGCGCCAGAACGCCGAGACCCAACTGGTCAAGGTCGGTCAGCAGCTTCGTAGCCAGATGACCTTCCTCAAAAAATAGACAGAAGCAGGAACAATGGGTGATTTTTCCAAGGTGCGGTCGGCCTTCGACTCGCTGACGGTCTACCGAAATCTGCTTTCCGACGAAACGGTGTCCCGCTTTCTTCGCCTCCTCACGGCGGCGGAGGGCGGAGACGCCGCTTCGTTTTGCGCGGCGTACGGCGAGTTCTTCTATTCACTATCGAGTCGGGAGATGGGGCTGAACCTTGCGGATTTGCTGGAGCGGCTTATTCGGCTGGACGAAAACGCGTTTAGCCGCGCGGCGGCGAGCGGGGAACGAGGAAAGGTATACAACCTGCTGCACAAAGCCGCGGAGTATGACCTCGCGGCCATCGCAACACTCGCCGCAATCTCCGCAAACGATCTGAAGTCTGCTGCTGGCGGGGCGCAAAATGAGGCAATCGCCGCGCTGCCGGAGTATGATACTGATGAAAAGGGCTTGTTTTTCACGCAGAACTGTTTCGAGATGATCCACGATTTGGAGTGGTTTTACAAAAAGTGCGGTTTTGGCCGATTTGCCGAATTCGACGCGTTTCGCTGGTCGGGCGAGCTGGTTGGCGTTTCCAACGCCGACCCGGTGCGGCTACGCGACCTGAAGGAATATGAATACGAGCGTGGGCTGGTCGTTTCCAACACGCTGGACTTTCTGGAGAATCGCGGCGGCGGCAATCTGCTGCTCTACGGTGACCGCGGCACGGGCAAGAGTTCCACCGTAAAAGCGCTGGCAAACGAATACCGCGACAGGGGCCTGCGCATCGTGGAGATTCCGTTGAACCGCCTGCCGGAACTTCCTGCGGTCATTGAGACACTGCGTTTGGTTCCGCTGAAGTTTTTGCTGTTTCTGGACGACGTGAGCTTTTCGGCGGACGACGAATCGTTCTCCTCCTTAAAGTCGGTGCTCGAGGGCGGCGTTGTTGCGCGGTCGGAGAACTGCCGCGTCTACGCAACCTCCAACCGCAGGCACCTCGTGAAGGAAACGTTTTCCGAGCGGAACGCGGACGACGTCCACGCCGGGGACACGATGCAGGAGAAGCTTTCCCTCGCCGACCGGTTCGACCAGACCATCAGCTTTTTTGCGCCGAATCAGGCGCAGTATTTCGCAATTGCCCGTTCGCTCGCGTCGGATCGCGGGCTGGGTGTTCCGTTTCAGACGCTCGAACGCGCCGCCGCACAGTGGGCGCTGCGCTCTGGTGGGCGAACGCCGCGCGCCGCTAGACAGTTTGTAGACTGGGCGCAGGCGCAGACGGAGCAGGGGCGAACACTGCTGGAAGGCGAACC
This sequence comes from Christensenella sp., assembly GCA_034927595.1. Lineage (GTDB taxonomy): Bacteria > Bacillota > Clostridia > Christensenellales > CAG-138 > UBA7703. Next base: position 22,445 of record JAYFPQ010000007.1, read on the forward strand.
GGAATAGAGAGCAAGTACATACAAAAAAACGGCTTCGATGCGAATCGAGGCCGTTTTTGATGTGCGCTTGTGTATTTTATTCTGCGGCGGAGCGAATGACGCGCGCAATCTCGCCGAGCATCTCCTCTGTCAGACCCGGATACACGCCGACCCAGAAGGAGTCGTTCATGATTCGGTCCGTGTTTGGCAATTCGCCGATGGCGCGGTAGCCGGTTTTCGAGGCGCGCAGTTCGTCGAAACAGGGGTGCTTGATCAGGTTTCCGGCAAAGAGCATGCGCGTTTGAATGTTGCGCGACTCCAGCGCGGAGACGACCGTCGCACGGGAGAGCCCGTTCTGGCAGGTCATCATGAACCCAAACCAGCTTGGCTTGCTGTTCGGGCAGGCCTCCGGCAGAATCAACCGGTCGGAGACGGGCGCGAGCTCGCGCTTGAGAAAATCGAAATGTTCCCGCCGCCGCTCAATGAACGAGGGCAGCTTTTTGAGCTGCGCGCAGCCGATGGCCGCCTGCATGTCCGTCGCTTTGAGGTTATAGCCAAAGTGCGAATAGACGTATTTGTGATCGTAGCCCAGCGGCAGCTCGCCATACTGGCGGTCGAACCGGTGGCCGCAGAAGTTGTCCTTGCCGGAGGGGCAAACGCAATCCCGCCCCCAGTCGCGCAGCGAACGAACGATCTTTTCGAGCAGGCGGTCGTTCGTATACACCGCGCCGCCCTCGCCCATCGTCATATGATGCGGCGGGTAGAAGCTGGAGGTGCCGATGTCCCCAATCGTGCCGGTGTAGCGCTCTTGGCCGTTGATGGTATAGCGCGAACCGAGTGCGTCGCAGTTGTCCTCAATGAGCCAGAGGTTATGCTTTTCACAAAACGCCTTGACGGCGGTTAGGTCGAAGGGATTGCCGAGCGTATGCGCCGCCATAACCGCGCGCGTCTTCGGCGAGAGCGCGGCTTCGAGCTGAGTGGTGTCGAGGTTGTACTGCGGAATCGTGACGTCCACGAACACGGGCACCGCGCCGTATTGAATCATCGGCGCGACGGTGGTCGGGAACCCGGCCGCAACCGTAATGACTTCGTCCCCCGGAAGAATCCGTCGTTCCTTGAGCAGCGGGGAGGTCAGCGCCATAAACGCCAGCAGATTGGCGGACGAGCCAGAGTTGACGAGGCAGGCGAACTTCACGCCGAGAAACGCGGCAAACTCCCGCTCAAACTGATCGGCATACCGCCCCGCGGTCAGCCAGAAATCCAGCGAACTGTCGACAAGCGCGGTCATCTCTTCCGCGTCGAACACGCGCGAGGCGTAGGGAATCCGTCCGCCGGGCGTGTAGGGCTTGGGCTGCTGGTAGGTTTCGCAATATTTGGCAACGAGGGTTAGAATCTCTTCGCGCGCCTCGCGTTCGGTCTGTTGTTTCGGCATGCAATACTCCTGTTTCTATTATTAGAATGATGCGCGGTCAAACGCGCGAACCTGCTCGAGCATACAGGCGCGAAGATCCGCGCCGTCGCGATAGGCCTTTGCCCAGTCCACCGTGTTGGAAACCGCTTCGGCAATGTGCCAACGTGGCGTCCAGCCGAGACGCTCGGCAATCTTCTCGCAGTTGAGACGGAGGAAGGTTGCCTCGTGCGGCCCGCCGTCCGGCCGGTGCTCCCAGCGCTGGCCTTCGCCCCACGCGTCGCAGAACAGCGTGGTCAGCGCGCCGGTCGTCACGCAGTCCTCCATGTCGGGGCCGATGTTGTAGTGGTCCGCTGCCGAAGGCGCTTCGTACTGCCGACGGGCAATCGTGAGGTACGCGTCCAGCGGGTCGAGCACGTGCTGATACGGACGAATGGAGTTGGGGTTGCGCACGACGATGGGTTCCTTTCGGTACGCCGCGCGGATGCAGTCCGGCAAGATACGGTCGCGCGCGAAGTCGCCGCCGCCAATCACGTTGCCCGCGCGCGCGGTGGAAACCGCGACGCCCGAAGCAAGCAGAAAACTATTTTGGTAGCTCTCGGTCACGATTTCCGAGCAGGCCTTCGACGAGGAATACGGATCGTACCCGCCGAGCGGGTCATTTTCGCGAAAGGCGTCGTTCGTTTCGTTGTTGCGATAGACCTTGTCGGTCGTCACGTTGACGAGGCTTCTTACCACGTTCGACTGCCGAACGCATTCGAGCAAGTGCACAGTGCCCATCACGTTTGTGTCAAACGTTTCCACCGGCGCGCGGTAGCTCTCGCGAACCAGCGGCTGCGCTGCCAGATGCAGCACAATTTCCGGCTTCGCTTCGTCAAACGCGCGCTTCAGCGCGGCGAAATCGCGAACGTCGCCAAGGATGGAGTGCATATTCTTGTCCAAATTGAGGAGTGAAAAAAGGTTTGGTTCGTCCTGCGGCGCGAGCGCATAACCCGTCAACTCCGCGCCGGCTTCCAGCAGCAGCAGCGACAGCCAGGCGCCTTTAAAGCCGGTATGCCCGGTGATGAAGACGCGCTTTCCGCGATAAAACGAGCGATCCGACATGCTACCACCTCACCCAGGGGGCTTTCCTTGTGGCAACTAGCTCTTCGAGCGCGAGTTTGTCGCGCAGGGTATCCATGCACTGCCAGAACCCCTCGTAGGTGTAGGCGGAGAGCTGCCCGTCCCGCGCGAGGCATTCGAGCGGGTCGCGCTCAAAGATGGTTTCGTCTCCGGCAATGTAATCGAATACCTGCGGCTCGAGCACCATAAATCCGCCGTTGATCCAACCGCCGTCTGCCTTGTTTTTCTCGACAAACGAGGTGATGATGTTCTCCTCATTCAGACCCAAAACGCCAAAACGCCCGCCGGGTTGAATGGCGGTCAGGGTTGCAAAGGTTTTGCGCGATTTATGGTATGCTTCCAGTTCGTTGAGGTTGATGTCGCAAACGCCGTCGCCATACGTCATCATGAACGGTTCGTTGCCAACGAATTTTTGAATGCGCTTGATGCGCCCACCCGTCATGGTGGAAAGCCCGGTGTCCACAACGGTGACCCGCCAGGGTTCGGCAACGTTGTTGTGAATTTCGATGAGATTATCCTGCGAAAAATCGAATGTGATGTCCGAACGATGCAGATAATAATCCGCAAAATATTCTTTAATGGCTTGCTGCTTATACCCGGCGCAGATGATGAACTCGTTGTAGCCGTAGTAGGAATAGCTCTTCATGATGTGCCAGAGAATCGGCTGGTCGCCAATCTCAATCATCGGTTTGGGTTTCAGGTGGCTTTCTTCCGAAATACGCGTGCCATATCCGCCGGCGAGAATGACAACCTTCATTGAAACTACCCCCGTTGCCTGTAAATTGTTGATTCTGCTTCATTATAGCATAACGCGTGCGGCGAAATCACCTCAAACCGGATAAAAAAAAGACCGCGTGAGCAATTGCACGCGGTCTAAGGTTGCTTCTTGTTTAACGGACGAGTCCCATTTGCAGGAGGAGATCCCGCTCGTTCATGTCCGTCCGATGGCGGTAGCTGTGGAACAACAGCAGCTGTTCCTCTGTGATCGCGCCCGTGTCGTAGAGCGTGTCCGCGAGGCTCTTTGCCTGCGCGGTATTCGCGCCGTCGTGGAACATCTGGTTCAGTCCCGTTTCAATCGTTTGCTGCGAGGCAAAGACCGCGCGAATCGGGCAGCCACAGTCGGTTCGAAGCGCCGTCTGCGCGTCATTCGGGCTTTTGTCGCAGAACGCGATGACAAAGCCTTCCTTTGTTTTCAAGAGCGGCAGCACCAGTTGGCTTCGCAGCAGGGACTCTTCAAACTGCCCCGCATAGCGCCAGGGTGCGTAGTCGCCAAGGTCGGCCGCCTTCACGAACGGAATATGCTTGACGGCGGACAGCGCGTCGAGCAACTGCTCCTCACTCAACAGGCCGTGCTCGCGCAGATAGGCACCGATCTTTTGCCGTGACAGCGCAGCGCGTAGGAGCGCGGAGGAGAGCTCCCGAATGGAGAGATAGCCTTTTTCCAACAGGATGTCGCCGAGGTTGCGCTGGTAGCGCTGCAGCGCCTGCTTGCTCAGAAACTGGTGGTCGGTCTTGGACCAGGCGAGTTTCTTCGGTGCGGACGCTTCCGCTGAGGCGGCCTTCTTCTCCTTGCGCGTCTGCCGTTTGGCGCCGCCTCTTTTCGCGGCGTTGTATTGCCGATAAGCGCGGAGGGTTGCCGCGAGGTTGATGATGTTGCCCCAGATGAGGCGTAGCGGCATCAGCGGCGGCAGCAGACAGCCGAAGAATACACTACGTAGACCGTATACCCGGTAGATGGCGGCGATGCGGAAGGCCTGGCGTTCCAGCATCATGAACGTGACAAACACGCTGAGCCACCAGGAGAGGCTAAAGATCGGGTAGATCGGCAGCAGCGGCACGAACAGCGAGACAATGAAGTAGACCAGCAGTGGATAGCCGACCATTGCGAGCAGGTTTGCAATCTTCGCCTTGCTGTCCTTATAGAGCGTGTAGCGCGCGGAAACGGGCAAGCCGTTGGACGCAAAGATTTCGCGGAACCGGAACGACTGCATCGTGATTCCGAGAATCCAGCGGGACTTCTGACGCACCGCGGTCTTGAAGGTGTTTGGGAACATACTGCGCGTCGCAATGAAGTCCCAGTGCAGGCGGTTGTCGTTGCCAACGCGGGGAATCTGCTCGAGCACGTAGTAGAGCTGAATGCCCTTTTCATAGAGCGTCAGCGACACGCGGTAATCCTCGGTCAGGCTGTCCTGTGGCAGAATGTCCCCGTCGCCAAACAGGTCCAGCACTTCATGAGAAAGCACAAATCCGGTTCCGGCGGAGGGGACGAACGCCCCGCTGCTGTAGCGGCCGACCATGGTCGTAAAGTGGTTCTCCGCGAATTCGTCTGCATAGGTCGAGGCGGTGATGTTGCGGAAAAAGTTGGAAAACCGCGGCATCGGCATCAGCGGGAACACCGGAAACTGAATCGCTTTGTGGGTGTCCAGCAGGTAGTTTGTGACCTTGAACTCATACGGATGCACAACATCCTCCGAGTCGTGGATGCTCAGGGAAGCAAACCGCCAGCCGTGTTCCTCTTCAAAACGGCGAATCGAGCGGTAGATGTAATTGATGTTCTGCGCCTTCGAGGTCGGCCCCGGCATATCGTTGATGACAACGTGCACGTTCGGGTATCGCGCGGCGAGGGACTCCGCAACCGAAATGGTCGCCGGATCGTTTTGGTAGACGCCAAGAAAGATGTGGTACATCGACTTGGGGTATAGAACAGACGACAGCACATTGTCGATCACGTCCCCCAGTACGTTGTCCTCGTGCCAGGCGGCGATGGTGATGGCCAGCAGCTTGGGCGGGGTGGAATCCAGCTTGTGCAGGTCCAGCAACTGCTCCTTATAGGAACGGCGGCGGAACAGACCCGCGATATCCCAGACGAAATCATCGATGCCCATCAATAGGTACAGAACGACGATGATCAGTCCGATCAATAAAAGTATATCTGCAGTGCTCATATAACACGTCTTCTTTCTGTTGCGTTCATTAAAATAACAACGAAGCAACGAATCGTTGTAGGTTTATATTATCATAAACAGTTAAGCTTTGAAATGTTAATTTATAGGCGCACCTATATCAAAAAGCTAATAAAACCCCAAAACAGGCAGAATTCTTGATGTTTCCATGTAACAATATCACACAATCCAATCAAAAATGCCTCAGAAGGCCGCCTTCCGTGAGGAACTGGAGGTGTTTCTATGCCGCTTGACGGTGAATGCGTGGTGCAATACGTATGCATTGGAACCAAGAATTTCTGAGCTCCAAGGCTGGGCGCATGCAAGTCGCATGAACCGTTGCGCCAGAGCGGCTTCGATGCATTTCTTACGATGGAACACGCCAACGGCCAGCGGAAGCGGGAGAGGCATGTATGAAAAATGTAATACCACACGTGGTACCATCCAGGGACCGTTTTTTGACACGAAATGCATCCTCCTGCCAGAACAACGGAGTCTCATTTTTTTACGAAAGAAAACGGCTCTTCTAGAAGTCCAGATTTTATGCGGGTTTACCGGGGAGATACACCTTTTCGACCTGAAAATCCGTTACAGAAACTGATAGTTCCCAAATTTTTCATGAAAAACCGCAAAAAGTGCTCAAAAAACGCAAAAAGGCCAATAAAACGGGCTTAAATTTATCACAAAGTAACGAGAATGTAATATGAGATGTATATACTGATGCCAATCATTCTAGGATTATATACGGGTCATTCCAGTTTCTACGGCACGAATTTGATCGCGAGGGAAGACGCATGAAGAAGTCTACTAAATTCGCAAAGATCATCAGCATCATGCTTTGCCTGATGATGGTTCTTTCGCTGTTTCCGGCAACCGCGCTGGCAACCACCGACACGGAAGGGGGAGGCGACGCGGACACAACTCCGCCAACGACCACCGAAACACCCACCGATCCCCCGCAGGATCCTCCCAAAGAGGAAGGTTCGGAGCCCACGGATCCGCCGACGGACCCGCCAGCGGACGAAGAACTGCCTCCGGACGAGGAGTTGCCGTCGGATGAAGAAGTGCCTCCGGACGAAGAACTACCGCCGGATGGCGACGTTCCCCCCACTTCGGAATTTGTTGTAACCTTCCACGCGAACGGGGATGTGTTTCTGACGGTCTCCGTCACGGGAGGTAATGCGGTTTCGGAGCCGGAGAAAACGCCGGCCGCGCCGGACGGAATGGAGTTCTCCTATTGGTATTCCACCGATGAGAGCACCCCGTATAGCTTCGGGGCAGCGGTTACGGCCGATTTGGATCTGTATGCGAAGTTCACCGAGATTACCACGGATGGTGAAGATACCATGGATGGTATGGCTGGCAGAATGGCGATGGCAGCCGGGCTGGGTGGTATTGAAGATCCGGCGGCAATCCTCTGGACCTATCATTACGTGGTCAACGGAGCGGAGACCGGCTTCCAGACACTCGTGAGCGGTGAAACGCTCGTGGAGCCCGCCGCGCCGACGCCGAACGCAGGCGAGCGCTTCGTCGGCTGGTTTGATGGGGACACGCAGTTTACCGCGTTCACCACGCAGACCTTCGACGTCGCGGGGGACACCGTTCTGACCGCGCGTTTCACGACAGCCTACTATGCGTTCTTCCATAACAAAGACGGCGCGGTCATTGAGACCCGCCTGCCCGGTGCGGACAATCTGGTTTCGACGGCGAACGTGCCCAACCTGATTCTCGGCGAAAATGAGAAGCTCACCGGTTGGTCGACCACGAGCGGCGGCACGACGGACGTAGGAGCAACCGTTTCGGTTACGGGTGCGAATGTCGATCTATACCCAATTGTAAAAGGTGTGGTATGGATTACATTTGACACCAACGGTGGAACCTATATTCCGCCGATGGCCATCGGAAAGGGCGACTACTTATCGCTTCGTATTGTCGAAGATTATATTGAAGAACAGACCGGTTCCGATACCATTACGCGAGACGGGTATGATTTTGTACACTGGGTCGCGAATGGCGGGTACTTTGTATTCGGATGGATCTACGACAACATGACGCTGACCGCCATCTGGATGGAAGAGTCGGTGCCCTATACGGTCGTCTACTGGAAGCAGAGCCTTGAGGGCGGCGACAACTATTATATCGACTCGACCACCTCACGCAACGCCGATGCTGGAGACGTTGTTTCCGCGAGCAGCTCGGATCAATCAAAGTTTACTGGGTTCACGTTTGTGGGTGCCAAGTCCCCGGCGGTTACCGTCGCGGCGGACGGCAGCACACAGCTGAATCTGTATTACAACCGGAAGAATTGCAGCCTTGACTTCCAGGTGCCTGTGGTGAACGGAAGTCACTACGAAGGCAACTACAATTCGCTGACTAAGAAAACCGGCGTGACCGGCGCTGCCATCGGCTACTGGCCGAGCACTTCGGAACTAACGATTCTGAGCGGCTATGTGTTCCTTGGCTGGTACACGGCAAAGAACAACGGAAACGAAGTACAGCGGTTTGATACCTTTGAGAACACCGGAAACGCGGTGTTCGACAGCAACGGCAATCTGACGCTGTATGCGCGTTTTGAGGACGTTGCGAGCAACGAGCGCACCTTCACGGTCAACCACTATCTCGAAACCGCCCCGGGCGTGTATTCGAGTACGCCCGATGCTTCTCGTAGCTATACCTATAATAAAAACAACGTTACACAGACTTATACATTCAGCAACGCGTACAGCGGATATACCGTGCGCTCCTACACCACAAGCGCAAATTCGTCCAAGACGAACATCAGCTCCGGTGACTGGATACTGATCAATCCGTGGCTTGGTACGAGAATCACGGTGGTGAACGTTTATTACACCATTAACAAATACAACCTCTCGATCTACAACGGATCGACGCGGATCAGTTCCAACGACGTCGTGTATCTGACCTCGCTGAGCGGATATCAGCCGGCGACGACGCCGGATCGCCCGAGCGGTGTTGATCCGGCTGCCAGCTGGGCCGGTTGGTATACCACATCGAACGGGATGCCCGGCAGCGAGATGAACTGGAACAGGACAATGCCCGCGGGCGATCTGAGGGTGTACGGTGTCTGGAAGACGCCGGTGTACACGGGCGTAGCGCATCTGACGCCGTACGGCACGTCCGGCGGAACTTATGCGCTCGGCAGCATTTCGTATGGCGGCAAGGTGAGCACCAGCGCGCTGAGCGCTGCGGAAGCGCAGGCGCGCCTGAACCCGCCGCACGCGGGAGATACCTTCGTCGGTTGGGTGCAGATGGTCGGCGGCTCGCAGACCACGTTTAATCCCAATACGCCTGTCTATGGCGACATTGAAATCTACCCGAACTGGACCAGCAGCGTTCGCTACACGGTGGCCTACGCGCTGAACACCACCGGCACGGCTCCGGTTGACGCGAACCGCTATGCGCCGGGATCACAGGCGTTTGTGCTTGCGTTTGGTTCCGACGTAACGGCGCCGAGCGGTAAGGTGTTTGTGGGCTGGAAGTCCGATTTGGACGGCAAGATCTATTATCCGGGCGGATCGGTCATCGTTTCCAATAATGTGACGCTGACGGCGCAGTGGGCGGACGAAGCGCCGAAGGTTCGCGTTTCCTATTATGGTAACGGTGGCACCTTGGGCGACGGCGTGACCACCTCGTTCGACGGCGCCTGGGTGGCAAACAACACCTATTATAATCTGGACAGAAACGGCTTTACCCGCACTGGATACACATTTAAAGGGTGGAACACGTTGGCGGACGGCAGCGGCAGAACCTATCAGCCGGGCGATGCGGTATTGCTGGGCATGAGCGGAACCGTTTCGGGGCTCTTCGCAAAATGGGAACCGATTGCCTATGCGGTGCGCCTGTCGCTGGCAGTACCCGGGACAGCGAGCGCGCTGACCGGAGCAGGCGACTACGACTACCATACCGATGCAACGCTGAGCTGGACGCCCGCGAGTGGTTATCTGACCGTGAAGGTCACCGACAACGGCACCGACATTCCGATGTCCGGCAACAGCTACACAATCAACGCAATTGAAGAGGAGCACGACGTTGTCGTTACGTTGGAGCAACAGGTCTATACGCTGACCTACGTTGCGCGAAACGGATCACCGGATGAGTCGATGGAATCGGTCGTTTGGAATGCGCCGTTTACCGTAGCCGACAATATGTTCTCCTTTACAGGGAACTACTTCCTCGGTTGGAGTTTGAATCCGAGCGCGACGGCGCCGGATCCCGCCTACGCGCCGGGAACCGAGATTGCGCACATGCCCGCGAGCGACGTGAAGCTCTATGCGGTTTGGGGAACGAAGACCGCGCTGACGATCACGTCCAACGGCGACACCTTTGGCTTTGACGGGAGCGCACACTCGGTTAGCGGCTTTACGGCCAGCGAGAGCGGTCTGCTGCTTGAAAACATCTCCGCTGGCGCTTCCGGAACGAACCCGGGCGAGTACACCGCCGCGTTTACCGGCAAGGAAAATCTGGTGATCCTGCGCGCGTCGGACAGGGTTGACGTAACCGATCAGTATACGGTGACGTGGGTCGAAGGCACACTGACGATCAATCCGCTCGTCAGCTATGTCGACAGCATCAACGGCGACGAATACGCCAGCGAGCACGTTACGTTTGGCACGGGCGACGCAAGCTATTCGACCACTCCGCCGAGCAACGTGACCGACAGCACCGGCAACCGGTATTACTGGGACGGCACCTATGATGTGGCGCCCGGCGATCCGGCGGCAACGGACCTGCGCGGCAACCTGACCATTACGGCGAACTACACGGCGAATAAGACGCTGGTGATCACCGGTAAGACGGTGTCCCTGAATTATAACGGTTCCGAGCAGACGGTTACCGAAGCGGAACTTTCCGAGGCGGGCCTGAACGTTACGGGTTACAGCGTCCTTGGCGCGGGAACCAACGTTGGCGAGTACGACGTGAACGTGACACTCGGTTCGGTGAAAATTCTCAGCGGCGGCGTGGACGTTACCTATCAGTATGACGTCGTCACCGCTCCGGGCAAGCTGACCATTCAGCCGATCGAGATGAATGTTTCGGCCACCGGATTCAGTGGACCGTACGATGGTTCCGGCCACAGCATTCTCGTCACCGTGAACGATCCGCTTGGTTCGGCGGAGACCCAGATTGCCTATAGCTATAGTGCGCATAAGAAACCGGAGGGGTACCGCTTAACGACGAACCCGTCCATCAAGAACGTTGCCGGTAGTCGGACGATCTACTTCGTTGTGACGAATCCGAACTACCTGCCGTACTTTGGCAGCGCGGATATCTCGATTTCCGCAATCCCGATTACGGTTCAGGCGCGCAGCCAGAGCTGGGTGTATGACGGAACCGATCATACCTGGCAGTACTACGACGTTACCGCTGGCAGCTTCGTCGGCAGACAGGGAATTGCGACCGCGATCTTTGATGCGGCGAGCCATATCACCAACGTCGGACCCAGCGTGGCAAACACGATTACAGGCGTCACCCTGAAGGCGAACACAAATGCGGGCAACTACAACATCACATTCCTGCCCGGTACGCTCTCGGTGACGAAAGCGCCTGCGCCGACCCTGAAGGTTACGGATACAACGGCGCTCTACGACGGCAGGACTCATTCGGTCGCAATTGACACTTCTGGGCTTCCGTCCGGAACTGAGCTGTACTACAACCGCACCGGCGGAACCGACCTCACGGCGTACACACTGGGCGAATATGCGGGTGTGAACGTTGCGGACAATGGCTTGGTGTATGTTGCCGCGGTGAATCCGAACTACGAGACAGCGTTTGGCAGCGCACTGCTGACCATCACGCCGCGCAACATTACGCTCACGTCGGATTCAGCAAGCAAGGTCTACGACGGATTCCCGCTGATGGCGCCAACGGTCACTCCGAGCGGAGACGGCTTTGCAACGGGTGAAGGATTCGCTACGGCGCCGGCTTCCATGACCGCGATATTGAACGCAGGCACGGTGGATAATCTGTTTACCGTACCGGCGATGGCGGGCGGAACGCTGGCGGGGAACTATGTGGTTCACTCCACATACGGCACTCTGACGGTGGAGCGGCGCAACGTACTAATTGTAGCGGACGACGCGACGAAGAACTTCGGCGATCCGGATCCTGTATTTACCTATCATTTTAGTACAGGCGTCGTAATGGGGCGGATGTTCTATGACGTGCTACCCGCGCACCTTGCGGGGGTTGAAATCAGCACGATCCGCGTTGACGCAGGACTGCCAACGGGAGAGGATCCAGGCTTACACTCTAGTCAAATCTTTATCGATCTGGGAGCAGGCTCCACGATTCGAAATGGGAACTATGCCGTCTATGCCTTCACCGGCTCATTGACGATTAACCCGCAGATCACCTACCTCACCGGCACGACGGATGTGGTCACCGGCATGCCCGCAACGCAGTGGACGCCATATGACACCACCGCGACGTTGAGCACCGGCGCAACCGCGGTTCGGACAGGCTATGCGCTGACCGGCTGGCTGGATGCGACCAGCACGACCACCTACGCGCTCGGCGCAACGATTCCGAATCACCAGAAGAATCTTGTGCTCACCGCGCAGTGGACGCCAAATGTCTACAGCGTTACCTTCCAGACTGGAACCGGTGCGGCGGTGGCCAACATGCCCGCCAACATTCCGACCGTCGCATACCTCACCACCGTAACGCTGCCGGCCGCCATTCCGACGCGCGTTGGCTACACGTTTGACGGCTGGGTGACGACCGAGGTGGACGGCGTTGCGCGGACCTACGGCGCAGGCGGAACATTCGTGATGCCGAACAACGGGGTCACGCTCACCGCGGCCTGGGCGCCGAATCTCTACACCGTGACCTATCTTTCGAACTTCGCGGGCGGCGGAAGCTTTGTGGACGGCGCATACGCGATGCTCACCAACGTGACGGTCGCGGGTAACGGCTTCACGAGGCGCGGCTACCGCTTCCTCGGCTGGAGCAGCACCGCAACGGGCGCGGTTACGTCCCAACCCGGCGGCACGTTCGTGATGCCCGCGGAACCGGTTCGCTACTACGCGCAGTGGCAGCAGCTTGAGTACCGCGTGGACTACTACGTAACGGGCGGCAACACCGCGCAGCTGAATGGCACTTCGCCGTATGCAACCTACACCGGCCTGCACTATGGCGACCCGATGCCGAGGCCGAATGATCCAACACTGGACGGCTATACCTTTAACGGTTGGACGGGTCTGCCCGCCACCGTGCCGGAAGGTGGACTCCGTGTGAACGGCTCGCTCGTTCTGCAGTCGCAGGTTGCGCCGCTGACGGAGCGGATTGACGACCAGACGACGCCTCTCGCCGGTAAGAGCGGAATTCCGCTCTGGGCAATCCTCGCGGGCGCCGGCCTGCTCGGACTTGGGCTGCTCTGGCTTCTCCTGCTGCTGGCAAAGCGCCGCAAGGAAGAGGAACAACAGCAGGGCGCAAAGTAAGCGACCGCCCCGACTGAACCATCCCAAGACACTGTGTTGAAACCCGGATGACACAAAACATGCAAGCAGACCTTCCACGCAAATCACGCGGAAGGCCTGCTGTTTTCTATCTATTCCAGCAAGAAACGCAAGTAACGAGGGATTTTTGCAACAATGTCACACGCGGGCATCCCCGCGCCGTTGACAAACCGAAACAGCGTGGTAATGTAATAGATAGAAGCGTCTAACTATATTTGAAAGGCGGAAAGAACAATGAACACGCAAGTGGTTTCGAAGATAACCGCAAGAGAAATTCTGGACTCGCGCGGCAACCCCACCGTAGAGGCGGAGGTAACGACGAACGGCGGTATCGTCGGCTGGGCGGCGGTGCCTTCCGGCGCGTCGACCGGCGCGTATGAAGCGCTGGAACTGCGGGACGGCGACAAGGGCCGCTACAAGGGCAAGGGCGTGCTGAAAGCCGTATCCAATGTGCATACAATGCTCGCGCCCAAACTGATTGGCATGGATATCACCGACCAGCGCGGAATTGACCACGCGATGCTCGCCATTGACGGCACGGCGGACAAGAGCCGCGTCGGCGCAAACGGCATTCTCGCCGTATCGCTCGCGGCGGCAAACGCGGCGGCAAAATCGCTCAACCTGCCGCTGTATCGCTACATTGGCGGGGCAAACGCGCATGTGCTGCCCGTGCCGATGATGAACGTGATCAACGGCGGCAAGCACGCGGACAACAACATCTCCAGCCAGGAGTTTATGATTATGCCGGTCGGCGCGCCCAGCTTTGCGGAAGGGCTGCGCTGGGGTGCGGAGGTATTCCACACGCTCAAGGGCATTCTGCAGAAGAAGGGGCTGAACACGTCCGTCGGCGACGAGGGCGGTTTTGCGCCGAACCTCTCCGGCGAAGAGGAGGCGCTCGAAACGTTGTTGGAAGCGATTTCGGCCGCGGGTTACGTGCCCGGCAAGGACTTCATGCTCGCGATGGACGCGGCCTCAACCGAGATGTTCGACGAGGCGAAGAAAGCGGGCAAGGAGGGCAACTACCTCTTCTGGAAGACCGGCACGCTCAAGAGCCGCGACCAGATGATTGCTTATTGGTCCGATCTGGCAAACAAGTACCCAATTATTTCGCTGGAGGATGGCCTCGCGGAGGAGGACTGGGACGGCTGGAATCTGCTCAACCGCGAGCTGGGCGCGAAGATTCAGCTCGTTGGCGACGACCTGCTCGTAACCAACACGAAACGCCTCGCCCGCTGCATTGCGGAAGGGGACGCGAACTCGATTTTGATCAAGGTGAACCAGATCGGCTCGCTGACGGAAACGCTGGAGGCCATCGAAATGGCACAGCGCGCGGGGTATACAGCGGTTACGTCGCATCGCTCCGGCGAAACGGAGGACACGACGATTGCGGATATCGCGGTTGCCACGAACTCCGGGCAGATCAAGACCGGCGCGCCTTCCCGTACGGATCGCGTCGCGAAGTACAATCGCCTGCTCCGAATTGAGGACGAGCTCGGCGCGGCGGCGCGCTACGCGGGCAAGCAGGCGTTCGGCAAGATCGGCGCGCGCATCGGCTAACGAGCACTCCTGAAACGCACACAAAAAGAGCCAGTCTCCAAATCGGAGGCTGGCTTTTTTGATGGGTGTGTTTTACTTCGCGGCGGGCTGTTCCCGGCTGCCGGGCTTTTCGAGGGGAATGGTTCCCGCACGGCAGATCGGGCAGTCGTCCGGCTCATACGATTCAATCGTAAGCTTCTGCGCGGCGTAGACCGGCAGGGCAAAGTCGCAATCCGCAGCGCGGCGATCCGCCACGCAACCGACGCCGACGACCTCCGCACCAAGATCGGTTAGCACCTTTACGGTTTCCATCGTGGATTTTCCGGTGGTGACTACGTCCTCCGCAATCAGAATCCGGTCGCCTTTGCCAACGGTGAAGCCGCGGCGCAGCTGCATTTCGCCGTCCTTGCGCTCGGTAAAGATGCTTTCGACGCCGAGCTGCCGCGCGAGCTCGTAGGAAACGATGATGCCGCCCATCGCGGGGCCGCAGACCTTCGTAATGCTCAGATGCTTCACCTGCTCCGTGACGCTTTTCAGCACTTGCTCGGCGAGCACGGGATGACAAAGCAGCTTTGCGCACTGGCAGTAGCCGCCGCTATGGCGGCCGGAGGAGAGCAGAAAGTGCCCCTCTAAAAACGCTTCGCACTGTTTCAAAATTGCTAGATTATCCGACATCGGTTTTCCTCCTTATATGATTCCGCAAATTTCCTGTAAATTGTTGAGCCGTTCCTTCGCGCAGTAGGCCGAAAGACCGTCGATGATCTCCAGCATCGCGCCGGGGTTTGCAAACGTCATGGTGCCAACCTGCACCGCGCGAGCCCCCGTCATGAGAAACGCAAGCGCGTCCTCCGCGGAGGAGATACCGCCCATGCCGACGACGGGAATTTGCACCGCGTGCGCCACCTGATGCACCATTCTTAGCGCGATGGGCCGAATCGCGGGGCCGGAGAGTCCGGCGTAGACATTGTCGAACACGGCCTTCTTGCGCTTTACGTCAATCGCCATGCCGAGGAAGGTATTCACGAGGCTCAGCGCGTCCGCACCCGCCGCTTCGCAGGCGCGCGCAACGGCGACCAGATCCGGCGCGTTCGGCGAGAGCTTGACCATCAGCGGATGGCGCGTAACTGCCTTGACCTTCTTCGTAATCTCCGCCGCCGTGTCGGGAAGCAGGCCAAAGGCCATGCCGCCCGCCTTCACGTTCGGGCAGGAGATGTTGAGTTCCAGAAAATCGATGTCCGAATCGTTGAGCAACGCCGCGCCTTCGAGATAGTCCTCCTCGCTGTGCCCGCCGAGGTTGCAGAGCACCGCAGGGCCGAGAGAGCGGAGATAGGCCGCTTCGTGCTCCACAAAGTGCTTTACGCCGGGGTTCTCCAGCCCGATGCTGTTGAGCAGGCCGGAGGGGGTCTCGCAGATGCGCTCGCCTTGGTTGCCCGCGCTGCCGCGAAGGGTCAGCCCCTTGCCGCTGATGCCGCCGAGGCGTGAAACGTCCATTCTCTCTGCATACTCGCGACCAAACCCGAAGGTGCCGCTCGCGGCGATGACCGGGTTTTGCAAAGCGACGCCGCAGAGGGTGAGGGAAAGGGGGTTAGAGGACATGGCGCACCTCCCTATAGTCGAACACCGGCCCGTCCTTGCAGACGCGCTTTGCGCCGCCTTGGGTCTGGCAGGTGCAGCCGAGGCACGCGCCTACCCCGCAAGCCATGTGCTTCTCGAGCGAAACATAGAGTCGCGCGTTAGCCGCCTCCGCCTGCTCGGCTGCCGCGCGAAGCATTGGCGCGGGGCCACAGGCATAAAACGTTGCGTCGAGCGAAAAATCCACGTCGCGGGTAATGATTCCGCCGATGTTGGTATGAACCGCGCTGGCGTATCGCTCGAAATCCGCCCGGCAGTAGGCTTCCTCGCGAAAACCGAGGTATACGTCGATCTGTCGCGCGGGGTCGCTTTTTCGAAGTTCCTTGACGAGATGGTGCAGCGGGGCAATGCCAATGCCGCCGCCGACGATGACCGCGCGGCCGGGTTCCAGCGGAAAACCGGTGCCGTAAGGCCCCTGCGCATCGATTGCCTGCCCCGGCAACTGGGCTGCGAACTGCGCCGTTCCGCGCCCGACTGTTTGATAGACAAACGTGGTTTCGCCGCTCGCTTCGTCCGCTTCAAACAGGCTGATGGGTCGCCCCAGCAGCGGGTCGAGCGCGCCCGGCACGCGCAGCAGATAGAACTGCCCCGCGCGGCCAAGCGGCGCGCCGGAAATCGACATGCGATAGATGCCCGGCGCGATCCATTCGTTCGATTGAATTATAGCCACTTGAGAATATCCTGCTTCATGTCGAGCACGGCCTGGCGGACGTAGACGGTAAAATCCTCGCCCTCCGTCTTGCCCTTGTGCGCGGTGATCAGCCCGCGGGAGGAGTTGACCACGCCGCGAATACCGTCCCGGAAGAACCCGGCGATGTCCTTGCCCGTGCCGCCCTGCGCGCCGTAGCCGGGAATCAGCAGAAAGGTATACGGCAGCAGCGGGCGTATGCGCTCAAACTCCTCCGGATACGTCAGCCCTGTAACCGCGCCGATGGCGGAGAACCCGCTCTCGCCGAGGAACCGCTCGCCCCACGCGGAGACCTTTCGCGCGGTGCGTTCGTAGAGCGTTTCGCCGTCCACCAGCAGATCCTGAAAATCCTTGCCGCTGGGATTGCTGGTTTTGACCTGCGCGAAGACGCCCTTGTCCTTCGCGAGGTAGGGGTAGTAGGGCGAAACCGCGTCCTCGCCCATAAAGACGTTAATCGTCATCACGTCCGTTTCAAAGTCGCCGGAGAAGTGCGCCTTTGCGTACTGCTCAGCGGTGGAGGCGATGTCCCCGCGCTTCGCGTCCGTAATGGTCACGTTGCCGCGGGCGCGCGCGTATTGCAGCGTTTTGGCAAACGCCTGCATGCCGTCGAGCCCCAGCGCCTCGTAGCAGGCGATCTGGAGTTTGAAGCAACCTGCTTCGTCCTCCGTTGCGTCGATGATCAAACGGTTGAATTCAAAGAACTTTTCTCCGTCCGACCAATCCTTTTGCTTGAGATAATCCGGTAGAAACGAAAGCTGTGTGTCGAGGCCGACGCAGACGGGGCCTTTCTGTTGCGCGGCTCTCACCAGTTTGTCCATGCTCATGCTCAATAATCTCCTTCTATGCTGATTCGGTTGTTTGTTCTGTTGAGTCAGCCGATTTTTCCATATTCGTAGCGTGTTTCGCCTTCCACAATCGTGGTTTGAACCCTGCCGCGCACCCGCCAGCCGTCAAACGGCGTGTTGTGCGAGCGCGAGAGCATTTGGCCCTGATGCACAAAGCTTTCCTCGTCCGCGGAGAGAATCGTGATGTCCGCGGGGTAACCCGCCTGCAGCAGCCCGGCTTTCCGGCCGAGGCGCTTTGCGGGCGCGAGCGAGGCCATCTCGGAAAGCCGCGTGAGTGGGATATTGTGCTCCGTAAAGACCTTTAGGAACACCTGCATGGCGTATTCAATGTTGGAGATGCCCGCCGCGCCATTCGCCTTGTCCGCCTCGGTGTGCGGCGCGTGGTCGGTGGAGAGGCAGTCGATGGTTCCATCCAGAATGCCCTCGATCAGCGCGAGCGTGTCGCGTCTTGTGCGCAGCGGGGGATTGACCTTGTAGTCGCTGTCGAACCCGATCAAGTGGTGCGGGGTCACCTCGCAGGTAATCGGCAGCCCTTCCGCCTTGGCGGCGCGAATCATGTCTACCGTCTCCGCGCGGCTGATGTGGCCGACGTGGAGATTGCCGCCCACCTCGCGCAGCATCGCGATGTCCCGCGCGACGGTTGCCCGCTCCGGCTGGCAATGCGTGCTGATCACGAAGCCGTAGCGTGCGGAGTCGAGCAGGAGCTGGCGCATGAACTCGTCCGAGAGGATGGTCTTTCCGTCGTTGCTCACGAGCTTGGTCACGCGGCTCAGCGCGGCGCGGTCGGTCGGCGTTTCGTCGTCGAGCTGGCTTCCCGCGGCGGCGGCCTGCGTCAGGCGGCAGAGGTGCAGCGACGCTGCTTTTGCCTGATTCGCTTCGACCAGCGCGGGCGTTTCGATGACCGGATTGGTGTTTGCCATGGCGCAGAGGTGCGCATAGCCGCCCGCGAGCGCGGCCTTCATGCCGCTCTCCATCGTTTCCTTCTCCGGGTAGCCGGGATCGCGCAGATGGCAATGCAGGTCGATGAACGCGGGCATGAGTACGAGTCCGCGAACGTCCACCGTTCGATCCGCGCGCCGCCAGTTCAGCGGGCCGCAGAAGACTATTTCGCCGTTTTCGACCACGAGGTCGCCATAGCGATCCCCGTTTGCGTCAATCAGGCGCGCGTTTCGATATTGCGTGATCATGTTGCGAGTCCCTCCCAATTTTTATTACAGGCGCGTCCGCGCGTCGCAGTATTCGCAGGCGTATTGGTTCGTTTTGGCGTCCACCAGGTGAAAGTGAATGTCCTTAATGTGCTCCTGGTTCGAGATGCAGCGCGGGTTCTTGCAGGTGAGAATCCCCGTGACGGTCTCCGGCGGCGAGAGCTTGATCTTCTTGACGCAGACGCCTTCCTTCACGTAGCTGATGGTGACGTCCGGGTCGATGAGACCTAGCACATCCAGATTCAGCACCATATTCGTCTCAATTTTAATTAGGTCCTTGCGGCCCATTTTTGTGCTCTCCACATTGCGCATCAGCACGACGACGCCGTCCAGCTGGTCGAGCCCGAGCTGAAGAAAAATCTTGTATCCGTGATCGGCGCGAATGTGATCGATCACGATGCCTTCCTTTAGTTTCGAAACGTTGATCATTCGTTGTTTCCTCCTCTGCTCAATTCGTTCAGGCGCACGGTTCGTCAATGTTCAGCAGCTTCATGATGAGCGCCATGCGGATGTACATGCCGAACTTCACCTGCTCGAAGTACGCCGCGCGCGGGTCCGCATCCACTTCGGTTGCGATTTCGTTGACGCGCGGCAGGGGGTGCATGACGATCATGTCTGGTTTGGCCAGCGCCATTTTCTCCATGGTGAGGATAAAGTAGTCCTTGAGCCGGAGGTATTCTTCCTCACTGATGAACCGTTCGCGCTGCACGCGGGACATGTACAGCACGTCGAGCTGTCCGATGCAACCCTCGAGGCTGGTCGTTTCGGTGTACTGCACGCCCTTTGCGTCGAGTTCTTCCTTTACAAAGGCGGGCATGCTCAGCTCTTCCGGCGAGATAAAGAGGAACCGCACATTGGAAAACCGCGCAAGGCAGGTGGTCAGCGAGTGGATCGTTCGCCCAAACTTGAGGTCGCCGCAAACGCCGACCGTCAGCCCGTCGAAGCTCGGCTTGTAGTGCCGAATGGTCAAGAGGTCCGTGAGG
>JAYFPQ010000078.1:0-43315 GCA_034927595.1 Christensenella sp.
ATTGTTTTCCCATACAAAAACCTCCTATCGCTTTATCCTACGATAGGAGGCCCTTTTCTTTCAATGTCCGTTTTCTGGGGTTCAGTTCACTTAGCAGCCCCATTTTTTATCTCTGTGTGTGCAGCATTTCCGCGCCGACAATTACCGCGTCGTTCTTCATCTCCGCGGTCACGATCTTTGCGTGGTTCTTGAAGAACGCATACTTCTTTGCGTACTCGCGAATCGGGCTGAGCAGGAATTCTCCGTCGTTGCTGACGCCGCCGCCAAACGCAATGATCTCCGGGTCAAACAGCGCAATCGCCGTGCAGGCGGTCGCGCCCAGATATTCGGTGTATTTTTTATAGATGGCTCCGGCGGTCGCGTCCCCTTCCCGCGCGCAGTCCATAACGAGTTTTGCGTTGATCTTGGTGATATCGCCCTGCGCGCGCTGGAACATTGCGCTCTCGTGGTGCACATTCGCCGCTTTTCTTCCTTCGCGAACAAGCGCCGCTGCGGAGCAATACGCCTCGATGCAGCCGAGCTGACCGCAGGTGCAGGGTTCGCCGCCGAACACCAGAATCGCGTGGCCAAACTCAAAGCCGTTTTTCTTGCCGCCGATGAAAATCTTCCCGTCCAGCATCAGCCCGCCGCCAATGCCCGTTCCAATCGTGATCAGCAGGCCGGACGAGCAGCCGCGAAACGCGCCGCAGTAATACTCCGCCAGCGCGGCGGCATTCGCGTCGTTTTCCACGTGCACGTTGCAGCCGGGAAACTCTTTGCCGACGAGTTCGCAGAGCGGAAAATCGTGATAGTCCAGATTGTGCGCGTCTACGACAACGCCACGATCATAATCGATGCTTCCGGGCACCGCAAGGCCGATGCAGCAGGAGTTCGTAATATCGAGCTGATTCTCCTTAAGCAAATCGGAGATCAACGATTGAATCGTCTGAATCGAATCCAGCGGGTTTCCCGTGTGCGGAAACGGCAGGGATTTTTTGGAGACCAGTTTCATCTTCTCGCTGACTATGCCAACGGCAATCTTGCTGCCGCCGATATCAACACCAATGCTGTACATATCGTTTTCCTCCAATTAAGACACGCTGCTTATGCCAGCGCGTAATGTTCGATAAAGTAGGCGACCCCGTCCTCGTCGCAAGGCGGAACAATCAGATCGGCAACCGCCTTTACTTCCTCCGCCCCGTCTTCCATGCAAACGCCAAGCCCGGCCCATTCAATCATTTCCCGATCGAGAAAATTATCGCCGAGGGCGCAAACTTCCGAACGATCGATGCCGAGCTGCCCGGAGAGCTCTTCCAGCGCGGATGCTTTGGTGACGCCGAGGCAATTGATCTCGATGAATACCGGATTCGAACGCGAAACCTGCGCAACGCTGCCGAAGCGTTCGCGAAAGGTTTCAAACAGCGCTTCTTCGCGCCCGTTGGACGCAAACGCCAGAATCTTTGGAACGTTACGAAAATCCTTTTTGCGAATATCGGGGTCTATGATGTACGGCAAGTTATGCCGACCGATATACCCTTTTGAAGAGGGCTTGATCTGTTCCAGAATGACCGTTTCGTCCACATAGATCTGCGCCGGAACGTCCTGCTCCGCCGCAAAGTCCAGCACGTCCCGAATGACCGCCGGATCCAGCGCATGGAGCTTTTCAATGCGTCCGGAGTCGATGTCAACGATCATTGCGCCGCCATATTGAATCGAAGAACCGTGCAGATTGGTCTGCTGCCAGATGGGCTTTGTCGCGATGCACCCGCGCCCGGTGGCAAGCGTAACAACGAGGCCTGCTTCCTTCGCCTTCTGAATTGCCGCGATGTTGCGCGGGCTGACTGTGTGCAGTTGGTTTGTTAAGGTTCCGTCAATGTCCAGCGCGATGAGTTTGATTGCCATTCATTTCTCCTGAGGGACTCTATTTCTACAAGTATTTAATCAGCGAATTTGTCCGCTGCCTCGAATGACGTATTTCACCGTGGTGAGCTCGTCCAGCCCCATCGGCCCGCGCGCGTGCAACTTTTGTGTGCTGATGCCAATCTCCGCGCCAAAGCCGAATTCTTCGCCGTCCGTAAACCGAGTGGAAGAGTTCACGTATACGGCGGCGGAGTTCACCTCGTTGAGGAAGCGCTCCGCGCGGTCATAGCGACTCGTGATGATGGCGTCGCTGTGATGCGTGCCGTAGGTTTCGATGTGTCGCACCGCGTCTTCAAAGGAGTCCACAACGCGAACGGACAGGATCAGGTCGTTGTATTCCGTTGACCAGTCCTCTTCGGTTGCCTCGATCGAACCCGGCATGAGCGCCTTTGCGTGGGAATCGCAGCGAAGCTCCACCCCGCGCGCGCTGAGCCGCGCCGCGATGTTCGGCAGGCACTGCTCCGCAACGGATGCATGCACAAGCAGCGTCTCCGCCGCATTGCAGACGGAAGGACGCGAGCATTTCGCGTTCTCAATTACATCTGCCGCCATGTCAAGATCCGCACTCTCGTCGATATAGACGTGGCACACGCCAACGCCGGTTTCAATGACCGGCACGGTCGCCTGCTGAACGATGCTCTGAATCAGCCCCGCCCCGCCGCGCGGAATCAACACGTCGATGAGCCCGTTGAGCCGCATCATCTCGTTGGCCGCGGCGCGATCGGTGTCCTGCAGAAGCTGAATCGATCCGGCCGGAATTCCGTTCTGTTCGGCGGCGGAGCGCAGCACCTCATAGATGGCAATGTTGCTGCGAATCGCTTCCGATCCGCCGCGCAGCACGCAGGCGTTGCCGCTCTTAAGGCAGAGCGCAACTGCGTCCGCCGTAACGTTCGGGCGCGCTTCATAAATAATGCCAATCACGCCGAGCGGAACGCGACGCTTTTCGATTCGAAGCCCGTTTGGGCGGACGAAGACGGAGTCGCTCTTGCCGATGGGGTCCGGCAGCAACGAGACCTTCTTGAGTCCCGCCGCCATCGCCTCAATGCGCTTTTGATCCAGCGTTAGCCGGTCGATGAACGACGTTTTTACCCCGTGTTCCTTCGCGGCGAGAACGTCTTTTGCGTTTTCACTTAGAATAGCCGGAGCAGCGAGCAGCAGCGCTTCGGACATGGCGACTAGCGCGCTGTTTCTTGTCTGCGCGGATGTGATTGCGAGCGAGGCGGACGCCTGCTTCGCTTCCTGAGCCAGTTCCCGAACCGTCATAGCCGTGTTCCTCCAATGTTTCAAACATTATACCGTATCCGCCCTCGATGCACAAGGCAAAACGAGACACTCAACCACGAATCCCTTGACGAATCGGCGAGAACGTGATACTCCTGTTAGGAATAATTAGGGAGGATGCCATATGAAAGCTTATCTCCTTTCCGACGATGAATTTCAAACGGATCGGGCAAAACAGCTTCTCGCGTTGGTTACGACGGAACTGGAACATCGGGGCGCAGAAGTTTCGAAGCACGCCATCGAGCGGGACGAACTGCAATTTTGCCGCGGCTGTTTCGATTGCTGGACGAAAACGCCCGGCGAATGCATCATGAAGGACGGAATTGTCGAGATCAACCGCGCCTGCATGACGAGCGACGTGGTCGTTTACCTCTGCCCCATCGTGTTTGGACAGTTCTCCGCAAACATGAAGAGCGCAATCGACCGCTGGCTGCCCAATATGCTGCCGTTCTTCCTCACGCGAAAGGACGGATCTACGATGCATCCGCCGCGCTACGAAAGCTACGCAAAGCAGATTATGATCGGCTATGCGGAGGGCCTTTCCGAAGACGACGCGCAGCTCTTTGTCGACATCACGCAGAAGCACCGCAACAACGTCACGATGCTGATTGATCGCGGAAACGACGCGGAACTTGCGGACGTTCTTCGTACGATCTCGTTGGAACGCGTGGGAGGTTCGTTATGAGCAACACAAAACAAAGCGTGGTATTCCTCAGCGGCAGTCCCAAGGTAAAGCAGGACGAAGCCGTTTCTAACTTTCTGGCAAAGCGCGGCGCGGAATTGTTGGCGGATGACTCGCTGGATGCGCGCGTGATATGCGTGCGTGAATCGTTGCTGCATCGGCAGACCGAGGATGCGTTTGCTGCGGTACAGGACGCGGACGCCATCGTCGTGATCTTTCCCCTCTACTTCTTCTGCATGCCCGCCATGCTGACCCGCTTTCTGCAGGATTTCGTCGTTCGGTACCCCGCTGCGTCGAAACAAGCAAACGTCTACGCAATTGTCAATTGCGGGTTCCCCGAGCCGGAGATCAATCTCGAAGCGATGCGTGTAGTCGAATCCTTTTGCCGGCACACCGGTCGAACGTTCGGCGGCGGCACTCTCGTTGGGTGCGGCGGTATGCTTCTTGCCGCACAGCAGGCGCCGTTTATGAAGCCTTTGTTTGAAGAGATTGACGGTTTGCTCTTGCGTATCAAGAAAGACCTCGGTTCATCGGAACCGGCGATACCGGTTCTATCGAACATCGCGGTCAAGTTCCCCCGCTTTCTGTATTTTCTGGCAGGAAATTCCGGCTGGCATATGGCGGCGCGGAAGAATGGCTTGCGCTCGAACGATCTCAAGCGAAAGCCGTATCAATCCTGATAATCAGAACAATATAGACAGAACCGCCGGAGCAATCCGACGGTTCTGTTTTACTTCTATTGTGGGGTTTCGTTATCTCTCGCTCATGAGGGACTTGTCCTTGGCAAAGAACGCGCCAACGACCATGACGACGAAGAAGACAACAAGATACCAGACAACCGCCATCTTATGCGAAACGACAGCCGCGTATACCATGAACAGGCAGCCGAGTACGCCAAGAATCGGCATCAAAATGCGCTTGAAGAACCCAAGATTCTTCTCCTTTGCCGCAAACGCGATAAACATCGGAATGTACATCGCATAGACCGTGATGATCGGCAGCTCGGAGGAGTCGAACGAGAAAATGCCAAACCAGGACTTCTCGACAAGGTTCGCGCCAAAGAAGTACGCGAGCCAAACCATCGCGAGGAACAAGCCGATTGCGGAGGAGTTGGTCGCCATGTTGGTCTTCGGGCTGATTTCCTTCATGGTTTCCGGCGCGGGGCCTTCGTTGCGCGCCGCAAGCGAATAGAAGCCGCGCGTGCAGCCCATCATGAGACCGTTGAGCGTACCCAGGCAGGAGATGATGACGAACACAAACAGCAGCGTGCCCGCAACGTTCGAGAACAGCGAAGAGAACGCGAGACGCGCGCCTTCCTGACCGTTTTCCATCAGCGTAGCATTCGTTACGACGCCGGCGAGACCAACGTAGTAGAGAATGTAAACGACAATGACGATAGCCGCGCCAACGAGCAGCGCGATGGGCAGATTTTTCTTTGCGTCGCGAAGTTCTGCGTTGATGCTGGTCGCAATGACCCAACCTTCGTAGGCGAACGCGGTTGCGCAGACGGCGGTGAGCAGCGCGCCGCTTTTGGACGTTACTTCCGTTACGGCATTGGTGAAATTCTGCACCGTGAGCCCGCTGGACAGGCCGACGATGACGCCGACAATGCCCATCAGCAGCAGCGGAATCAGTTTGATGACCGTGGTGGTCACCTGGAACTTACCGGCGAGTTTCGGCGAGAGCGCGTTGATGGCAAAGCTCGCAACGAGGAAGAACGCGGAGAGCACCATGCACTCCGGCCCAACGATCGACCAGCCGAAGAGCACGGCGGTGTACCGCGCGGAGACCCAGGCAAGAACGCTGGTCAGCGTCGGATAGTAGATGGTTGCGAAGAACCAGCCGACCATGTAGCCATACTTTTTGCCGACGGTTACTTCGGAATAGTCGACAACGCCGTTAACGTACTCATACTTCGTTGCCATCACGGCGAACACGTAGGAGCAAACCATCATGATGACGCCGCCAATGACCCAGGCGAGAATGCCGAGCGGCAGATTGCCGCCGGTGACGTTTAGAATCTTTTCGGCTTTGAAGAACACGCCGCTGCCGATGACAATGCCGACAACCATCGAAATAGCGGTAAAAAGACCATACTTCTTTTTGAGTTGTGTATCCATACCCCAAACCCTTTCTTCTACCCTGTAATGTGTTACAGAAAACCCCGTACCATTTATACAATACGCCACATGGAATGTCAACAATTGGAATGCTTCTTGTCGCTTAATTTTTGTATTACATAAAGGCAACATCCATTCGATTGACGCGCCTTTTTCGGAACGTTACAATATCCGTGAGTACACGTCCAGAATGCCTATTGCTTGCAACGCAAATCCGTTGAAAGGTGAACACTATGATTAGGGAACAACAATCGATTTTTTACCTGCAAACGTCGACCACGAGCTATGTGCTTCGCGTCAATGCATTCGGTCATCCGGAGCATATCTATTATGGAGCGAAGATCGAGCCGGGCGAAACGGAATCGCTTCGAATGAAGCACAACATTGCGCAGGGCAGCGCCGTTCTCTACAACGCAAAGATCGACCCAGCCTATTGCCTGGATCATGTTGGCCTCGAATGGTCCGGCATTGGCTGCGGCGATTTTCGGCAAACACCAATCGAAGTTCGCCTGTCGGACGGAACCTATCGCACCGACTTTGTGTACGAAAGCTACTCAATTCAGCAAGGCTGCGTTCCGATGCAATCCCTCCCCTGCGCCTATGACGATGCGAACGAAGCGCAAACGCTCGCCCTCGTGCTGCGCGACAAGCCAAGCAATCTAAAGCTCACGCTATACTATACGGTATTTGCTGGCACGGATGTCATCACCCGCCGTGCCGTACTGGAAAACGAAGGAACCGGAGCGGTTGAAATCCGCAGGCTCATGAGCATGCAGGTCGATCTGGAGAACGAAGGCTTCTCGCTGGCTACGTTCGACGGTTCCTGGAGCAAGGAGACGCATCGGCACGACCGCAAGCTGCAATACGGGCAATTCGTGAATTCCTCCGTGGTTGGCGCGTCGAGTAACCGGCACAACCCCGGTTTTTTCCTATATGCGGAGGACGCAACGGAATCGCACGGACGCGTCTACGGGTTTAATCTCGTCTACAGCGGAAATCACTTTGGTCTCGCGGAGCTGAGTCCAAACGATCTGGTTCGCGTTCAACTTGGCATCAACCCTCATTGCTTCGACTGGCAACTAAAGCCGGGTGAACGTTTTGAAACGCCGGAAGCCGTCTGTACGTTCTCTGAGCACGGCTTCAACGGCATGAGCGCGCACTTTCACGATTTCGTGAACCATCATATTGTCCGCGGTGACTGGAAAGGCAAGGAACGTCCGGTTCTGATCAACAATTGGGAAGCCTGTTTTTTTCGGTTCACCCGGCGGAAGCTTCTCCGTCTTGCGCGGCAGGCAGGACGGCTCGGCGTTGAACTGTTTGTTCTTGACGACGGTTGGTTCGGAAAACGAAACGACGATACCGCCGGTCTTGGCGACTACAACGTAAACCGAAAAAAGCTTCCCCGGGGCATGCGCTCGTTTGCCGAGGAGATTCACAGGCTTGGTCTGCTCTTTGGGCTTTGGTTTGAGCCGGAGATGGTCAATCCGGACAGCGACCTCTACCGCGCGCACCCGGAGTACGCGGTGACGACGCCCGGCCGGGAACCGCTCTTTGGCCGGAATCAGTTGTTGCTTGACCTATGCAATCCGGAGGTGCGCGATTACATCGTCGAGAACGTTTCGCGCATTCTGGACGACGCGAAGATCGACTATGTCAAGTGGGACATGAACCGCTACACGAGCGACGCCTATTCTCCCCTGCTTGCGTCGCAGGGCGAGTTCTTTCATCGATATACCCTTGGACTCTACGACGTGCTGGAGCGCATCTTTCGGCCGAGACCGCATATTCTGCTGGAATCCTGTTCCAGCGGCGGGAACCGCTTCGATCTGGGCATGCTTTGCTATTCTCCACAGGTGTGGTCCAGCGACGATACGGACGCCGTGGAACGGCTCAGCATTCAGGCTGGGCTGAGCTACCTCTATCCCCTCTCTTCGATGGGCGCGCACGTGTCCGCAATTCCGAATCAGCAAACGCTCCGCCAGACCCCAATCGCCACGCGCTTTAACGTGGCCAGCTTTGGCTGCCTTGGGTATGAGCTGGATTTAAAGCACCTGACGCATCTGGAACGCAAAGAGGTTCGCGAGCAGATCGCCTACTACAAGGCAAACCGAAGGACGCTGCAATATGGACGGTTCTATCGAAATAACGCGATCAAGCCGAACAAGGTGTATTGGCAAAGTGTCTCCGCAGACCAAACAACATCCGTTGCGGGCGCGTTTCAAACACTGACCACCGCCGCAGAGGGAAACGACGTGCTTCCGCTCCAAGGGCTTGCAGGCGAACAGACGTATTCCATCCGTACGCACGAGCAACGAATCTTTCTGAATCGGTTCGGCGGGCTCGTCAACTTTCTGCTGCCGTTCTCTATTAATCCGAACGGTTTGCTGTTTCGACTGGCGGATCGGTTGTATGCCATGACGGATTGCGTCGAGACTTATCGCGCTTCAGGGCAAACGTTGATGCAGGGCGTTCACCTGAACAATCAGTTCATCGGAACGGGCTATACAAATCAGGTTCGCATGCTGGGCGACTTTGGCTCAAACCTATATTCCATTCAACAGGAACCGGCTACTGAACGGGCAGTGATTGATTGATTGGGAAATCTTAGGCACCTTACCCGAATAATGTACACTTAAAATACACATTTATACTTGAAATAGAATCCAAAATATAATTTAATAGACAGGAAATGGCAGAAATGATTGTTTAATCCATTCATTACTCCCGTTCTTGTTCATTTTAGTTGCTCTTTGTGAATTGACGCTTTTCACGGACTTTGCTAGAATGAATGGCAATCGTCTCGCGGGAAACTCGCAAAGACGATTCATTTGGATTTCCAATCGAATCAATGCGTTCGTAAGGAGGATAAGTGCTTATGTCCAAACGACCCATTCTGTTGAGCGCAGATACGCCCTGCGATATTGGGGACGAACTGAAAGCGCGTTATCAGGTTTCCCTGTATCCCCTGCATATCATATTAGACGAAAAGCAATATACCGACGGCGTGGATATCACCTCAGCCGATCTCTACAAGGCCTGGTGGGAACGCAAATCGCTTCCCCGCACTGCGGCAATCAATCCGGAGGAATACGAGCAGTACTTTTCTCCGTTTTTGAAACAGGGATTCGACATCATTCATATTTCGCTCGGCTCCGGCCTTTCGAGCTGCTATCAAAACGCGCAGATCGCGTCGGAACTTCTCAAAGAACAGGGCAATGTTTTCGTCATCGACTCCTGTTCCCTCTCCACCGGTTTTGGCCTGTTGGTCTGTGAAGCGGGCGAACGCGTGAAAAAAGGAATGGACGCGGAACAGATCGTTCAGGAAGTGACCGCGCTGGTTCCCTATACGCGGGCCAGCTTCATTCTGGATACGTTGGAATTCATGCGTGCGGGCGGGCGCTGCTCAAGCATCACGCAGATTGGCGCGGCGCTGATGAACCTCAAACCCACCATCCTTGTTCGCAACGACCGTCAGGGCAGCATGGTCGTCGGTAAAAAGTATATGGGCAAGTTGGCTCCGTCGTTGATGAAGTATGTGGACGACCAACTCAAGGATCGCACTGACATCGTGCTGGATCGCGTGTTCATTACGCATTCCGGTATGGACGATCACGCAATTGTCGATCAAATTGCGAATCACATTCGGGAGTTGCAGCCGTTTGGGGAGATCATTGAAACACAGGCAAGCTGCACCATCAGCTCACATTGCGGCCCCAATACGCTCGGCGTACTGTTCCTGACGAAGCCGGAATAACCCATGCTCTATTTTTATTGATCGAGTAGAATTTCAGAATAAGAAAGACGGCGATTCGCTCGCCGTCTTTTTGCGCTGGAAACGCAAGATAATTATAGATTCGTGTTTTCTAGCACGTCCAAAAAAGCAGCTGTGATGTACGGGTCAAACTGTGTTCCGGAATTTTGCCGAATCTCATTGAGCACGACATCCCGCGGCAGTGCTTTGCGATAAACGCGATCCTGCGTCATTGCGTCGTAGGCGTCGGCCAGCGCGAGAATTCGCGCTAAGAGCGGGATATTCTCTCCGCAAATCCGGTTCGGGTAACCGTTGCCGTCCCAGCGCTCGTGATGCGCCAGAATATACTCCGCAACGGGCGCAAACTCCGGCGATGCCATGGCAATTCGATAGCCAATCTCCGGATGCTTTCGCATCTGCGCAAGCTCTTCTTCGTTGAGCGGGCCGGGTTTGTTCAAAATCTGATCGCTGACGCCGATCTTCCCAATATCATGGAGAATCGCAAACAGCCGAAGCTTATCCAGGTTCTCATGTGAAAGACCGATGCGCTCGCCAATGATCGTGCAGAGACTGCCAATCCGCTCGGCATGTTCCTCCGTTTCAAAGCTTCGTTCAAATAACGTGGCCATAATGGACGAGAGAACCGCGTTGTGATGGCTCTTCTGGTCAAACAGCTTCCGGCGCGAAAGGTTTGTCTCCGCGTCACGCTCAATTTGCGCGAGATCCTCTTCCGGCGTTGTTTTCACATCCCAGCCAAACGAGAGATTGATGACGAGTGCGCGGTCAGCAATGTTCTGATTATGCGTATCGAAGATTCGCTGAATTTCCAGAATTCGCTCGGTGGCCGTTTTGGCGTCGACTCCCGGCAACAGCAAGGCAAACTCATCGCCGCCGATGCGCGCGAGAATCTCACCTTCAAGCAAGGACTGTCCGAGTAACGTTGCAGTTTCTTGAATGATCTGGTCGCCAATCGGACTGCCAAACGCATCGTTGATGAGTTTCAGGCCATTGATGTCCGCGTGTAAAATGGTTACGGGACAGATCTTTTCGCGATTGATTCGGGTACGTTCCGTTTCAAAGTAAGCGCGATTGTGCAATCCGGTCAATTGGTCGTGATTGCTTAAAAACTGAATTTGCAGGAACTGCCGCTTGGACTCCGTAATATCGATGATGATGCCTTCGAGCGCGTCGATTGATCCATCCGGCAGGAAGACGCCTTGGTTGATGTCCAATACCCACTTTCGCTCGCCGGTTGCGGTCATAATTTCGTACTCATATCGATTGTCTTCATGCGAGGAAAGATGCGCTTCGCTTTCCTGCCAGATGGGTTCTCGGTACTCCGGCAGGATGATATCGTTAAACGCGACGCGACGGTTCTCCAACAGATCTTCCGGCTGGTAACCGGTCAGCTCAAAACAACCGCCGGAGACAAACTGCATGGTCCAGTTTCGATCGCAGACGCAACGATAGGCCATGCCGGGCAGGTTGGCAAGTAGAACGGACTTGCTGCGTTCGCTCTCGCGCAGCGCCTGCATCGCCTGCCGGAGTTCCGTAACGTCTACGCCAGCCGAGAAGATCCCATACATGGTTCCATTTTCATCGCGAAGGATTGCGTTTCTCCATTCGATTCGGCGTTCTTCACCGGTAGACGTCAACACCCCGTTCTCATTTACCTGATCCGATTGAAATCCTCCATCGTATGTTTGCTGAAGAACGGTTCGAACAAACTCGCGTTCACGTTCCGGAACATAGGAGTCGATCCAATTCTTTCCCAGTACTTCGGACTTTTTCAGTCCCAGTTTGTCGCAACCGGCTTTGTTGATTAACGTTACAACTCCGTTTCGATCCAAAGCGACGTTTATGATGGCGGCAATATCCAGATAGGTTTGCGCGCGGTCGCGTTCTTGCTCGACCGCGGCTTCCGCTTGTTTTCGCTGCGAGATGTCGCGGGATATACCGCCGACGCCCCGCTTCTGATCGGCGAGATCCACGGGAAAGATGATCGTTTCAAACGTACGCCCGAAACTCTCGTCTTCAATATAAACCGGTTTTCCATTCTCCAAGACCTGTCGATCCAACTCTTCCCAGTTGGCGGAGCCGTCATATGGGACCGCCTCCCGCGTTGTTTTTCCAAGCAGCGCCTCTTCACTTAATCCGTAAAACTGAAGCATATTCGAATTTACGGCCAGATACCGCAGATTACTATCTTTTAAATAGATCAAATCGTAACTGGAATTGATGAACGTTTTAAATATGGTCTCGGTGTCTTTCGCGGCGTTTTCGACTTGAATCCGGTCGGTGTTGTCCTGAATGGTCCCCAGGACAACCAAGGCGTCCTCATCTTCATACCGAAGAATCAGACGCACATGTACGTTTCTTGTGTTCCCGCTGGGCGTTTGAATCCGAAAGAAAAAAGAGGCGTTCTGTCGTGCCACAAGTGCAGATAGAACCCCCTCCTCCACCCGCACGCGATCCAACGGGTGTACCAACTCAAAACAGGACGCCATGTCGTCGAACGAGTGGCTGTTGTCAATTTCCAATATATGAAGTGCCTCGCGGGACGCACTGAGATGCTTTGTTCGCGAGTCGTATTCAAAGCTGCCTATGTGTGCTACACGCTGCGCCTCGTTGAGCACCGCTTCGTTGCGTTCGCGTAAAGCGCTGGCTTGCAGAATTTGACGCATGCTCTGATAGATCAAAAGAAACAAAAGAACGGAGGTTGTCAGAACATAGCCAAGGCCTTTTGTAATACTAATCCAAAATACGGTGCTGCTTTCGGCATGCGACAAGGATACCAGAACTTCCGAACCAATGATCCAAATGGAGCCAAGAATGAAATAGATGCCGGTGATCAGAATCGATCGCCTGAATGCATCTTTTTTCACGTGTTTTTGATGTTCCCGGCTCGTCTTCATCATTCTGCACCTAACTCAACGTTTCGTTCCGTAATCGGTTCCCACAGTTTGCACCAACAGCTTCCAGTCTTCTTTACCCGATGACAAGGATCGGCTGAAGTTTCACTGGAATTAAAAAATAAACTGAACATACATTTGTATGAAATCATACAAAACGGTTTATTACATCGTAATTTATCTATGCATTTCTGTCAACAACTCAATGATAATAGATATCCATATAAGAATAGGATCGCTTTATTAAAAGCAATCCTATTGTAACACAAAATATGTATTCTGTTAATTTTCGCTTCGAACTTGGCTCGAATCTCTTAGAAAACGTATTGAACCAGTAACATGTATGCAATGGTACCGCCCGCAATGCTCAACAGGACGTTCTTTCGCCAGATGTGCAGCAGTACAATCACGCCAATTGCGATCAGTTCCGGCAGACCATACGGGTTGATGGAAATGGACACGCCCTTGAGGCAATATACAACCAACAGCCCCATCATCGCCGGCGGAAGAACGCGCCCTAAATAGGAAACAACCTCCGGCGGCTGCTTGCTTTCCGGAAATAATAAAAACGGGGTAAAGCGCGTCGCCATCGCTCCAAGGGCTATGGCAATCACGATCAAAATGGTTTCTACGGTGTTTAACGGCATAGCAGTTTCCTCCCAACGAGCAGTGCGGCCAACACAATAAACATGGAAGGAAGCACGAGTTGATTGGCGCCAAAGAGCACCAGCCCAATCACCGTAGACACAATTCCAATCAGGCCAAAGATTCGATTCTCCGATTTCTTCATTTGCTCCAGAAATAAGACGACGAACAGTGCCGTCAGAGCAAAATCGAGCCCCTTTGTGTTAAACGTGATATATTTTCCGGCAACGCCGCCGAGAAACGTGCCAAACACCCAGTAGAAATAATCCAAAAGCGAAATGGACAGGTAAAAACGCTTTGGGTCTACCCCTTCCGGCGGTTCCGTGCAGGATACGATGGAAAACGTTTCGTCGCAAAGCGTATAGATTAAAAACGCTTTCGCCTTGCCCATGCCCTTGTATTTCTCCAGCATGGAAAGGCCGTAAAACAGATGTCTTGCGTTGACGAGCAAGCTCAACAGAAACGCCTGCACCGGTTGAAACACCGTGGTTAACAAAGTAATGGCGACAAACTGCATGCTGCCGCAAAACGCAACCGCACTCATCAGCACGGCCCATTGGACGTCGTACCCCTTCTTCTGCATCAGCATGCCGTAGGCAATGCCCAGCACGAGGAACCCGGTCAGCACCGGAATCGTATGCGGAAACGCGGAAGAGATCGCTCTTAAAGTAGGATTCTTGGTTGTTTGCTTCAACGGTTTCTTTCCCCTGTTATATATGTTGCCTACAATTCACTGAAAACGTTTCGATCATCTTACAGAAAGAAGACTGCATTGTCAACCGTTGAACGACCGTTTTTTATTTTGCGTGATCCGGCTTTTCCTTCTTCATATATTGCAATGATAGAAACAAATGCAACGGCGTCGTCAATTCCGCCTCGAGATCGAGTCCGAATTGCGCTTTGATTCGCTCCAATCGATAGAGAAACGTACTGCGGTGAATGAAGAGTTCGTTCGCGGTTTTTACCGCGTTGAAGCGGTTCTTTACATACCGATCCGCGGTTTCGATATAGTTCGTATCGTGTTCGCGATCGTAGGCAGCCATATTGAGTACGGAACGGAGGCAAACGAGATCCGCAGAGAATTCCGAAACACCGCGCTCACAGAAATATGCCTCCGCAACGTCCGAGAAGGCTGCCGCGTGAACCGGCAAAGCGGATACACACGAGAGCACATATTTTGCCAACGAGAACCGGTTGGATAGCTCGAACAAACCGGAAACAGACTCACAAACGCCGAATCGAATTCCCTCCCGGCTGCCGAGTTCCTGCAACAGATGGACAGTCTTTGCGATGTCTGCACCTTCGCTTCGAATAACCGCCGCAATGAAAGGAGAAAGCGAGAACGCGCAGCAAACAGGAAACGTGGTTTCAATTCTATCGCATAGCGTGTGCAGCCGCGCCGCCCGCATGTCCCCGTCGGACGGTTCCGCCGCAACGACGCAATAGCTCTCACCGGAGTGCCAGCCAAAGGAAGCAAGCGCGTCGATGGCGGCGGTGTCCGGTTGAGACTGCTCAAACAAAACGCGCAGCAGCGGCTCAATCTGTTCGTTCTCCGGTCGCTGCCGAAGCGCACGAATGGAGAGCTTCCGCTCGGAGAGCATGAGCTTGACATAGCCGCTCAAATGCTCAAACACGACTTCGTCACTGCCATAGAACGCGCGTTCACTCGCCGCGCAGATCAGCGCAAACCGCGCGCCGGAGGCCGTAATGCGCGAAACCGCGAGTTCCGGCCCGCCGTTACCCGGCAAGCGGAGAATATCGGTTTCCGATTTTGAAGGCTGATGGATGAACTCTTCCAACAGTTTGTATGATTCCGATAGGTCGAGCTGCTTTCTCTCCGCGCTGTAGCGCTCCGCTTCGGAGATGACGTGGCACTTTGCGTCGCAAAGCCAGAGCGGGTTTTGCAGCATGCCGGCAGCCCCGTCTAGCAGCAACGCAACGTCTGCGCTGGTTTCGGCAATCTCCTTCAGGCGCTGCCGCCACTCGTCCAGGCGATCAAAGAGCCGCTGAACGAAATTGAAGAGCGCAAGCGGGTTCACGGATTCCGAGAAAATGCAAAGATCGAGGTGCTCAAACACATGCAGATCCGGCTGCCCAATGCAGAGGAACAACGGTGCTGGTTGATCCGTATCCTCCAGCTCGTTGAGCTCGTCCGCCGTGCAGACAATAATGCGTGCGCTGAAACGTCGCCCGCTGTTTTCAAAGAACAACGGACGATTGACTGCCTGCTCGGGATGCTGAATCGAGTGCTCCACCTGCAAGAATCTGTATTTCAGCTCGCTTACAATAAACTCTTTTCGAATCATAGCATCACTTCTCCTGCTACACAGTGTAGGATGTTCCGAAATAAATGTCAATGCAATGTGGTATTTTGTAATCAAATCTGATTTGGTATGATTGCAAAAATGGAATACGAATATCCAAGCTTATTTAAATCGGGAGAAGAGTTATGATCATCATCGGCGAAAAGCTGAACGGATTCATCAAACGTACGGCGGAGGCAATCAGCAGCCGGGACGAAGCGTATTTAAAAGACCTTGCGCTCCAGCAGGAACAGGCGGGCGCGGACTATCTCGATCTCTGCGCGGCGGACGGCGAGCACGAAGAGGAAACGCTCCGCTGGCTGATTTCGATTACGGAAAGCGCGTCATCGCTGCCCATCTGCCTCGATTCGCCCAATCCGAACACGATTACCACCGCGCTGCCGTTCTGCAGCCGTCCGGGAATTATCAACTCCGTTTCGCTCGAAGCGGGAAAGATCGAAACCCTCTTTCCCCTGCTCGCGGACACCGAATGGAAGTTTGTTGCGCTGCTTTGCTCGAATACGGGCGTTCCGGACTCGGTGGACGGCCGCATGGAGCTGTTCGAGCGCATTCTTTCAGCGGCGAAGCAATACAACATCGACGAAAGCAGACTGCTCATCGACCCCGTGCTGCATTCACTCGCGACGGAAGAAACGTCGTTTGAAACCTTTGCAGGCTGCGTGCGGGAGATTCGAAAGCGCTCCAACAAAGTGCACGTCGTCAGCGGGTTGTCCAACGTATCCTTCGGTTTGCCGGAGCGTTCGCTGATCAACCGCGCGTTTCTTGTGTTGGCCATGCAGGCTGGCATGGACAGCGCAATTCTCAATCCGCTCGACCGTGAGCTCATGGGCCTGCTGCATGCGACGCGCGCGCTGCTGGGCGAGGACGAATACTGCATGGATTACATCACGGCCTTTCGCGAAGGCCGCTTAGGCTCGAAATAACGCTGCAATCCGGATCAGGCATTGTTCTTACAGTGAGTGTGTATTACAATAGATGAAATCAAAAGTATGGATCAAATCGTATCGTTTCGAGTCGATCCATCGATGAAATCAAACATATGGATCCAATCGCATCGTTGCGAGTCGATCCTCTGGAGGCTGTCAACATGACAAAAATTGAAGAGATCGCTGTTGCTATTGAAACAGGCAAAGTGAAAATCATATCGGACATGGTATTGGACGCGGTGTCCGCCGGAGAGAATCCCCTGGAAATTCTCAACACCGGAATGATCCATGCCATGGGCGTGATCGGCGACCGGTTCAGCCGCGGCGAAGCGTTTGTTCCGGAGATGCTGATCTCCGCACGCACCATGAAAAAAGGCGTTGACGCGCTCAAGCCTTATCTTTCGAAGAATGCAACCGCTGCCAACGGCAAGGTCATCATCGGCACGGTCAGCGGAGACGTGCATGACATTGGCAAGAACCTGGTTGCCATGATGATTGAGAGCGCCGGGTTTGAGGTGATCGACCTCGGCATCGACGTGCCATCCGAGCGGTTTTTACAGGCGATTGCGGAGAACGACGACGTTCGCGTGGTCGCGTTGTCGACGCTATTGACGACGACCATCCCCGCGATGCGCGGAATCGTCAGCGACATCAACCAGCTGGAGAATCGCGCAAGCTTTCACGTGATGGTCGGCGGCGCGCCGATTACGGAAGAGCTTGCCCGACAAATTGGCGCAGATGGCTTTGCGGCGGACGCCGCAACCGCGGCACACCTCGCCAAATCGTTCATTGCATAACAGAAACGGATTTTTATTATGACGCATCGCATCGTTTTCATGCCGGAGCAGGTGGAAATCAGCGTTCCAAACGGAACGTTGCTCACGGACGCGGCGAAACGCGCGGGCGTTTTTTTTGACGCTCCCTGCGGTGGAAACGGAACCTGCGGTAAATGCGCGGTGCTGCGAACGCAAAACGGTTTGACCGAGCGCGTGCTCGCCTGTCAAACGCCGGTGCTTGCAGACTGTACCATATCGAGAACCAGCGAAGCCACCCTACGCTCACTGAACGAAGGCATTTCACGTTTAGTTCCATTCGCGCCGTATCCGGAGGCGGACTGTACCCAGGACAACGCCTGCTTTGCTGCGTTTGATCTCGGAACGACAACCATCGTCTGCTATCTGCTTGACGCGAAAACCGGCGAACAGCTTTCTGTTCGTGGCATGCAGAACCCGCAAGCCGCTTATGGTGCGGACGTGATTGCCCGCGCGAACTACGCGCTGACCAGCGAGGAACCACTCGCGCTGCAAACCTGTGTTGTACAGGCGCTCAACGAGCTGATAACGCGTGTCTGCGCCGATTGCGGAAGAACCGCTGCGAATGTTTCGCTTCTTTCCCTCGTTGGAAACACGGTGATGCATCATCTGCTGCTGGGTTATCCGCTGGAGCAGCTTGTGCGTGCGCCTTACGAGCCGCATCGATCCGAACGCCAAATCGTCCCCGCCGCATCGCTTGGCATTCAAGCCGGAGTTGACGCAAAGCTTTTACTCGCTCCCGTGGTTGGCGGATTCGTCGGCGCGGATACAGTCGCTTGCCTGAGCGCCACCGCGTTTGATACACTGAATCAGCCAACGCTGCTATTAGACATCGGCACAAACGGCGAGCTTGCGTTGACCGACGGAACACGCCGCGTCTGCTGCTCCACCGCGGCAGGCCCCGCGTTCGAGGGCGCAACCATTTCCTGCGGCATGCGCGCGGTTTCCGGCGCGGTGGATCATGTTTGGCTTGAGGACGACGCCTTTCGATACTCCACCGTGGATGCGGCTCCGGCAATCGGACTCTGCGGCAGTGGATTGATCGAACTCTGCGCGCTGCTTTCGAATCTGGACGTCGTTGAGGAAAGCGGAAAACTCAACGGCAAAGCGGCTCTAAGCGAACGGGTGCTGACGCTGGAGAACGGCATGAAAGCCTTCCGAATCACGGAGGGCGACACGCCACTCTTGCTCACGCAAAAGGATGTGCGCGAGTTGCAACTCGGAAAAGCCGCGATGCGCGCGGGAATCGAAGTATTGCTGCACGAACTCGGCTTAACGGCGGATCAGGTACAGCGCACGTTGCTGGCCGGTGCGTTCGGCGCGCATATCTCTGCGCAGGCGCTCTGCGACATCGGGCTACTGCCGCGGGAATTGCAACACAGC
The DNA here is from genome assembly GCA_034927595.1 of Christensenella sp. Classification (GTDB taxonomy): domain Bacteria; phylum Bacillota; class Clostridia; order Christensenellales; family CAG-138; genus UBA7703. The sequence continues at coordinate 18,736 of JAYFPQ010000078.1, forward strand.
GTTGAGTCCATTGGCAACGCGGCTGGCGAAGGCGCGAAGCTCTACGCCCGTAATTTCGAGCTGTTCGAGCGGAGTGAAGCGCTTGCTCGCGAAACCACATATCTGGAACTGACGCTCAACAAATCGTTTACCGACTATTACGTGGACGCCATGGCGTTTCCGCGTGAGGATGACTGACCTATGAAGCTGATTGAACGAATCCGACAACAGAAAACGCTCTCGTTCGAGGTCTTTCCGCCCAAGTCGGACAAGCCGATTGAGCCATTGCTCGACACGCTGAAACAGCTGAACCGGCTCTCGCCGGATTTCATCAGCTGTACCTACGGCGCAATGGGCTCCAACAAAGGGCGCAATCTGGAGGTTGTTTCGAGCATTCAAAAGAGTGGCGTATGCGAGGCGCTGTCGCACTACACCTGCATTGGCAACCGCCGCGAGGACGTTTTGCAGGCAATCTCGGAGTATACCGCCGCTGGCGTGGAAAATCTGCTGGCACTGCGCGGGGATTTCCCCGCCGGGGTGGAACAGACGCATGGAGATTTTACGCACGCGAACGAGTTGATTTCGTTTATACGCTCGCAAACCGATCAATTCTGCATTGCAGGCGCCTGCTATCCGGAAAAGCATTTGCTTGCCGGAACGTTGGAACAGGATATCGATGCGCTGCTGCTGAAGCAGGAAGCGGGTGCTTCCTATCTGCTCTCGCAGCTTTGCTACAGCGTGGAAAGCTATCTTCGCTTTCGCGACCGTGCTTATGCGCGCGGCGTGCGCCTGCCGATTCTGGTCGGCGTGCTCCCCTTATTGAAAAAGGATGGTCTCGTGCGCATGACGCTCAGCAACGGCTGTTCGATTCCGGCGGAGGTTTCCGCGCTGGTCGGGCGCTATGGCGCAAGTGAGGAATCGTTTCACGAAGCCGGGCATGCGTTTACCGTGGATCTCGTGCGTCGTTTTCTGCAGGAAGGCGCGGACGGCATTCATCTTTACACGCTGAACCACTATTCCGATGTGGCAAGCGTCGTGTTTGACGCGGGACTTCGGCCTCGCCTGCCGCAAGAATAAATTCCGCTGTTCGACGGCGGGTTTTTCGTATATAATCAGTTCGTGCCGAGTTCGATTGTTCGAGCGAAGCACAAGCCCAAAAAACGAAGGTAGAGTAGATATTGCGCGTTAAGTGGCAGTAGGATGGGAAGTCGCCGCTGCACGAAAAGCGCCCCGCGCTTGCGGTGCAATATCGCGTCCGCTACTGCACGCGTAAGAACCTCCCTCCGGATGGGTTGTTCTGCCTGTTGTGCAGCGCAATCGAAAGGAGGATTCCCATATGAAGCACATCACCCCGAAGCGTCTCTCCCTCATGGCAATGCTGATTGCCTTACAGATCGTTCTGTCCAAGTTTCTCATGCTCCAACTGACCGGCTCGATTCGCCTGAGCATCGACAGTGTTCCGATTTTACTCTCGGGCATCTGGTTTGGCCCGCTCGCGGGCGGAATCGTCGGCTTGCTTTCCGATTTGCTCGGCACGCTGCTGTTCCCGACGGCGGGTATGTACTACCCCCCGCTGACCGCAGCTTTTGTGCTCATTGGCGTATGCGCCGGGTTCCTTGCAAAAATTGTCAAGAGCAATAACGGGCTGCTGCGCGCGGCGTTGATCGTGATCCCCGCCGAAATCGTCGGTTCCTATTTAACCAAGAGCGCCGCGCTGTCCGGGCTGACGCAACTTCCATTTTCGGCGTTGCTTGTGGCGCGCGCGCTGCCCGTCGGCAGCATCATGATCGTTAACACACTGATCGTCTATCTGCTGGATCGGCTGCTTGCTTCGAAAGTAATGGGGCTGGATGCAGCATCATCGGCTTCAATCGTTGAAGGAAGCGAGCAGTTATCGCCCATACAATCCTATTCGGACGCGCTCGACTACATTCACCACGTCACCTGGCGCGGAAGCCGGCTTGGTTTGGAACGGACGCGTGAACTGCTGGATCGAATGGGCAATCCGCAGCAGCGACTGAAGTTTATCCACGTCGCAGGCACGAACGGCAAGGGCTCCACCTGCGCCATGCTGGCAAACACGCTCAAGCTCGCCGGGTACAAAACGGGGCTCTATATCTCCCCTTTCATCACGCGGTTCAACGAACGCATGCAAGTCAACGGCGTATCCGTCGGTGACGGGGAGCTTGCGCAGATCACGGAGTTCGTTCGCCCGCATGCCGAGGCAATGGCCGATCACCCGACGGAGTTTGAACTGATCACCGCCATCGCGGTGGAATACTTCGCGCGAAACCATGCGGACATCGTCGTCTTCGAAGTCGGCATGGGCGGCGCGCTCGACTCGACCAACGTCATCGACACGCCGGAACTGGCGATTATTACGAACATCGGCCTCGATCACACGCGCGAACTTGGGCCAACGATTTCGGACATTGCGCGAGCAAAGGCGGGTATTATCAAACCCGGCGGCGACGTGCTGATTTACGATCAGAATCCGGAAGCGGACGCGGTCTTCCAAGCCGCCTGCCGCAAGCATGGCGCGAAACTATACGTCACCGACCATTCGCGAATCTCGAACGTCTCCGCAACGCTAACCGATCTGTCGTTTGCCTGCGCGCCGTATGGGCAGCTGCATTGCTCGCTCGTTGGCAGTTACCAAACGAAGAACGCCGCGGTCGCGATTACCGCGCTGGAGATTTTGCGCAGCAAAGGCTGGCAGATCTCCGACCAGAACCTCAGGGACGGCCTGGTAAGCGTTCGTTGGCCGGCGAGGTTTGAGCTGCTGGGTCACGACCCGATCTTTGTTGCGGATGGCGGGCACAACCCGCAGGGCGTTTCGGCGGTTGTCGAAAGCCTCCGACTGCATTTCCCCGACCGCAAGATCACGTTTTTAATCGGCGTCATGGCGGACAAGGACGTTTTGCATATGGTCGAACAGATTGGACCCATCGCGAACGAATTTGTGACCGTTACTCCGAACAATCCGCGCGCGATGAACGCAACGGAACTGGCGAACCTGCTTCGGCAGCTCGGCTACACCGCGACTGCCTGCGACAGCGTGGAAAGCGGCGTTGAGCTCGCGATTGCGCGTGCGGGAAAGAGCGGCATTGTTTGTGCGCTCGGCTCGCTCTATATGCTCGGCGACGTTCGTTCGGCGCTTGGCGTGAACTGACCAGAACACACAGGAGGAATCTATGGCTTTTCGTGAGCAGACGCTGGAAGCTTTCTTACAGGAACTTTCGTCCAAGGCGCCCGTCCCCGGCGGCGGTGGCGCAAGCGCTCTGGTTGGCGCGCTTTCCGCCGCGCTGACGCACATGGTTGGCGCGCTGACCGTCGGCAAACCCAAGTATGCGCCGGTGGAAGATGAGATGAACGATTTGCTCGCCAAGACCGAATCGATTCGGGATCGTTTTTTAACATTGATGGACGAGGACGCGGCTGCGTTTGAGCCGCTCGCGCAGGCCTATCGCCTGCCCAAGAGCACGCCGGAGGAACAGGCGCAAAAAGCGCTCGTCATGGAGCAGGCGCTCAAGAGCGCGGTTCAGCCGCCGATGGAAATCATGGAGACCTGCGCGGAAGCATTCTCGTTAATTGTGCTTGCCGCGGAGAAGGGGTCCGTCGTTGCGGTTAGCGACGCGGGTGTTGCCGCCTCCTTCTGCCGCGCGGCACTCGAAGGCGCGAGCCTGAACGTCTTTATCAATACGCAGGGCATGCAGGATCGCGCCTATGCCGAGTCGCTCAACTCGCGCGCGCGTCAACTGCTCGCGCAGTATGGTGAAGCGGCGGACGAGCTCGTCCGTTCCGTGATTGCCAAGCTGGGCGCATAACGACTACGAATTCAAATCTATAGAATGGAACAATCGGAATGAACATCTGTATTCTGAATGGCAGCCCGCGCCCGCACGGTAACACGGCGGAACTGATCAAACCGTTCTATGAGGAACTGGTTACCGCTGGTGCAACCGTAACCAACATTGCGCTCTCCGAGCGAACCATCGCTTCCTGCAAAGGCTGCTATCATTGCCAGAACGTTCCGGACGTATATGGCTGTTTTCAGAAGGACGACATGCAGGAGGTTGCGAACGTCATTCAGAACAGCGACCTCATCGTACTGGCAACGCCCATCTACACCTGGTATTGCACGACGGAGCTCAAGGCGGTGCTCGACCGGTTCTATGGGTTTGCAAAATACTACCGTTCCGCAACGGGTAATTTGGTTGAGGGAAAGCGGGTTGCAATTCTCGCGACGCATGGCTACGACGCATCCTATGCAGCAGACCCGTTCGTGATTGGCATTCAGCGCATGTGTGAGCACTATAACATGCATTACGACGGTATGTATTCCGTGCGCGACGTCAATGACCTCGCATCGTTTCAAACCAAAAAGGCGCAGACCGGCGCACGGGAATTTGCCCAATATTTGGTACAAAAAAACGCGTAAAGAAGGCTTGATCGCAAATGGCTGCACCGAAACATGAAAATGTGAAACAGCAGATCCTCGACGCGGCGATTACGCTGTTTCAGGAGCGGCACGACGTTTCCCTTGCCGAGATCGCGAAAGAAGCGAACGTCAGCAAAGGTACGCTGTTTTACCATTATCGCAGCAAGGCGGAGATTTATCTCGACATTGGCGAGCGCTACTGGGGTCGCTTGTCGGACGATTTGCTCGCCTGGGTGGACAACCGCGAGAAGGACACGTCCCTCCCCCGCCTCGTTCGGTATACGTTTATTCGCGGCGCGTTCGACGAGAGCGGGCAGCTGCGCCTTCGCCTGCTGGTTGAGTCCATCTCCGGCGAGGAAGAGAGCGAAATCCGCGAGCGTTTGAACGAGCAGTATTCGCATTTCAAGAACATCCTCAAGTCGCGCATTCTGGAGCGCGCGCCCGGCGCGGACGGCGAGCAGCTCGCCTGGCTCCTACTAACTCTGGTGGACGGGCTCATGGTGCAAAGCACAATGCAGAACGAAGGCATGGACGTCAACGCCTTTATCGAATGGATGGCGAAGAACTTCTCGAAACTAATATAAGATTTTATTTGCGCCTTCGGGCGCTTTTTTTATTCTCTCTGTTTCGAATACTGCAACGCATTTCTTGACAAAATCAGCAAAACATGGTACGCTCTGCGCGTAGTCGGTCATGCGACCGACTTGATGGAAGAACCCTTTCTCGACCTGTTTGGAGCAAGCGGATATGTCTTATCTCAAACGAATCAATCGAGTCCTCAACGATCGCTTTGGCGGAGCCGTAACCGCGGCAGAACGCGACGGCTGTCTTGTTTTGGAAGGCGAGCTGGAAAACTGGGATGATCTGGTTTCCGCCGGTCTAGTCGCGCTCAACAAGCGCCGCTACGACGGTCTGGTCAACGACATTCGGTTCACGGGCGACACGATTCCGCCCATGCGCCTCCCCTTGCTGCGCGACGATGCGCTCGAACAAGCCACGCCGGACGTGCTGATCATCGGCGGCGGCGTGGTCGGCTGCGCGATTGCGCGCGAATGCACGCGCTACGACATGAGCGTTCTGCTCGTGGAGAAGGAGCACGACGTTGCCATGCAAGCCTCCTGCCGAAACGACGGAATGGTGCACCCCGGCGTCGACCTGTTGCCGGGTCAGGTGAAGCGTCGCTACAACATGCGCGGAAATCGCATGTACAACACAGTTTGCAGCGAGCTGGACGTTCCCTTTCGGCGTTCCGGCCAGTACCTGTGCTTTCAGAGCAAGAAGCTCGCTGTGGCGGCCTTCGTTGCGCAAATCTATTACAAGCTCTTTGGCCCGCGTTGCCGGTTCATCGGTGCGGCGGAGTTCCACCGCCGTGAGCCGAACATGAGTCCGAAGATTCGCGCGGCGCTGTTCTTTCCGGACGCGGGCGTCGTCTCCCCTTACGGGCTGACCATTGCCTACGCGGAACACGCGGTCGACAACGGCGCCTGTCTTTCACTGGATACCGCCGTGCTGGGCATGACGCTGGATGGCGACCGGATCGTCTCCGTTTTGACGAATCGTGGCACGATCTACCCGAAGATTGTCATCAACGCCGCGGGCGTGTTTGCCGAAGACATCGCCCGTATGGCGAACGACCGGTTTTTTTCGATTCACCCGCGCAAGGGAACCAACACGATTCTCGATCAAAAGGCGGCTCGGAGGATGAACACGATCGTCTCCTCCTTTGGCACCTCTTCCACCAAGAAGAAGCACACCAAGGGAGGCGGACTGGTCAAGACCATCGACAACAGCACGCTGGTCGGGCCGGACGCGGTTGAAACATATCGAAAGGAAGATTTCACTACCGTCGCACAAAACGTTTCGGACGTGTTTGACAAGCAGCGTCTCACCGATCCCGCGCTGCACCTGCGCGATGCGATTACCTATTTCTCCGGCATACGCGCGGCAACCTACGAGGAGGACTTCGTCATTCGCAAAGGCAGGCGCACGAAGAATCTCGTACACGCCGCCGGAATTCAGTCCCCCGGCCTTACTGCTGCGCCCGCCATCGCCGTCGACGTCAGTCGGATGGCGGCGGAGCTGTTGTCCGAAACGCGCGAGGTTCGAAAGAATCCCGCGTTCAATCCCGTGCATCATGCGATTCTTCGCCCAAACGAGTTGTCCAACGAAGAGCGCGACGCGCTGATTCGCGAGCAGCCGGATTACGGCGAAATCGTCTGCCGTTGCGAGCAGGTCAGCCGCGGCGAGGTCAAGGCCGCGCTGCACCGCAGCGTGCGCTGCGATACGCTGGATGGAATCAAACGCCGTGTCCGCCCCGGAATGGGGCGCTGTCAGGGCGGGTTCTGCGGGCCGCTCGTGCTTCAGATCATCGCCGAAGAAACGGGACTGCCGCTGGAGCAAATCGACAAGAGCGAGCCGGGCGGCGAAGTGCTCTTTGGCTCCATCAAGGAGGTGCGCGCGGAATGATTGACACGCAATACTTTGACGTCACGGTCGTCGGCGCAGGCCCCGCCGGTCTTGCCGCCGCGTTGGAAGCGGATCGAAACGGCGCAAGCACGCTTTTAATCGAACGGGAAGCGCGCCTTGGCGGCATCCTGAAGCAGTGTATTCACGACGGGTTCGGCGTCGTCCGCTTTGGCGAAAAACTCAGCGGGCCGGAATATGCGAGCCGTTTTATCGAAGAATTGCCGAATAGCGGCATTACGGTTTCTACCCTTTCCTTCGTCAGCCAGATTGAGCGGGAAGGCAGCGACAGCATCCTGACGCTGATCACGCGCGAAGGCATGCGCCGCATTCGCACCCATACGTTGATTCTCGCAACCGGCTGTCGCGAGCGCACCTCGCGCCAAATCGGCGTGCATGGTCACCATTGCTCGGGCGTGTTTACTGCCGGAACCGCGCAGTATTACACAAACATCCTCGGTAAAATGCCGACAAAGCGCTGCGTCATCCTTGGCAGCGGTGACATCGGGCTGATCATGGCGCGACGACTAACGCTGGAAGGCGCAACGGTCGTCGGCGTTTACGAAGCGAAACCGACGCCAAGCGGGCTGACCCGAAACATCAGCCAGTGCCTCTGGGACTTTGATATACCCCTGTATACGAGCAAAACCGTGACGCGGGTATTTGGCGACGCGCGGCTCAACGCGGTGGAGATTGCGAGCGTGGACGATTGCCTTTGCCCGATTGCGGGCACAGAGGAGATTGTCCCTTGCGACGCGCTGATCCTCTCCGTTGGGCTGATTCCCGAAAACGAGCTCGCGGAGTCCATCGGCGTGCCGCTCGACCCGAAAACGAAGGGTGTGTTTGTGGATGAGCGCGGCGAAACGCTCGTTGACGGCGTATATGCCTGCGGCAATGCGCTGCACGTCAACGACCTCGTCGATTATGTTTCCGAAAGCGGCGAAACGGCGGGCAAGTCCGCCGCGAACGGCCGCAAACAAAATCGAAAGCTGCTGCCGGTTACGTGCGAGCCGTCGCTGCTCTACGTCGTTCCGCAGCGGTTGGATCAAGCAGCAACAAATCCCGAACGCGTGTTCTATTTTCGTTCGTCGAGAGACATGGACAACGCCACGCTTCGTCTCTTCCGCGGCGGGAAAGAACTCTATTCCAAGAAGTACGCGCACCTGCGCCCGCCGGAGATGGAACGGCTTGTGCTGAACCTGAGCGCAGAGCAGCTTTCCGGCGACGATCCGCTTGTTTTTTCACTGGAGGGAATGAATCATGAATGATACAATGCAGTTACAAGAGCCGCGCGAGATCGTCTGCATCGTCTGCCCGAATGGCTGCCGCATCCGCTGCGAATCGGTCGCGGGCGAGCTGCAATGTTCCGGTCAAAAGTGCAAACGCGGCGTCGAATACGTCAAAGCGGAATTAACCCGACCCATGCGCTCGCTGACCACCAGCGTGAAGACGGTCTTTCCGGACTCCCCCGTCATCAGCGTTCGCACCAGCGGCGAAATTGAGAAAGCAAAGCTGCGCGAAGTGGTTGATTCCCTGTCAAACGTCACCGTTCAAAAGCGCATCCACATTGGCGACGTTGTTGTGCCGAACATCTGCGGCACCGGAGTAAACATCATCTGCACGAGCAACCGGCTCGTGACAACCGAACTTTTCCATCATTCGAAAGGAGCGAACTGATCATGTCCCATCCATACAAAGGGTTTGAACCCAACTGGGTTCGCGGCGAGATTCCAAAGGACAGCTACCGTTCCATCTTTAAGTGGGGCAATCCGCTCGAAATCAAACCGCCAAAGGAGTCGCTCTTTCGCCTGATGAAAGAAAAGTTCGGCATGACGGACGCGGACTTTCAAACCTACAAAGAGAACATCGGCTTCGATAAAGTACAGTTCGACCTACCGATTTCGCTCAAGGATCGCGATCTCGACGCGTTTCGCGCCATTGTTGGCGGCGATTTTGTGCGCACGGACGACTACGCGCGCCTCTCCGTGGCCTATGGAAAAACGATGTACGATTTGCTGCGCCTGCGCAACAAGATCGTCGAAAACGTTCCGGACGCGGTGCTCTACCCCGACACCAAGGAACAGATCGAGCAGATCGTTGCCTATTGCGAGGAACATCGAATCCCCGTCTACGTCTACGGCGGTGGTTCTTCGGTTACGCGCGGCGTAGAGTGCATGAAGGGCGGTATCTCGCTGGACATGCGTCTGCGCTTTAATAAGGTTGTCTCCTTCAACGAAATCGACCAGACAATCACGGTCGAAGCTGGCATGAGCGGCCCGAAGCTAGAGGAAACGCTCAACAACGCAAAGCAGCTCTTTGGCGCAAAGCGCGCCTATACCTGCGGTCATTTTCCGCAGAGCTTTGAGTATTCCTCCGTCGGCGGCTGGGTCGTTACCCGTGGCGCAGGGCAGAACTCCACCTACTACGGTTGCATTTCGGACATCGTGCTCGCGCAGGAGTACGCAACCCCTATTGGTGTCATCAAGACCGACCGCTACCCGCGGAAAGCGACCGGCAGCGATCTTGGCCAGATTCTGATGGGCGGCGAAGGAGCCTACGGCGTGCTCACACACGTAACACTCAAGGTCTTTCGGCATATGCCGGAGACGATACAGCGCTTCTCTTATATGTTCCGCGACTGGGAGACGGCGCAGGCCGCCGCGCGCGAGATCATGCAAAGCGAGGCGGGCTACCCCTCCGTCTTCCGCCTTTCCGATCCGGAGGAGACGAGCCTCATGCTCCATCTCTACGGCGTAATGGACTCCCCGCTGAAGCACCTGTTCAAGGTGAAGCAATTCAAAGAGAACGAAATGTGCCTCTTCCTCGGCTTCACAAACGGCGAACGCGGGTTCTCCCGCAATGCCGCGAAAAACGCGCATCGCGTTGCCCGCCGGTTCGGTGGGTTGAGCCTGACGGGTTATGTCACACGCGGCTGGGAAAAAGGCCGGTTCAACGATCCCTATATGCGCGACACGATGCAGGACTTCGGCATCATTACGGATACGATGGAGTGCTCCGTCAACTGGAGCAATATGTCGCAGGTGCACGCGGACGTTCGTGCCTACTGCAAGTCCCGCCCAAATACCGTCTGCATGACGCACATGTCGCATGTTTACCCGCAGGGCGCGAACCTGTATTTCATCTTCATCATCAAGGAGAGCGATCCGGAGGCATTCAAGGCATACCACGCGGGCATTCTCTCCGCCATTCAAAAGTCCGGCGCGGCCATGAGCCATCACCACGGCATCGGCAAGATGTTTGCGCCCTGGCTCGAGGGTTCGCTGGGCAAGAACGAATACGACGTGCTGCGTACGCTCAAGAACCATTTTGACCCGCACAACATTATGAACCCCGGCGGTACGCTCGGCTTCGATTTAAAAGAAAATGAGAAGCGTTTTCCGAACTGAACATACAAGTTACCCCGCTTTTTTGCGGGGTTTTCTTAACCTTGTTGCGAAGCGAATTGGTTTGTGTTATTGTCAAGCAAGAGCAAATCACCGTGTTCCGATAATCTGCATTTAGGATTCACAAATGTTAAAGGAGCAATACTCTATGCCGTATTTCATCACGGAAGACTGCATCGGTTGTTCTGCCTGCGCGAAGAATTGTCCCGTACTCGCCATTGACGGCAAGCCAAAGGAACGGTATGTGGTGAACATCCACCGCTGCGTTTCCTGCGGCGTATGCGGGCGCGTCTGCCCGAAGAACGCGCTGCTGGACGGGCACGGAAAACCGTGTGTGAGCGTTCCACGTTCGAAATGGAAGAAGCCGGTGGTCGATACTGCGCTTTGCAGCGCCTGTGGCATCTGTGTCACCTGGTGCCGCGCGGAAGCCATCCGCATCTCCCCTCCCGCGTTTCACGGGGACATTCATGTGTTTGCGGAGCTGTTTCAGCCAAAGAACTGCGTGGGCTGCGCGCTTTGCGAAGAAAACTGCCCGCTTGGGGCAATTCAAATGGCGGAGGTGAGCTTATGAGACTGCCATCCTATGCGATCATCGATCTGTCGACGCATTCGGTCGAGCGTTATCCGATCAGCGAGACGCTATACAAATCTTACATCGGCGGTAAAACGCTTGGCGCGCGCCTGCTCTACGACCTGACGCCTGCGGGTGTCGATCCGCTCGGCAAGGACGCCGTCGTCATCATCAATACCAGCCCCGCCAATGGAACCGGAGCCCCCTGCTCCAGCCGGTTCAACATGACGTTTAAAAACGTGCTCACCGGCGGCATTGCAAGCAGCAACTGTGGCGGGCAGTTCGGCGTTATGATGAAGCGCGCGGGTTATGACGGAATCATTCTCAAAGGGCAGAGCGAGTCCCCCTGCGTCATCAACGTTGTTGACAACCAAATCACCATCTCCGATGCCGGCGAACTCTGGGGCAAGGATGCGGAAGAAACGCAGCTTGCGTTCCCAAAGATCTATGGCAAATTAGTGATCGGCCCCGCGGGCGAACATTTGGTTCGTTATGCTGCCGCGGTCTCCGGCGAACGCGTGGCGGGACGCTGCGGCGCGGGCGCGGTGCTCGGTGCAAAGAAGATTAAAGCGCTCGTTGCCTACGGCACGCAGCGTCCGGAAATCTACAACCGCGAGAAGTTTGACAAGTACGTGCGCAAATGGGTCAAGTTTTTGCGCAGCCATCCCATGACCGGCGAAGCGTTGCCAAACTACGGCAGCGCAGGTCTGGTCAGCAAGGCGAACGCTTCCAACGCGCTACCCACACACAACTTTAAGTACGGCCACAGCAAGGACGCGCATACCGTCAGCGGCGAAACGCTCGCGGACAAATACCTGCTGCGCAACAGCTCGTGCATCTCCTGCCCGATTCGCTGCGAGCGGCGCGTACAGGTGGACGGCAAGGATGTAAAAGGCCCCGAATACGAAACCTGCGGCTTCTTTGGCCCAAACATCGACGCGGTCAGCATGGAGAACATGCTCAAGCTGAATTATCTCTGCGACATGCTGGGCATGGACACGATTTCGCTCGCCTCAACACTTGCGTTTGCGATGGAGCTTAAGGAAAACGGCGTGGTCGATTTCGGAATCGAATTTGGCAACTCGAACAACCTCTTTGAGGTCGTTGAAAAAATCGCCCGTCGCGAGGGAATCTACAGCGAGCTTGCAAACGGTTCTAAGTGGCTCAGCGAACAATACGGCGGCAAGGAATACGCCATGCACTCAAAGGGACTCGAGATGGCGAGCTACGAGCCACGCCGATCGGTCGGCATGGGTCTAGGGTATGCAACGAGCAATCGCGGCGGCTGCCACCTCAACGGCGGGTATCTGGCGCTGCTGGAGTCCGTCGGCGTGCTCTCGATGGACGCTCTCTCCACCTCCGCCAAACCCGCGTTTACGGCGTTCTTTCAAAACGCGCTGGAGGCGATTTCCGCGAGCGGATTCTGCCTGTTCTCCGCGCAATCATTTGTTCCGGCAATACTGTTTAAACTTGGGCCGCATCATCCCGTCACCCGCACGATCGGCAAGATTGCAACGCACCTTGGCCTCGGCGTACGCGCGCTGCTTTGGATGATGCCGATTCTGCGATTCAACTCCGTATTCCTCTTTCCGCATGCGGAGGCGCTGCGGCTCATCACTGGGCTGCCGTTCTACACCGGCTCATTCGTTAAACTTGGCGAGCGCGGCTACAACATGGAACGCCTTTACAACTATCGCGAGGGGCTGTCCAAGGCGGACGATTCGCTGCCGGATCGTTTGACGAAGACTCCGCAGGACCCGAATAATCCCAAAACTGTCGTCCGGCTCGATAAGATGCTGCCCGTCTATTACCACATTCGCGGTTGGGATGAGAACGGCGCGCCGAGACCGCGCACGCTCCGTCGACTGGGGGTGCGCGCATGAAGACGATTCGCTATTACGCGCCGATTCGCGCCATCGTGAAGAAGGAAAGCGAAGAGACGGAGCTTGCTTCGGTAAAGGACGTGCTGAGCTATATCAAGACCTCCTATGGCAAGGAAGCGTACGTTGCTGCAAAAAGCGCGTTGATCGTGGTCAACGACGTCAGCATCGGGCTATCCCAAGGCATGAAGACCGAACTCAAGGATGGTGACGTCGTCGGCTTCCTCCCCGTCTGTGGCGGAGGATAATTCAAAACGTAAAAGAGCAGGCAGGAGAGCCACTATCTCCTGCCTGCTTTTTTGTTATCGTTCTATGAATTAATCTTTTCGAAGGTGACGGTTTGTTCTTTTAATGAGATCTTCTTGACCTGATATCCAAACGCAAGCAGTTCTTTCTTTGCGTTGAGAAATGAGTGGTCAATTGGCAGTCCTGCCATCGTCGCGATTTCCGCGAAGGAAAGTGTAAACAAGACTCGTCCATCTTGCCTGATCTTTTCCCAGAGATAATTAAACTTACTCATCGTAACCCTCCCATTATGGCTCCTGTGTAGCAGATGGTTCCGGCGTTGCGGTTGGCGCGGGCGTAAAGAGCACCCACTCCTGCGTATCGCATTGCCCGGTTTTGCTTTCTCCGCGAGCATGCACGCGGCCATCCGCCGTTACGCCGACTACGTGCGTCGCGCTGGCGGAGATGGCGACGATGTTCGTCCAGTCCGATACATCCGGCAGGTGCGCGTAGGAAAACGCAATCGCGTGCACACGTCCACCGTCGTCCAGCGCATAGATACCGTTTGGCGTGCAGTCAATCGCGAGAATGTTGGCCAGAGTGGAAACATTCAACCCGTTACTGACGACGGTTCCGTCCGCTTTCAATCCTGCGCTGTTCGCAGTAGCCGCGTCAAACGAAACGAGGTCGTAGTAGTCGCTGGTGACGAGTTCGGCGCGGGTCGAAAGCGGCTGTCCGTTTTCCATGACGCCGCAGAGCGCATAATCGCCGATGGACAGCGTAGCGATGTCCCGCCAAGCAAGCGTGTTCCAAGTTTGATAGCCGGTGTTCAGCAGTTGCCCGCTTTTCGTAATCCCAACCGTATTGTATGCGCCCGCATAGATTGCGGCGATGTTCTGCCACTTTTTTACGTTGCATTGCCCGTATTCGTTCGATCCGGTCGCGACGACCGTACCGTCCGCACGCAACCCAACCGAGTGGTACGCGCCCGCCGCAACCGCGACAATATCCGCCCATTCGGCAGTATTGCACTGTCCGAATTCGTTTGACCCCGCAGAAAGCACGGTTCCTGCTTCTGTCCGCGCGAGCGTGTGCTGGTACCCGGTAGCAATCATCGCAGCCGGAAGCGCTTCCCGCTCGGATTTGAGCCGCGCGCGCTCCTGCAGCTGCTCGTCCGACAAGCCAACCAGCAAGGAGACGAGATCCCCCGCTCCCTCGTTCTCCGAGAGTGCGGCGGCCGCGCGCTTCGCGTACGTTCCTGCGTCGGAGTAGCTCCCGAGCGCGTAAAACAGGCGCATCGCTTCGTCGTAATAGCCGTAGTCGAACCGTTCCATCGCGTAGGAATAGGTGCATGCTTCGCTGCGCGCAATGGCGTCCTGATAGTCGCCGACCTTTGCGTATGTTTCGCTTGCTTCTAAATAGTCCCCGTCTGCTTCGTAAATCTTCGCCAACGCATAGCCGGTGCGACGAAGCGCGTCCTCAGCGCCCGGGTACTCCCCCGCCGCCTCGTAAAACGCAACGGCCTCGCTGAGACTTCCTTTGCGTTCCAGCGATCGACCGCAGGAATAATAGTTCCGTTCCAAAAGACTTTTCTGTGCATCCGAATCGGAGAGCGTCAGCGTGATCTGCTCCGCTTTCTGATAGTTTCCCTGCTGAATCAGTAGAACGACGTAGGCCTGCTTCAGCGAAACGACGTTATAATAGGCCAGTATTCCAAGCAAGATCAAAGCCAGAAGCGCGATGGCGGAGCCTGCCAGCGCACGCCGAAGAAACCGGCGATCTCCCGCACCAACGGAGGACCCGACCGGATCGCCGGACTTCCGCCAGATGAGCGTGGTGTTCGCGCGTTCTTCGGTTTGACGAATGACTTCGTGTTTCGCTTGCTTCTGCTCTTCCATATTAGTTGATGTTAAAGGGCATCGCCTTGTTGAGATAGTTCGTGCCGATTCCGTTCGCTTCCGAAAGCACAATGAAGATATCGTGGATGTTGCAACGTTGGATGTATTCCTTCACGCCAGCGGCGGCGGCTTCGCGAGAATAGTATGCGTCCCGAAAATCAACGAGATACACCCCGTCGTAATACGGCAGGAAGAATGGCGCAATCGAATTGCCAAAGGAATCGCAAACGAGCAGCATATTGCGCCCCGTGTGATAGCCGCCCTCGATCAGACGATATGGCCCGTTCGTTCCGCCGAGGAAGACGAGATAGTTCTTTTGCGCGTCGTCAATCACCGGTAACTCGCCCTTCTTGTAGGCGTTTGAAACGCGATATGCCTTCGCGGGCAGCAACGGATAGAACACCTCGATCGAGTCGACGAGCTCCTTCAGCTTCGCATTTCTGCCGTGCAGGTAGATGGAGCCGAGATACCCTTCGATCGTCTGCTCGCGATAATCCGATAAAGGAACTGTCTGGTAGCCTCTTGCCTGAAGCATCGCGTCTGTCGCGAGACATGCGCCGCGCGCCGTCCAATGATGATCCGTGCGAAAATAGACGTACTCTCCGTCCAGAATCGGCTGGCGAAAGATGTCGTATGCGGAAAACACGGAGACATTCTTCGAAACGAGCGATTTCAACAGAGGCTCTATATCGCTCGACCAGTCGCTCTGGGTATCGGTATGCAGCGCGAAAAGGTTCACCGTCTGCGAACGCGGCGCGAAGAGCACGCTGACCGTACCCCCTTCCGGCAACAACGCTGCGTAGGCGTTCAGTGTGTCCGCTGCCTTTTGAATGTTTTCGCGCGAGTAGGTCAGCAGCGCCGTCTTGGTTCCGTCGCGATTGTCCAGCCAAACGCTCGCGGTATCGCCGGATACCACTTCATTTGTGTTTGTCTGCTCGGATTCGGTCTCCTGCTCCGGTTGCAGAGTTGTCTGATCCGTTTGCGCGGACTCGGCAATATCCGGATTCTTGTTTTGCGTTTCGGCCGTCGGCAGTTGCAACGGGGCAAACGCTTCCTCTCCATCCTCCTTGAGAAGTTCGTCTACCGTCAGCGCGGAAAACAGATGCTTGGTGGAATTCGCCGCGTCGACAATCTCGTTTCGCAGAAAGAATTGATCACAAAGGAAGTCCTCAAACGCCTCGCTGAATCCGCCGTTTTGAAACAGGCTCCAACTCAACGTCGGGAACCCGACGAGCGTTCGATTCTCCGCCTCGGATACCACGGGCGTCTTGTTTGTAAACAGCAGCAGGCAGACGCCGAGCGCGCCGCAGAGAATCAGCCACCAGAGTGTCACGAGAAATGTCAGTTTTCGACGCATCGCCTGCCTCCTTTCCGAAACAAGTTAAAAACGAAAATAGAGAAACGGATTGTAGCTATCCGAAACCAGCATCAGTATGCTGAGCACCACGCCCGCCGTCAGAAGCAGCGTGGAACCCAGATGCACCGTGCGCTGCAACCGTAGCCGATGGTTCATGGCTCGCTCTAGCGTCGGTAGAATCGGCAGGCAAAGCACGGCGGCGAGCAGCGGGAACACGGTATAGGTGCGAATGGCGTAGAGCGTCTGTTCGTCCAACCAACCGACGAACTGCGGCGTTCCTGCCTGCAGGGACACGCCGAGCATAGCCAGCACTTGGCTGGCGCAGCGCGAGAGATCCGCTTGATAAAACAGTGCCCAACCAAACAGTACCGCAATCAGGGTCAGCACAACTCCAACCGCGCGCGGCATATGCTTGACCGCGCGTTTGAATGCGCCGTGCTCCAGCGCGATCAATACGCCGTAATACAGCCCCCAGAGCACGAAATTCCAACTTGCGCCATGCCATAAGCCCGTCAGCGTCCAAACGAGGAGCAGATTCAGCGTGGTGCGATGCGCGCCTTTGCGGCTTCCGCCGAGTGGAAAATAGACATACTCGCGAAAGAACCGTCCCAGTGAAATATGCCATCTGCGCCAGAATTCGGAGACCGAACGGGCGATGTATGGATAGTTGAAGTTCTCCTGATAGCGAAATCCGAGCACACGCCCGAGGCCAATCGCCATATCGGAATACGCGGAGAAGTCGAAGTAAATCTGCATCGCAAAGACCGCACTCGTAAGCCAGCCTGCCGCAACGGATGCGCCCGCCTCCGGCAGCGCGGTGAGCATCTCACCCAGCATGTTCGCCAGCAACACTTTTTTACATAGTCCCAGCGCGAAGCGCCGCATCCCACCGGAAAAGTCGTCCAGCGTGGTTTGGCGGGACGCAAGCTCGTATTCAATGTCGGCATACTGCACGATCGGGCCCGCGATGAGCTGCGGAAAACAGGAAACATAGAGCAGCAACAGCGCGTAGTTCTTTTGGACGCGAACGTTTCCGCGATAGGCGTCCACCGCGTAGGAGAGC
This sequence comes from Christensenella sp., assembly GCA_034927595.1. Taxonomy (GTDB): domain Bacteria; phylum Bacillota; class Clostridia; order Christensenellales; family CAG-138; genus UBA7703. Next base: position 36,017 of record JAYFPQ010000078.1, read on the forward strand.
GCCTGAAAGGTAAAGAACGAAATACCAATCGGCAGCCGCGGCGTCTGCAACACAGCGGTGCTGCCAAACAAGGCGAATAGTTGATTTGCGAAAAACGCCGAGTATTTGAAGTAGATCAATCCGGCGAGCGAAAGCAGTATCGTCAGAATCAGCAGAGCCTTCTTTGCTGCGGCGCTCTTCGACGCGCTGAACGCGAGCGTTCCCGCGTAGACACAGAGCGTGACGCCCGCCATGACGAGCACGAACACCGGCTCGCCCCAAGCGTAGAAAAGCAGCGAGCCAATCAACAAGACTGCGTTGCGCCAGCGAATATCGCGGCTTGCAAAATAGACCGCGAGCACCAGCGGTAAAAACAGCAGCAAGAATGTCAGGCTCGAAAATACCATGGTGGTATTATAGCACAAAAGCGCTCGAATCGTGTTGACCGGAACACGTGTCGGAAGACTTTTGAACGCGCAAGTGTGATATAATGAACTGCTCTTTCGGTATGTAATTGAACGATTTGATTGGATGAAGTAGCGCTCAATGAAAAAGCAAATTCCAAATCTGTTGACGTTTGCACGAATGCTCTTCGCGCTCGCGCTGTTGCTGTTTCGCCCGCTTTCCGTTTGGTTCTTTGTGCTCTATCTGCTCGCGTGCCTGAGCGATCTGCTCGACGGATTCTTTGCGCGCCGCTTCCACGCTGAAAGCAGCTTCGGTGCGCGGCTCGACAGCGCGGCTGATTTTTTGCTCTGCGTCGTGCTGCTGATCCTCTTTCTCCCCTACTATCATTGGCCTCTTTGGATCGTTCTATGGATTGCCGGAATCGGCCTGGTTCGTGTTGTGGCTGCGCTGATTTGTTTTATTCGGTTTCGAACGTTCGCGTTTCTGCACACCTACTCAAACAAAGCGACGGGAATTCTGCTCGTGTTGTTCCCTATTTTTCTCTGGTTGATGGGGCTGAAGATCTCCGCCGTTCTTTTGTGCTCAATTGCGGCGCTCTCGGCGCTGGAAGAATTGCTGTTACAACTTACGTCAAAAACACTCGACCTGAATCGAGAAAGCATATTCATCAAAGCAAAAACCCCGAACATCCAATAACGGAGTTCGGGGTCTTCCTTTAAATAACGGAGTACGTTTACACGACTCATTTTCCGTTGCTCGCGTTGGTTAGCGCGATTTCAACCGCTTTGCAGAACGCGTTGTGATCGAGCGTTGCACCAGAGACCATGTCGACCACGGGCGATTGCTGCTCAATCACCGCGTCCGCCAATTCGCGGCTCAGCTCGTCGCGCTGCGTCTTGATCACGTTGATCTGTTGAATACGATGATCTTTTATGGTTACTTCTACAATGTTCGTAAAGCGAAACCCATTGTACTCGCCCAGATAGGTTCCGTCCGGCGCCTGCTGAAAGTCAACGGGCTGAATGGTGAGGCGCTCCGTTTGACCTATGCCGAGAAACGCGACAATTGCGATGAGCGCCAGAAAGACAGCCACCGAAATTCCAAACCACTTGAAAAACTTCTTCATCTTCTTACTCCTTGAACGCATGCGAACACTGCCCAATGATTTGCATAATCTGTTCTTCACGCTGCTCGCTCGACCAGTTGACCACGCCAAGCGGTTTGGCAGATATGCCTTTCTTATTGAGCAAAGCGAGCATCTGTTTCATCGCATGATTTCCGCCCAGCCACGGTTTCTTGAAATACTGGGTTACGAAACAAAACACATTCTTCGGACTGATCGAGTTGATCTGTTCAAAATAGAGCGCCATCGCCGGGTCCAACGAGAATGCTTGTACGGGAGCGCCGAATATGACGGCGTCGAACTCATTTGGGCTCGGAACCGCCGTCAAGCGCACCGGTTTGTTGGATTGCGGAAGCGTCTCTGCGCTGAATCGCTCGACCGATGCTGCGATGCCGTCTGTCTCCAATTGATGGCCAACTCTTTCGGCAACGGCAAGCGTATTTCCTGTTTTCGAGTAAACGATGATTCCAACCTTCATAATCTGCTCCTCTCGTGAAATAAATAGTCTATAGTATCATCCATATCCTGAAAGAGCTTTTCCTGCGTTAACCCATTACTGGAGAAATATAACGCAAGCAGTCCTTGAATGACGTAGATCACCGTCTTTGCCGTAAGGATGACATCCTGCGGCTGCAGGAGCCCATTCTCCACAAACGTTTGATATGAATAAATCCAACCGTCTTGAAACTTAGTGTCGTAATCTGGCGCGGGGGCATGCTCAAAGCGATAGGAGTAAAAAAAGTGATAGACATTTGGCCTGTCCAGATAATACTGCACATAAGCGCGGTTGCTTCGCTTTAAATCGTCTACCGAATGGAACGGAGCGCTCCCGCCTACGGAGAAATGCGCGGCAGCGTCATCCACCATTCGCTCCTTCACCGAGAGCAATAATGCGTTTAGATCCGTAAAATAGTGATAGATAGTCGCGTAGGAGTATCCCGTCGCCTGCGCAACCTTTCGTACGGAAACACCCTCAACGCCTTCTTGAAGGATGATCTCCTTTGCGGCTTGAATGAACCCGTTTCTCACGAGTTCGTTCTTCTGTTTTGCTAATTCTTCGGTTGACATAATCGCTCCGCCTAACAATGTTACAATGTTCTAACAGTGTTAGATTAGCATTACGCCTCTCTATTGTCAACAGGAAATGCGAAAAAAGCCCGAAAGCAAGATGCCTTCGGGCTTACATTTATACTCGGTTCAGTTATTGTTTCTGTCTTGGTAGTTTAGTTCAGATCGATCAGCTTGGCTTTGATTCCGTCAAGGCCGTTGAGTTCCTTTACGAGCTGTTCGATTTCGTCCTTTTCGCCGTAGGGCTGGAGGATGATCAGTCCATCCGTCGCGCAGAGGTCCTCGCTGACTTCGTGAAGACCCAGACGCGCCTTGATCTTGCAGCCGTTCTTGGTCAGCACCTGCTGAAAGTTGGAAGCGTTGCTTACGCGGTTGTCCATTCGTACGCCGATGACATAATAGTAAGACATTTCAATCACCTCTGTTTTCTTAATATTTCTTGAATGATTTCATCCGGAAGTAGCTATTTATTGGCAACATCTAGAATTCAACCGGCTCTTACTATATCCGAAAATGTGTAATATTGATAGTCGGAAATGGTAAACGTTGCTTCTCCTAGAAATCCAATGAGAATTTGCCAAGACTGATTCATATCATTCTCATCGTGAAACTGGCTGTTGTCAAGATAGAAATATGCGTTCGTACTCTCTTCGCTATCCTTCCAGATCACGCCGCTCATTTCTCCAGCTGGATTGATCGCTATCAGCGCACGGTACCAGTTCTCCGGTTCAATCTTTAAGGTTCCTTCCATTGGCACCATGTATTCATGCTCAATGGAGAAAACAAGCGGAACCGAATCCTCCCCAATTGTAATGCCGAGCTTATTGGTGGCGGAAAGCATGAATCCAAAGTCTTTTGCGGAGGGTTTAAACCGAATGCAGAACGCCTGATTCCCATCTTTTACATCAGCTGCTTCGTTCAGTCCTTTCGCAAATAGAAGGAACGGGTTCTCGCCCTCACTGGCATGAAACTCAACGCCCTCCTTCGTGATCTCACGTTGTTCGGAACCGGTGCCGATGTTCCCGCCTTGATTCGCTGTTAAATCAGCAAGTGTTTCTTCGTATACGACGATCGGATTCACGAGAACGGAATCCACCATGCCAGCCGGAACATTATTCTTGGAATCGGCTGCATTTGCTTCGCTCAAAGACGGTTTGGCTGTGCTTTGTCCGCAAGCGGACAGGACAAACAAGGATGCAAGGATGAATAGTGCGATCGATGCTTTTTTCATGTTTCCTCCTTTGTCGTATGGTTGGTGTTACTTGCTTTCTTCATCATAGCAGGACAGGAATGCGAAACACAATATTCTCACGCATATTCTTTGTGAAAAAGAAAGCTGGTTTAGTCGACCAGCTTTCAAATAGAACTTATTCATTGAACGACTTAGATTCTAAACAGTGTTCGCATTACCGAAACAACTATTTACTCCCACTCAATCGTTCCCGTGGGGTTGCTCGTGATGTCGTAGACCACGCGATTAACGTTCGGCACCTCGCCGATGATTCGCTCGCTGATGCTTCTTACTGTTTGGTGCCTTTGTTTAAAAATGGCTTTGCGACTTTTTCATTGAAAAACGCAATCAGCGGTCCCATGAAAAAAGCGGTGATGATGGTTCCGATGCCTGCGATGGTTGGGATGGCCGACGGTTTTCCGCCTGCGATCAAGAAGATACCGACGCCCGCTGCGACGCAGACAATATCGGTGCAGATGCGCACGTATTGGAACTTGCCTTTTTTCCAGGTGTTGGAGATGATCAGTGCCACCGCGTCATAGGTGGACACCCCCAGATCGGCGGTCATGTAAAACGCCGATCCGAAACAGATGATCACGATGCCGACAAGCAGACAACATGCGCGGAATAGAAGCGAAGGCGCTACGATTACCGTCTGAAGAAAGCCATAGGTAAACTGCGTAATATAGCCCAGAAGAAAGAGATTGATGAAGGTTGCAATACCGATGTAATGCCTGTCAAAAATGAGGGCAAACAGCAGTAGTACCACGTTAACAATTACGTAGAGCGTGCCAAATGGGATCGGTATTAGCGCGTCTAGACCGCTCATCAGCGATTGAAACGGGTCCACACCCAGCGCCGCTATCTTAAAAATTCCTACACTGATTGCGCAAATAATCACGCCGAAAAGCGACATACCGATTCGTCTTGTTCTCATTTTTTCGGCTCCTTGTTTATTGTACGGCTTACTCCCACTCAATCGTTCCCGGGGGTTTGCTCGTAATGTCGTAGACCACGCGATTGACGTGCGGCACCTCGCCGATAATTCGCTCGCTGATGCGCCGCAGTACGGGATATGGAATCTCCGCCCATTCCACGGTCATCGCGTCCGTGGACGTGACCGCGCGGACGCCGATGATATAATCGTACGTGCGCAGATCGCCCATAACGCCGACCGTGCGCATGCCGGTGAACACGGTGAAGTACTGCCAAATGGCTTCCGCCAGACCCGCTTTCTTGATCTCGTCGCGGAAGATATAGTCGCTGCGGCGCAGAATCTGAAGCTTCTCCTCCGTTACGTCGCCGAGCACGCGAATCGCAAGTCCCGGGCCGGGGAATGGCTGCCGCCAGACGAGCTCATGCGGAATGCCGAGCGACTCGCCGAGCGCGCGCACTTCGTCCTTAAACAGCATGCGCAGTGGCTCAACAAGCCCGACAAAGCTGATGTCCTTCGGCAAGCCGCCAACGTTGTGGTGGCTCTTGATCGTGCTTGCGCTGCTCGTTCCGCTTTCGATGACGTCCGGATAGATCGTGCCCTGTAGCAGGAATTCCCCGCCGCCGAGCTTCTTGGACTCTTCCTCAAACACGCGAATAAACTCTTCGCCGATGATCTTGCGCTTACGCTCCGGTTCAACAATCCCTGCAAGCTTCGAAAGGAACCGATCCTTCGCGTCGACCTTGATGATATTGAGCGCGAGCGTATCGTGATAGACGCGCATGACCTCTTCCGCTTCGTTCTCGCGCAGCAGACCGTGGTCAACAAAGATGCAGGTCAGTTGCTCGCCAACCGCCTCGTGCACCAGAACACTCGCTACGGACGAATCGACGCCGCCGGAGAGTGCGCCGATCACGCGCTTGTCCCCCACCTGCGCACGAATCTGCGCAATGAGCTCGTCCTTCAGGTTTGCGGCACTGTAGTCGCAACGAAGCTGGCAAATCTCGCGCAGGAAGTTTTCAAAGAGCTTTTGCCCGTTCACGGTGTGCGTTACTTCCGCGTGAAACTGAATGCCATAGAGCTTTCGCGCCTCGTTTGCAAACGCGGCAACCGGGCACGCATCCGTAGAAGCGATTGCGGTAAAGCCCGCAGGCGCTTTCGTAACGGAATCGTTGTGGTTCATCCAAACGACATCGCCCATGCCGCGAAACAGCGGATGCGGCTGGAACCTGATTTTCGTATGCCCATACTCCCGAACATCCGCCGACGCAATTTCCCCGCCGAATACCTTGGCGAGATACTGCATGCCATAGCAGATGCCGAGCACCGGAACGCCGAGCGTAAAGATCGCGTTGTCGCAGGCCTTCGCGCCCTCGACATAGGCGCTGTCCGGCCCGCCGGTGAGGATAATCGCGCTGAGCGACTCCCCCTTTATACGGTCAAGCGGCGCATCATGCGGAATCAACTCGCTGTACACGCCCGCTTCGCGAACCCTGCGGGCAATCAGTTGATTATACTGCCCGCCAAAGTCCAGAACTACGACCCGTTCGCGCATTCGTTACTCCCCCCGAAAGACAATTCCGGTTTCGTTCGCGCTTTCCACAATCGCGAGCGACTCCAAATGGATTCCCGCGTCGCGCAGCTTCTGCCCGCCGGGTTGGAATCCCTTCTCAATCGCGACGCCAATGCCGAGCAGTTCCGCGCCGGATTCCTGAACGATTTCAACGAGCCCGCGCAGCGCTTCGCCGTTGGCGAGAAAATCATCAATGATGAGCACCTTGTCGGTCGCCTTCAGCCACTGGCTGGAGACGATGAGAGTTACTTGCTTTTTATAGGTATAGGAGTAGATTTCGCTTTTGTAAAGACCGCCTTCTATGTTGTCCGACTTTGCCTTCTTAGCGAACACGAGCGGAACGCCAAACTCTTCCGCGCAGATTGTCGCAAGCGCGATGCCGGATGCCTCAACCGTAAGAACCAGCGTTAACCCCGTTAAATCAAAACGGCTTTTGAATTCCTTTGCCATGCTGCGCATCAGCGCTGTATCCACACGGTGGTTCAAAAAGCCGTCTACCTTTATGATGTTGCCAGGAAGCACACGCCCCTCGGTGCGAATGCGGTCTTGAAACTGTTTCATGCTGCACCAACTCCCATCTCTTCGAATATTTCGTTCATTATCGCGCAAAACAGCGCACGAATCAAGCGAATTCTGTAATTAGTTTCAGTTGCGACTCAAACACCCCACTAATTACACATAACACGAAAACGCCGCAGGGTTCCCCTTGCGGCGTATATCGGATATCGAGCTTAGTTGAGCGAATCCTTCAGAGCTTTGCCAGCCTTGAACGTCGGCAGCTTGGAAGCCGGAATGTCGATTTCCTTGCGCGTCTGCGGATTGTGGCCTTTGCGAGCGGGACGAATCTTCGCTTCAAAGGTGCCGAAACCAACGATGGAAACCTTCTCGCCAGCCTTCAGAGACTCTTCGATCGAGCCCAGAAACGCGGTGACAGCCTTCTCTGCATCTTTCTTCGAGAGTTCGCTCTTCTCCGCGACGGCCGCGAT